>JBEEOS010000009.1:0-45990 GCA_041191485.1 Pseudomonadota bacterium
CCGATTCAAGCCACCCTGATTCGTCGTCAGCTCGAACACGGAGGCTACAAAGTCCTGATGGCCAAAGACGGCGGCGAAGGACTGACCTTGGCGCGCTCAGAGCAGCCAGACATCATCCTGCTGGACATTGTCATGCCGGTGCTCGACGGGTATGCCGTCATCGAATTGCTCAAGATGGACGTGCGCACACGCGACCTGCCTGTGATCTTCCTGACCGGCATCGATACCGTTCAGGATGAAGAAAAGGGCTTGGGCCTGGGCGCCGCCGACTACATCACCAAACCGCCCAACGAAGCCATTTTGCTCGCACGGATCAAAACCCAAATCCAGCTGCGACAAGCCAATCAGCTGTTGCGCGATCAAAACACCGGCCTGGAAGCCGAAGTGCGCCGCCGCATGCACGAGAACGAACAAATTCAGGACGTCACCATTCGCGCCCTGGCACGCCTGGCCGAAACGCGTGACAACGAAACGGGCCGACACGTCTTACGCACATCCCTGTATGTAGGTACGCTGGCCAAACTCCTGCAGAAAAACCCCAAATACACCCTGAGCCTGTCCGACCGTACCGTGGACCTTATGGCACGCTCTGCCCCTTTGCATGACATCGGGAAAGTGGGCATTCCAGACCTGATTCTGCGAAAGCCTGGCCCCTTGACGCCCATCGAGTGGGAGGTCATGCGTACCCACGCCGTCTTAGGCGCACACGCTATCGAGGCTGCCGAAAAAGATGCCGAGGCATCACTGGAGTTTCTTACCCTCGCCAAGCAAATTGCCCATTGGCACCATGAGCATTGGGACGGCTCAGGCTACCCCGATGGCCTTAAATGGAATGAAATCCCCTTGGCTGCCAAGCTGATGGCCATTGCCGATGTGTTTGACGCGCTGATCACAAAACGCGTCTACAAACCGGCTTTCAGCTTTGAAAAAGCCAAACAAATCATTGCCGATGGTCGTGGGCGGCAGTTTGACCCCGAAATCGTGGACACTTTTCTGGAGCACTTTGAGCTGTTCACCGCCATTGCGCAGCAGTATCCTGAGGAATGAGTTTCTGCGGCAAAACCAGAACAAGGTCCAGAGGCACGGGCTTTGCGAACAAAAAGCCTTGTGCGCGGGTGCACCCCATCTCCAGCAGTTTCTGCCGCTGATATTCCTGCTCCACGCCTTCGGCGGTCACTTGCAGGTTCATGGTCTTGGCCAGCGCCATGATCGAGTCCACCACTTTGACGTTGCTTTCATCGCGCAAGGCAAAAACAAATGAGCTGTCAATCTTGAGCTTGTGAATGGGCATGTTCGCCAATCGCGACAGGGATGAATACTGTTGACCAAAATCATCAATGGCCAGCTCCGTGCCCAGCGCCTTGATTTCGTTGAGTTGATCCAGAACGCCGGACACATCCTGCATCAGATCACTTTCAGTCACCTCCATGACCAGGTTCGCACAATCGAGCTCACCGGATTCACGGTAGGCCTTCAAGCGCTGGGCAATTCGGCGGTCAGACAGCAGCCTCGGTGACACATTGAAAGCCACCTTCGCATCCGCAAAACGTTCACGGATCAAGGGTGTATCGATCACCAGTTTTTCGAGCAATACTTCGGTGATCTGATCAATCAGACCCATGTCTTCCGCCACTGCGATGAATTCTGCGGGAGAGACGTCCCCCAGCTCATCATCACGCCAGCGCGCCAAGGCTTCAAACCCGGTGACCTGCCCGTCACGCAAATCCACCTCAGCCTGATAGATCGGATAAATTTCTCTCTGGCGCACGGCCTCGGGCAAACGCATTTCCAGTTGGTGTCGCCGCTGAATGCGAGCCACAATGTCGGCATTCAACCAGGTCATGCGCGAACGCCCTGCCTCTTTGGAGAACAGCAAGGCCGAGTCCGCCAGCACCAGCAGCTCCTGCACGGTTTTGGCATGCTCCGGATAAGCCGCTGCGCCCGCCGAAAAAGACATCCGATGGGTCAGATCCGGCCCCAAAGACACGGTATGGCCCAGGCTACCCATGGCCGAGGTCAACCTCTCTTTGGCTGAAGCATCACCAGGGGAGGTTTCGATCACTGCGATGAATTCATCCCCGGATCGACGACACAGAAAATGGGGCTGTGGCAGTTTGTCTTGCAGATACTTTGCAAACTGAATGATCACCTGGTCGCCTTGCTCATGACCATAGCTGTCATTGACGTGTTTGAGGTAATCGAGGTCAATGAACAACAGAACAAATCCATCGCCTTTGCCACGCTCAATGTCGCGGATCTTTTGATCCACCAGCTCGGAGAATGCACGGTAGTTGGGCAAGCCGGTCAATTGGTCTTGATAGATCAACTGTCGCAGTTGGTGCTCAACCTGTTTGATCTGCCGGATGTCGGAAATGATCGCCACATTGCCCAGATTGCGATGCCGAGAATCCGCCAGCGAAGACACCGCCATCATCACAGGTATGCGGTCCTGCTCGCGCGTCAGAAAATACGTCTCTCCCCGCCACTCCCCACAGCTGCGCACTGCGGCCCCAATGTTCTGACCATCACTGTCGACTTCGTTGAATTTATAAAGCAGTCCTGCCGGTTTCCCCATCAACTCGGAGCGTTGATATCCGGTGATCTTCAACAAGGCCTCGTTGACATCGGCCACACACCCATCACTGTCGGTGATCAGGATGGCTTCTGCGGCAGTCTCAAACACGCGCGAAGAGACCAACAACTTTTGATGCGTCTGGCGTTGGCGCAAAACAATGCTCTGAATGGCGGCGAACATTTCAGAAATCTCGTCGCCCTGCAGGTCGGGCTCGATTTCCACATCAGGCTGACTCGCCACCTTTGCAGTCACGTCCACCAAGCGCCGGATACGCTGCGTCATTGTTTTTGAAAATTGGGTGGCCCATTGGCTCAAGGTCGTGAAAAGCCAATACCCGGCAACCAACAGCACCGCAACCAACACCAGCGCCAAGGACATCCAGCTCCAAATGGGTCTGGCGATGTTGACTTGAAGCGGGATTTTGAATTTTTCAAACCGGACAGGCACCGAGAACCATTGGGTCAGCAAGCCCTTGTCTTCAAGCTTGGTAGGACTTCCCAAAGCCAGATCCACCTCCAGATCAGCAGGCAAATTCAGGTTTTTCAACTCCTCATCCAGGTTGATCGAGGTCAGCATCAGGCCCAAGACACCATCGGCAAACGGTGCCGAGATGGGCAGCGCAAACAACAATATCCGCTGCCCAGGCTCGCCATACAGCTCCGCCTGGACAGTCGAGGTCTCGATGGTCTTTTGAATGGCTTGCGCAGAAAGTCGGGGCGTCTGCGCAGCCTTGGGCGTCACGATGTAATCGCGCCCCCTGTAGTCCAGCAGATCCATTTGGTGGCTGGAGTTTTTGTTGATGCGCTCAAGCAAGGGCTTGAGATAAATTTCCCGCCCCACAGAATCGGTCAAGCCCGTCCACACCACGGTGGAGTTGCCCACAGAATCGGACTCGCGCAACACAGCCGTCAACTCTGCCGACAATTTGGTGGCCACCAGGGCTTCGTACTGCTCGAGCTGTTTTTTATGGAAATACCCAATGCCGAGCAAAGCCAACAAGAAAATCAGCGCGGCAGTGCCCCCGATGTAGTAGGCCAAAATCGCAGAAAGTTTGCGACTGATTTGTTCGTGGAGCGACACGGCTTGGGTCATAAGCAAAGGGTCAATGCACAGGAATCAACTCGCCTTTTGGCGTCAAGCGCACAAAAAGCAACTGTTCAGGCCCCAGGGCGTCATGCCGAGTGGGTGTGAACGCACGCTGATAGTCTCTCACGGCCCCCACGTAGGGGGGAAGGTTTTCCAGAGCCGTACGAATTTTGGCGGCATCCGTGGTCTTGGCCTGCGCAATGGCCAGCGCCAGCAAATGCACCGTATCGTAGGCATGCACCGCCCCCACCGGGCTGGGAATGGCCGCCTCGGACGCATAGTGCTTGCGCTGCATCAATTTCCTGGCCAGCTGCCGGGCCTTCGGGCGTGGATTGTTGATGAAGGTGAAGGTCTGGACCACATCAAACTTGAGTTGCAACAGAGCATCGCCCACCAGCTCATGCAGAACACCGCCCACCGTTCCCCAATGAGCCACCACCGGCAAGCGCTGGTCAACCGGCAACTGCACGATCTCCTTGATCAGGACCGCGGCCTCTTTCTCATTGCCCACAAACAAAAGAGCTTGGGTTTTCGCATCCAGACAGGATCGGTAGGTTGCGGCAAAAGACTGATCGCCCCAGTTGTACCAAGCCACCACAGGGAAGGTCACTGCCCATCGGCCTGAACGCGCCTGGATGACCTTCTCTGCCGATCGCCCCCAGGCCGTATTGGGCAACAGGGCGCACCCACGCTGCGCCTTGAAGCTGCCAGCCATGCGTTTGATCATGGCCTCCACACCCCACTCATCTTTCAAAGACAGCCGAAACGAGTAGGAGGGTTTGAAGTTGTGGTCGGTGATCTCATCGGCCGAGCCCCACACACTGATCAAGGGGACTTTGAGCCGCTGGGCTTCCGGCACAACCTCCACGCTGATCGGGCTGTACTTGCCCCCCAGCACCGCCACCATGTCTTTCATGCTGGCCAGTTCCACAAAATTGTCCTTGCCACGTGCAGACACGCCTTTGTTGTCGGTGGTCACCAGCTTCAGCGGTCGCCCGCCAAGCACGCCGCCTGCCTGGTTGATTTCCTCAATGGCGATCTGCGCCCCCAACTCGATCATGAGCGGGGCCGTGTTGGTTTTCTGACCATAGGCTCCATCAAAACCGATCAAGACGGGGGGCTTGTCCACAGCCGGTGCGGCCTGAACCCATCCCGCCCCCATCAAAGTCACAAGCACCAAAGACTTGCATGCATGTATCCAACGCATAAATGAACCTTCTATTTCAATAAAGCCGCATCCAGGCAGGCCCCCATATTTGACAGCACGACATCAACCACCGCTGCGTCGAGTTTGTTCTGAGCCGTCAATTCCTGCAGCAGTCCACGAATCTCATCTTCGCTCATGCCCGCCCGGTAGGGCCTGTCCTGTGCCACCGCTTGCAAAATATCGGCCACACGCAAAATCCGGGCCTCCAGGGAGAGTCCCGCCTCGGGCACGTGAAACGGGTAGCCAGATCCACCGGGCTCCTCGTGGTGGTAAGCGGCCCAGATGGCAATGTCTTCGAAGCCATCGATTTTTCGCAAAATCTGAAAAGTCTCGAAGCTGTGCGCATTCATGATGTGCCGCTCATGCGCATCGAGCTTGTCGGTCTTGTTGAGCACCTCGTCGGGCACGCGCAGCTTGCCCAGATCGTGCAGCAAGCCTGCAATTTCGAGCTTGTCGCACGTGAGCGGGTCGATCCCCATTTTTGCGGCCAGCAAGCGCGCCAGTCGGGCCACCCCTTGCGAATGGGTGGCCGTGAATGGGCTTTTGGCATCCACAATGCGCCCGAATATCAAAGCCAGAGCACGCAACTCCTGCAACCCGACACGGGGACGTTGACCTCGCCCCAATTGATCCTGAAGGTACAGCTGCACTGAGCGCGGCTCCAGCATGAACCAGAACGCCTCGGACTGTGAGGCCTGGACAAAGCCTTCCACCAATTCGGGGGCAAAGTAGGTTCCCGACACCGAGCGCACGCGCGAGCGAATGTCATCCACATGGTCAAACAGCTGACCTCCGTAATGCGGCGCGGCAAAGGTATCGACCCGGTCTGTCAAATAAATCAGGTTGGCTTGCAGGGCCTGCTGCGGCGTGAGCGCATCCTCCACCCCCTGCGTCAACTGATCCCAGCGGGTGTGGTGATACCGCACTGGCAAAGCCAGGTGGGCCAGCGGCTCAAAAGCCTGGAGCAGTTGACAGCCAAACTTCGCGTGGCCTTGTGCGTCGGGCCAATCAAACTCCTGCAAGAGGTGCAAATGCGTCTGGGTGGAAGAAACGCCAATGTCGTGCAACATGCCCAGATCAAACATCAGGGCCTGCTCATCCTCGCTCCAGCCCAGGACCTTGGCACAATTGGCCGACATGATGCCTACCCGCTTGCCGTGCGCCACATCGTCCACACCCACCAAGTCGAGCGCGTCCGACAAGGCATACACCACCTGTCGCAGGTCAAAACTGAAAGTACGATCATTCATGATTGAATTGGACTCTCAAAAAACAGCTTTGTCACCACTCAATTTCAACTGACCCCCAAAGATTCGGACTGACATCCTGTTGGAATAGACTATGGGTGCGCGTTGCCGTCAGTCATGCATTATTCTCAGTCACTGGAAAACACATGAACGCCAAGAGCTACAGACACCTGACTCAGTGGTTCGCTGTCCTGGCGATTGCGGCCTGTCTGGTCATTTATCTGGGATGGCGAACCACACAGCGGTTTACCGATGTGACTGCCCATCAGGTGCAATTGATTCAAACCGCCGAATCGATTCGTCTTCTCCAAAGCGAAATCGACACCGCCACCCGCATGATCACTTACACCGGTGACATCGACTGGGGAAAGCAGGGCACAGATGCCTACAGAAAATTGAGCCTTGCGGTCCATACCAGTGCCCAATTGTTGGCAGAGGAAGAGATTGATATTTCGAGGATCGAAACTGCATCCGCTCAGTTGATCACCACCGAGCAACAAGCGATGGAATTGATCCGACAGAACAAGACCCGACCTGCCTCCGGTCTGCTGCTGAGTTCAACTTACCTGGAAAACAAGCACATTTTCAATGAAAGCTTGAGCGAGCTCTCGAAGCGTTTGAACGACCATCAACAAGCGCTCAAAGACACTTTTGAGCGTGAAACCCGGTTCGTCAGCCTGACCATGGTGGCATTGATTCTCATGATTTCCTACATCGTGTACCGCATGTACAAAATCATGGATCGCCTGCTCCGTTTGCAAGCGGTGCAAAGTCAAATCGCCAAGCGCCTGAGCATGACCAACACCAGGCCCCAGGATGAGCCCATCGAGTGGGCGCTGGAACAACTTGCCAATCAATTCGGCGCCTCTTCTGTCTGGTTGTGTTACCGCGAACAGGGGCCATCCCCTCACCTGATTCGTTCATGGTTTTATTGCCAAACAGCCCTTGACCCCGCAACCACCGCCAGCATCACCAAAGCATTGCATCATGCTCGGGAAGATTCGCACGGCCACATGCAACTTGAGACGGCGCACAAAACAGCCGGCCATATTCAGGCTTTTGAGGCCGCGACCATTCACCTGCCAGACCAGTACGAGTACATGCTGGCCATGCTCAGCACCCATGGTCAAAAGCCACATTGGTCCGACGAGGACTGGTACGTCCTTCAAGGCGTTTGCGAATCCCTGACGCACACCCTCGAGCGTCGCAAACAAATCCTCGAACTGGAAAAATTCGCTTCACTCGACGGTCTGACCGGTTTGTTCAATCGGCGTCAATTTGATGCTCTATTCGAACGTGAACGCGAACACTGCTTGCAATCACCATTGACCAGTGCTTTGTTGATGCTGGATATCGACTGGTTCAAGAAGGTCAACGATCAATACGGACATGCCGTAGGTGATGAAGTTTTGATCAAGCTTGCCGGCCTCATGAAACAGTACCTTCGCAAGAATGACATCGCCGGCAGGGTAGGCGGCGAAGAATTTGCCGTGATCCTGCCTTCATCGACAGCTGAACAAGCGATGGAGACGGCCGATCGGTTACGCCACCACGTTGAAGTTACACCGATCCCCACCGATGCAGGAGATCTGCGCATCACCATCAGCATTGGCGTGACCCTGTTCAGGCGGGATGACACAGCCATCACAGAGATCCTCAAACGCGCAGATGATGCCATGTACGCCTCCAAGCAATGCGGGCGCAATCGGGTCACACTGGGGTGAAAAGACGGGCCTGCTGGTCGCGCTGTTGAAAACTCAGAGGCTGTAAATCACCAACCCGCTTTGACAAATGCCCCGCCTTGATAAATGGCCGCTGGATCTTTGATGTCGATTGTTGGCTGCCTGGCTTCGACTTGCGCACGAAACACATCCGAAGCATCCTGGGGGCGGTAACCAATGTGGCTGGAGAGCGTGTTGTCCCACCATGTGGACTGGTTGTCGGAGACGCCGTAGATGATGCTGTGACCTACTATCGGCGCGGTCAGCGCGGCTACCACTAACCGTTCAAGGTCGTCATAGCTGAGCCAGGTCGAAAGCATCCGTCGATCTTTAGGTTCAACATAGGAGGAGCCGATGCGGACGCTGACAGTTTCGATGCCCCAGCGATCCCAATACAGCTGTGCCAGATCTTCACCGAACGCTTTGGACAAGCCGTAGAACCCATCGGGTTTGGGAGCCGACCTGGGGGTCAGGACTTCGTCTTGACGGTAAAAGCCAGTGACGTGGTTAGAGCTTGCAAAGATGATGCGTTTGACCCCATTGAGCCGGGCACTTTCATAAAGATTGACTGCACCAATGATGTTGCCTGCAAGGATGGGCTCCCAAGGCTGCTCAGTCGAGATGCCCCCCATGTGTACCACGGCATCTACACCTTTGAGCAGTTCCATCATCTGACTTTTGTCTTCGAGGGATGCGATGTGAACTTCCTCACCCTTGGCAGGATCGCCCATGTCACTGCGATCACTCAAGCGCAGCACTTGGCAGTAACTTTTGAGTCGGGGGCGGAGTTCCTTGCCTAAATTACCGGCGGCGCCCGTCAACAACAGGCGATTGAATTTGAGGACGGATGCTGTTTGCTTGGGCATATGGATGGCTCCAACCGGTTAGGTCTGAATGCGTTTGACCAAGGCTTGCGCACTGTCACGCAGGAGGTTCTGGTCGGCACCGACAGCTACAAAAATACCGCCAATGGCCAAATAATGTTTGGCCAAGGTTTCGTCTCCGGTCAGGATACCTGGCGCTTTGCCGCAGGCACGAATGCGTGCGATGGCGTCATCGATAGCGGCCAGCACTTCAGGGTGTTTGGGGTTGCCAAGGTGGCCCATGGCGGCAGACAAATCGCCGGGGCCGATGAAGACGCCATCGATACCATCGACATTGGCAATGGCCTCCAGGTTGCGCAGACCCTCTAGCGTCTCGACCTGCACGAGAACGCAGACTTCATTGGCACTGAGGTGCGCGTAGTCTTTGACGCGCCCATACCCACTGGCGCGTGGTGCACCTGCGTAGCCGCGCACGCCGTGGGGCGGGTAGCGGGTATAGGACACCGCTTGCTGGGCCTCTTGCGCAGTCTGAACATAAGGCACCAACAGGGTTTGCACACCGATATCGAGCAAGCGTTTGAAGGTCACCATGTCGTTCCATGGAGGACGTACGATCGGGTGCGTAGGACTGCTTTCTACGACCGGCAGCTGCGCCAGCAGCTCTTGAAGATCGTTGGGGGAGTGCTCCATATCCAGGAGCAGCCAGTCGTAGCCGCAGTGCGCCAGGATTTCGGTAGAAATCGGGCTGCACAAGTGTGACCACAAACCGATTTGGCGTTGCCCGGATTGAAGGGCTCGTTTGAAGGTGTTGGTGCGAATATCCACGTCAGGTCCTTGTTGGGTCAGGTTACGGCTAATCAAGCGCTGAGCGCACTGAGCTGGCTAGAGAATGCTTTGGAGACCATGGTTGTTCCATTGGTTTCCACGCAAATAACCCCGATGCTCATCTTTTCCTCGTCACAAATGGTGTCGTTGGCGTGGTCCGTCAGACTGGGTTACCGCACCAGACAGGGTTTCTTGTTGTTGAAGGTCCAGCCGGGGATAAGGTATTGCATGGCCATGGCGTCATCTCGGGCACCCAAACCGTGTTGTTGATAGAGTGCATGGGCTTGCATGACCGCGTCCATGTCCAGCTCCACGCCCAGACCCGGTTTTTGGGGCACTTGGACAAAACCACCCTGAATTTGCAAAGGGTCTCGCGTCAGGTGCTGACCGTCTTGCCAGATCCAGTGGGTATCGATGGCTGTGACTTTGCCCGGCGCGGCTGCGGCGCAGTGGGTGAACATGGCCAGCGACACATCGAAGTGATTGTTGGAGTGCGAACCCCAGGTCAATTCGTACATTTGACACAGCTGAGCAACTCTCACTGAGCCTTGCAAAGTCCAGAAATGGGGGTCTGCCAGTGGAATGTCTACCGATTGCAATTGCAGGCTGTGTGCCATTTCGCGCCAGTCAGTAGCCACCATATTGGTGGCCGTTGGCAAGCCAGTTGCCCGACGGAACTCGGCCATGACCTCACGACCGGAAAACACGCCTTCAGCGCCACAGGGGTCTTCGGCATAGGCCAGCACACCGTGCATGTCGCGCAGAACACTCACAGCTTCTTTGAGCATCCAGCCGCCATTAGGATCGAGGGTGATACGCGCCTGCGGGAAGGCTTCATGCAAAGCCGCAATCGCTTCGACTTCTTCTTGAGGACGCAAGACTCCGCCTTTGAGCTTGAAATCCTGAAAGCCGTAGCGTGCATTTGCCGCTTTGGCTAAATCGACAATCGCCTTGGATGTGAGGGCCTCTTCATGGCGAAGGCGAAACCAGTCATTGTCTGCACCCGGCTCGCTACGGTAGGGTAAATCAGTTTTACGGCGATCGCCGATGTAGAACAAATATCCCAGCATTTGCACCTGCGAGCGTTGTTGTCCTTCTCCCAACAAGGCGCAAACGGGAACTTCCAAGTGCTGCCCAAGCAAGTCGAGCAAGGCGCTTTCAACCGCTGTGACGGCATGGATGGCGATGCGCAGATCAAAGGTCTGCGTTCCGCGCCCGCCCGCATCGCGGTCAGCAAACTGCTGTCGCATGCGGTTAAGAATACTGTTGTGGTGACCGATGGCTTGCCCCTGCACCCATGGGCGCGCTTCCTCAAGAGTTTGACGGATTTTTTCGCCACCAGGCACCTCTCCTACGCCTGTGTTCCCGCTGCTGTCCGTCAAAACAACCAAATTGCGGGTGAAAAACGGCGCATGGGCACCACTGAGGTTAAGGAGCATGCCATCGCGGCCAGCCACCGGGATGACCTGCATGCGCTGAACAATCGGAGTTGAGTTCATACCAGGTTTTCAAATTAGTCAGCAGACATCATATAACCCGCCCACATCCAGACCCTGCGGGTTTGCACCAGCTTTTGTCACTTCGCAGACAGGACATCTCGCTTTTTCAAGCGTTCGCGGCTGTTGGATAAATGTGTACGGATCGCCGCGCGCGCGCTGTCAACATCCTGGTTGACAATGGCGTTGTAGATGCTTTCGTGCTCCTGATGCACCATGCTCAGGTACAGCATACTGTTGCTACTTTCCTCAATGCTCGGTGTCAAGCGAACCCGCGGGATGACACCGGGGCCCAGCATCGACATAACCTGCGCAAAATGGCGGTTTTGTGTAGCCAGGGCGATCTCTCGGTGGAACTGAAAATCTGCCGCTGCAGCATCGCGGCCCTCATGGAGTGCCTGTGAGATGTCATCCAGCGCACACCTCATGGCCAACAGATTGGCCTGCGTGCGGCGCACAGCAGCGATCGCAGCAGCCTCGGACTCGATACCCACACGCAGTTCGAGCAAGTCAATCGTATCGCGAAGAGTGCCCAACTGATGGGCCTGAATTTGGAAGGGTGTGACCTCCTCGGCTTGGAGCACAAATGTCCCGATCCCGTGTCGGGTCTCGGCCATGTTGACGGCTTGCAAGTATGAAATGGCCTCGCGCACCACGGTACGACTGACGCCGAATTCGGTCATCAGGTCTGCCTCTTTGGGCAGCTTGCTACCTGTGGGGTATTCTGCGCTTCGGATGCGCGTGATCAATAACTGTGCCAATTCGGCGGACAATGTGCGCGACTTGTTTCGACGGGCTAGATCCAAAACCATGAGGGTATCCCCGGTGACTAACGACATCTGGCTTAAAGCACATTTGTTGTACGATAACCGATGAGTTGAAGTGAAAGCGCAATGTAACAGATGCTGACAAGTGTTGTGATAGCTGCTGGCGTTGATCTTGCCGTTCACGCGACTGAAGTGGATGCGGAGCACAGGTGTAGAACTGGCGCCGCCACAGACCGCCCCGATTAAAAAGCGTTCAAGTCATGCGTTTCGTGTTTGTATCTAATGCCGATAGCGGTGATGTACATGTCTTGAGTTTGTCGCCGCAGGGCCTGCTGGAGCCGCGCTCGACGCTTACCCTTGGCGGAAACCTCATGCCTATGGCGCTCAGCCCTGATGACTCGCATTTGTATGTCGCCAGACGCAGCGAACCGATGGCCATTCTCGCCTTGGCCGTAGATCACGCATCAGGCCAGCTCAGATTGAAAGGAGAGTGTCTCGTCCAGGCCAGTTTGGCTTACCTGAGCCTGGACGCGCAGGGGCAACGCCTGTATGGAGCCTCCTATCAACACGATGCCGTATTCATTCATCCCCTGAGCAGCGACGGCACGGTTGAGCCACCCTGCCAAATCATTGCGACTGGAAGACATGCACACAGCGTGGCTTTGGACCCCCACAACCGGTTTCTCTTTGCTGCTGTGTTGGGCAGTGATGAGCTTCTGCAATGGCCCTGGGACAGCACCAGCCGCAGGGTCGAAGTTTCAAAGGGCCGTGTCTATCAAAGTCCACCGGGATCGGGACCTAGGCACTTTCGCTTTCATCCCAATGGGCAAGTCCTTTACGTGCTGCATGAACTTGATGCCCATATTGCTGTCTATCGGATTGATCAGCAACACGGTCTCCTGCAATTGATGCAGTCGGTGAAGACAATGCCTGACGAGTCGCCAGCATCACCCTGGGCATCAGACCTGCACATCACCCGTAACGGCAAATTTCTGTTTTCGAGTGAACGTGGCAGTCACACATTGGCCGTCTTTGCCATCAACCCCGAGACGTATCAATTGCAACTGGTTGAACATGTCAACACTGAATCGCAGCCTCGTGGATTTTGCGTGAGCCCGGATGACAAGTTCCTGCTGGTGGCTGGACAGACTTCACACCATGTGAGTTGCTACGAAATCGAACCCGAAACCGGTGCACTGCGACTGCTGCAACGCATCGCTGTAGGAGCCAACCCGAATTGGATTGAGATCACGCAGTGATCGCCCTTACACCCCCGCGAGGAAAACCCTCAGATATTGGTGTCAGGGCAGCACTCAGAAACGGAGCACCTCGCTGATCGGATCATCATGGCGCGCCACAGCCCCTTCCTGGGGAGCAGCGACGGGGATATGAGCACCCTCAACCACGAACAGCGGCAAACGATCGAGACCCGCTTGCACGGTGCAATGGCTCCCCGCCCTGTATTTCTGCCGGGAGTCAAAATCCACCCAATACAGGCCCGGAGCAAGTTGGGGCAGGTAGAGGGTTCTTTGGGTTGCGCCCTGCTCCACCACAGGAGCCACAAGCAGGCTCTCGCCCAACATGAACTCATCGCAATCTTCCAGGCACTGGGGATCGTCTGGAAAGGTAAAGAATGTCGGCCTGATGATGGGCAGCGATTCAGCGCTCGCTTTTTCGAAACATTGCCACAAGTAAGGCATCAAGCGATAGCGCAGGTTCAGCGCTTGTCGCACTGTGTCTACCACTGACGCATGCATCCAGGGGAGATTGCTCACATTGCCCGCTTTCCATGAGTTCATCACCATGCGCGGATTCAATGCGCAGGCCTGCACCCACCTGGCGAACAACTCGGCGTCCGGAACTGGTCCATAAAATCCGCCAACGTCATGCCCCACATTGAACATGCCTGAGAGACTCATTTGCAGACCCGTGCGGATGTTCCATTTGAGGGTGTCCCAGCTTGTCGTGTTGTCACCTGACCAAGTCTGAGCGTAGCGCTGAATGCCGGGAGGTCCCGCGCGGGTCACGGTGAATGCGTGGTCCTGGTTGTTATGCTCACGCTGCCACGCCAATTGGGTTTCAAAAGTAGCCCGGGTCATGAGCAAGGCGTGCAAGGGACGTGAGCGGTGAATCGGGATCTCCTGTCCAAATCCACTGCTGTAGGCGTCCTCTGCGGCAATGGCGTATTCATTGTTGTCGTTCCATCCGATCTCAATGCCTTTGGCGAGAATTTGAGAACGCAGTTGAGACTGCCACCAATCCACGGCCTGGGGTTTGGTGAAATCCAGGTGGGAGCCAACGCCGTCCCAATAAGGCTCGACAACAGGTACGCCTTCTTCGCGATGCTCTATGAAAGCACGCTCTTTTTTCAGCATGGCATACGCTGGATGGTCATCCAACAAACAGGGTTTGAGGTTCGCTACCAATCGCATGCCAGCGGCATGGAACTTGGCATTGAGACTTTCGGGGTCGGGGAACTTCTGGGTATTCCAAGTGAAGACGTATCGTTGTTTGCCCCGACTGGAATAGCCTGACCCGTAGTGAAACGAAGAGATCGGCATCCGGTGCTGCTGACACTCATCGATGAAGCGATCCAATTGGACTTGCGCATCAGGAGCGTCCGCAAGCCCCATCGCGGTTTGCGCAAAACCCAAGGTCCATTTCGGTGGCAGATGGGTCCCTCCAATGAGTCGAACAAATTGTGCGAGCACCTCCGCAGGCGACGTTCCTGACATGATGTAAAGGTCAAGATCGCCATCATCGATATCCACGCTTCTGAATAAGCCATGGTAGTTGTCGTGCTCACACCCCAGGTCGAAAGTGCAGGCGGACAAGGTGTCGTAATAAGTGCCGACCCATAGCCCATCCAGGGTTCGGGTCATCACAAAGGGCCAATGTTTGTACAAGGGGTCGCCAGTGCGAGGGTCATAACCGATGGAGTCCTGCCCCAGACAACGAAGACGACGCCCATGCAGGTTCAAAGGTCCCGTCTTGTCGCCCAAACCGTAATAATGCTCACCGACGTGGCGGACCACACTGTGGCGAATCAGACCAGTTCGACGCTCGTGAAGGTATGCGCTCGTGACTCGATCTTCCAGTAAGACAGCGTCACGACGTGGATCAGACCAAATCAAGCGCACGGCCTGCCCTGGTTGCGCCAGCATTTGCACCGACAATGAGGAGGTTGAGAGCCTTGTGGGCTCCACAACGTTCAGTGCTGGGCGGTCAAACCCATCAATGCTTTCGCGAGCTCGTCCTGTCCACGGAACATCGCCATGCCCCTGCGGTGCGATCGACCACGTACGGGGCTCCCTGAAATCAGCTGCCGGTCGCCAGCAGACGCGGGCCATGGTGGGCGACAGAAAAACCAGGCTGAGCTGGCCGCCGTCCTCCAACGCCAGACGGGCATCGGCCTTTCCGACGCCTGGATGAACGTCCCATGCGTCGCCCTCGATCGGCTTCAAGATGCCTCTCCTGAGCAGCGCAAGCCTTGGGCATCAAACGCATGGACATGGATGCGATCGGCTTCAATGCACAGAGTCGCTCCCGGTTCAATCGTTTGACTGCCCTGAACCAGGATTTCGATCCGCACCTTCTCGCCCAATTGAGCCTGCACCAAGCGCTGTGCGCCAAGGTATTCGGAGCTGATCACTTTAACCTTCAAGCCTAGGTGGTCAGCACAGATCCTGAAATGCTCCGGACGGACACCGATCTCTGCCGTACCCACCGGCAGCCCCAGCAGCACCTCATGGTCTTGAGGAATTTCGCTCAAAGGAATGAAATTCATGCGCGGGCTGCCGATGAATCCCGCAACGAAGGTGTTGCAAGGACGCTCGTAAAGGGTCTGCGGGCTGCCCACTTGCTCGACTTTTCCCGCACGAAGCACGACGATTTTGTCGGCCATTGTCATGGCTTCGACCTGGTCGTGGGTCACGTAAATCATGGTGGACTTCAAACGCTGGTGAAGCTCACGAAGCTCAGTGCGCATGGACACCCTCAATTCGGCATCCAAATTGGAAAGGGGTTCATCAAACAGGAATATCTTCGGATTGCGCACGATGGCACGACCGATGGCCACGCGTTGTCGCTGCCCACCCGACAACTGTGTTGGCTTGCGGTGCAGCATCTGGTCAAGACGCAGCATCTCTGCAGCAGATTTGACCTTATGCTCGATTTCAGACTTGGGCACCTTGGCATTTTCCAGTCCAAAGGCCATGTTGGCATACACGGTCATGTGCGGATACAAGGCGTAGGACTGAAAGACCATGGCGCAGCCTCGATCGGCTGCACCCACTTGATTGACGGACTGACCGTCAATCAGAATCTGGCCGCCAGTAGGGTCATCCAGACCAGCGATCATGCGCAGCAAGGTCGATTTGCCGCAACCCGACGGACCAACAAAAACGACAAACTCTCCGTCATCGACTTGCAGATCGATGCCATGGATGACTTTCGTCTGCTCGAAAGTTTTTTCAATATCTTCAAGAGTGAGTGTGGACACGCGCTATTCCATTCATTCAAGTTTCACTTCACACCTGCACCAGCAATACCGGTGGTGATGTAACGCTGCAAAAAGGCAAACACAACGGTGACAGGCAACAAAGTCACCACCGTCATGGCGAGCAAGTAGTTCCATTGCGTGTTGAGCTCTCCCTGGAAAGAGTTGAGTGCCAACTGCAGCGTGAAATATTCGTTCTGGGATAAAACAATCAGAGGCAACAGGAAGTCATTCCATCGCCACATGACTGAAAAGATAGCCAAGACGGCCAGCGCAGGCGCCGACAAGGGCAAAATGATTCGCCAGTAAATCCGCCATTCACTGGCATGGTCCATCCTTGCGGCTTCCAGCAATTCGTCCGGAATGGTGAGCATGTACTGCCGCAGAAGGAAGACGCCGGTCGGGGTCGCCACAGCAGGCAATATGACACCCCACAAACTGTTGAGTAACCCCACCTGATTGATGACCAAAAACACCGGGACCAGGATGATCGTCGGCGGAATCATGAGGGTGGCGATGATCAACAGGAAAACAGCCTTTTGGCCCTTGAATCGGTACTTCGACAGTGCAAAAGCCGCCATGGAGTTGAACAATAGGGTCAAAGCTGTCGCCACCACGGTGATGAAGACGCTGTTCCAAAGGTAGGTGCCGAACGTGAATTTCTTGAACAAGTCTGCGTAATTGCCCCATGCCCATTTGATCTCGTTGACAGGCTCTCTTTGTTGAATGTTGACGGATAAACGCTGATCAGGCGTCTGAGGATCCACCATATTGGCGTTGATACCCATCCGATTGATTTGGGCCAGCTGCCGCTTGGTGCCATCTTCCATATTGACAGTAAAGAGGGGTAGCTCTTTGGCGTGCCCCTGAACACTGATGGATTTTTGTGAATACGGCAAAAACGAAGGCGGGAATTGGGCCAGTGCAGACTCGGTTTTGAATGAGGACATGACCAGCCAAAGCACAGGGGCAAACATGACAAAGAGTCCAGCCACAAGGTATGCATAGCTGACCACATCTGTCCAATCCAGTCGTTGACGACCTTTTGTTTTGATCAGAAACTGAACGATGGACATTTCATCTCCCCTTACTGCCTGCTTCCTGTGCGCGGGTTAAACGCAGTTGAGCCAGGGTCAGGACAATCAAGAAAGCAGCCAGCGTCAAAGAGGCTGCCGCAGCCAATCCGTAGAGGTGGATCTGCTCTGCAAAACCCGTCTGGTAAATGAATTGAACAATGAACGTTGTGGCCGAACCGGGGCCGCCTCCGGTCAAGACAAAAACCTCATCGAACACCTGAACGGCACGGATGGCCGCCAGCACCAAGACCACGATCAGGTTGGGCATCAACAAGGGCAAGGTGATTTTGGTCAGGGTTCGCCAGGGCGTTGACCTGTCCATTTCCGCTGCCTCGTAAAGATCGCGCGGGATGGCCTGCAAGCCAGCCAGCAGGATCAGCGTGTAAAAACCCATGTGCGCCCAGATCGAGACGAAGACCGTCCAGAAAAACGCCCAGTTGCCTTGAGTCAGCCATTCGATGGGCGAAGCACCCATGGAAACCATGGCTGCATTGAACACACCCTCGCGTTGCAGCAGCCATTTCCAGATCAGCGCCACCACGACAGGGGAAAGTAAAACGGGATAGAAAAAAACCCCACGCCAAAAGCCCCGGCCGATGATTTTTCGGTTGAGCACCAAAGCCGTTGCCAAAGAAAAAATGATCATCAAGGCGACCTGCACGATACTGAACTTCAAGGTGTTACCCAAGGCACGCCAGAAAATATCCTTACGACACGTCGACAAGTCTGCGTAGTTAGAGCACTCGAATAGGATTTGAAAATTTTCAGATCCGGTATAGGGTCGCTGCCAAGGCATCAGATTGACCCCACCCGTGGTGGCGTAGATCACGTTGATCAGGATCGGCAAAAAACAAAAGACACCAAACACCAGCAGGTTGGGTGCCACAAAGAGCCAAGCCAGGCGCTGATGACCTAACCATTTCTGCCCCCACCTGAAGAGGGGCTCGAACAAGTTGAAAAAGGGAGCAAATAAATTCATGGGTACTTTCGGGCGCAAAAGCACAGCAACTAATGGCGCTCAGTTACTCCGCTCGAAGAAGGTTGGAGGCTTGACCCCTGTGGAGCCAAGCCTCAACCGTCATTACTTGCGCGCCTGCTGCAAAGCGTCCTTCATATCGGCGTTGATTTTTGCAACGGATTCATCGACACTCATTTCGCCAACAATGGCCTGGGTGACCCGCGTGACCGTGGGCAGCATGATGGCGCGGTTGTATTTGTAGCCCTGGAACTGATAAGCCACAGGCGACAACGCGCTGACGCCACTGCTGAACACGCCGAGAGCAGCCTTGGAGGCATCGCTGGCATTGGTGTACTGAACGCCCTTCTTGGCCAGTCCTGCGTGCGCAGGAATGTTGTTCGTCTTGGCGGTGAATTCCGCGTACGCTGCATCACCGGACATGAACTCCAGGAAGGCTGCGGTCTCCTTAGGCGACTTGCTGGTCTTCAAGGCTACCCAGGCTGCTCCGCCAGGAATACCAGAGCAGGAGGCTGAACCACATGGATTGGGGACGGCAACCCAGTCAAAATTGCTTCCTACCTTTTTCTGCAAGTTGCCAATTTGCCAACTGCCCGCCAGCACCATCACAACGTTGCCGTTGACAAATTCGTCGATGGAGGAAGCATAGGTTGAGCCCCCCGAGCCCGCCCAGACTTCGCGCATCATGGTGCCGTCTTTGTTCCAGCTGACAAATTTATCAACAGTGGTTTTGTAGCCAGCATCGATCACAGGTTCACCGCTCGCGTCAAAAATTTTCGCACCGTAGCTGATGGCCGGACCTGCAAAGCGGTGACCGGATCGGTCCCACGCCATGGCTGCCTTGGTTTGAGTGGCCTTGGCCACACGACGTGTCGCATCAACCCATTGATCCCAAGTGGCTTGTGTGCCAGGCATGGGCACCTTGGCTTGTTCAAACAATGTTTTGTTAACAAACGGTCCTGTCATGGTCAGTTGGGACATGAAACCATAAACACCTTTGTCAGTGCTGGAGGGACGCAACCAGGGAGCCGTTGCACCAAAATTGGCGTCATAGGCTTTGCGGTTTTTTAAGTCTTTGGAAATGTCCAGATAGTATTTAGACAGACCACCCAAATCGGTGACACGGGCAATGTCTGGCCCCTGGCCAGCGGCCAGCTGAACAGGAAGCTGCTCCACAATGGTTTTGTAGGGCACGGTGTCGACTACGACTTTGGTGCCCGGGTTGGCCGCTTCAAAACGCTTGGCTAAATCCGCAGTCACCTCGCATTCGACTCCGTCTTGGTAACACATGACCCGCACTTCACCGGCATGCACAGCAGCCGCAGCTGACGCAAGCCCCAGGGTCAACGCAAGTGTCGAGATTTGAAATGATTTCATAAAAGTCTCCTTCGGTTGTGGTGGTGGAAAATGTAAAGCAAGCGCAAAAAAAATCACCTATCGTTTGTACGAATGATGAATGAATTGAATGAACTTTTTGATGGCCATGCGCCGCACAAGGCGGCTATCGAAGCCATGTATGGCCCCTTGCCATCGCTGTATGAACGCTGTCACGCAGTCAAGGTTCATGAATGGATAGGCCCTGCGCACAGACTGACAGTTTTTCAAGTAACTGTGGGCGAGCCCGCTTGGCTGAGCTGGCCTTTGTATTGTGTTGACCCGCTGAATGCGCCCAGTCGTCAGATGCTGCTCAGTCCGGACGGATGTTGGCCGCATCTGTTCCAGCCCGAGACGATCAACACCCTCCTGGACCAGAACATCAGCTTGGCATGGTTTGATAGAACCCAATTGGCTTGGGACTGCCTTGACAAGTCCCGTGATGGCCCTGTCAACAGACATTGGCCCGAAACGCCCTGGTCGGCCGTCGCGGTGTGGGCTTGGGGCATCATTCAATCCATCACGGCATTGACCCCATGGCTTGATGGACAGCGCATCGCTGTCACAGGGCACTCCCGTGGCGGCAAAGCCGCCTTGGTGGCCGGGTCTTTGGATCCGCGCATCGCTGCGGTGATCCCTCACAACACCGGAACTGGAGGCATGAGCAGCCTGCAAACGATGGGCGCGGGCGCAGAACACTTGAGCGATCTGGCTGTGCGCTTTCCCCATTGGCTTGCCCCATCTGCTCAAAACCCCAAGCGACAAGCGTTTCTTTTGGACATTGACATTCCGTATCACTGGCTGCGCGCCATGGCACCTAAAGGGCTGTGCGTCTTGCAAGCCAGTGATGATCTTTGGGCCAACCCCAAAGGCACTGAGGCGATGGTTCAAAAACTCGCCTGCGATTGGTCGGCAACCCCTCAAAGACTGCAGCTGCACACCCGAAGGGGTGGACACGCGATGAGCTTGCTGGACTGGCAGCAGGCGGCAGGCTTTTTGAGCAGTTTGGATAGTCATGGTGATCAATCCAACACGGATGAAAGCGCGTAATCGCCTAGGACCAAACTGATGGCCTGTCCGGTTCGCGCTGACTCTTGCGCGGCCAAGCCCATGAGCACTGCGGCCAGGCCATCGCGCAGACCAACCTCAACCTGGCCATAGCCCTGAACCACCGCATTGAAGCGCTGGTGCTGATAAAAGGTCGAGCCGTTGTGATCACCCGCAGCCAGGGCCACAGGATCGACGGGCACATCGAGCTCGCGCGGGCCTTTGGGGTCGCGCGGGCTGATCACCACCTTGGGCACCGGCGGCTCGCCGAGGTGCGCGGGCCAGAAGCGCCCCGGGCCGGGCACGAAACACTCGGCCTTGCCCAATGGCCCGACCACCGAGATTTCTTCCTGGTAGCGTGAGCCCTCGGCAAACATGCACAGCTCTAGCAGCGCCCTCTGCCCACTTGCAAAGTCAACCACAACATAGGCGTTGTCCAAAATATCTGGAACGCCTTCAGGATAGCGTTCATCCTTGTGGTTGTGATCCCCCCCGGCAGAGGCGTAAACCCGCACAGGCTCACTGCGAGTCATGTGTCGCATCAGGTCGAAGAAATGGCAGCACTTCTCCACAAGCGTTCCACCGGTGTAGCGGTTAAAGCGGTTCCAGTCACCCACTTTGACCAGGAAGGGAAAACGGTGTTCACGGATGCTGAGCATATTCACAGGACCCGTGTTGAGTGCGCTGTGAACTTCTTCGGTCAAACGCGCCACGGGCGGCATGTAGCGATACTCCATCGCGACCCAGATGGGTGCTGGGTAAACCTTGCCCAAGGTAGCCAGGTCGCGGACATCCTCCAGACTGGTGCATGCGGGCTTTTCCAACAACACCGGCAGAGGCCGCAATCCAGCGATTTCCCGCAATTGCTCAGCGTGACGGAAGTTGGGGCTGGCAATCAGTAGGCAGTCCACGTCGTCGGCCATCACCACCTCGGCGACCGAGTTGACACGACGCGCTCCTGGCGCCAGGCTCAAGCTGCTGACGGCCATGTCTGCATCTGGCTCAAAGATGCAGCTCACACTGGCACCAGGCAGCAGGGCAATGTTGCGCAGGTGTTCTTGCCCCATCATTCCGCAACCAATGATGCCGTAGCGAACCGGCTTAGGCTTGTTCATCAAGATTCTCCATTGTCGAAAATGTATTGTTGGCTGACGGCCATGAACGCGTCGAGCCGCGGGTCAATGCCCGTCTCTTCTTGCAGGATTTCCGCCACCCGGGGGGCCAGTTTTTGCGCCAACCGCGCATCCAGAAAAAGGATGCGCCAACGTCGTGCCAAGATGTCTTCTACCGTCACCGCCCACTCATGGCGAGCACTGAAGCGCACCACCGCCTCCGTCAAGCCCAAACCCAGCACTTGACCATGACCTTCTATCTGAGCAACCTCTGAGGCATAGCTGCCCAACAAGTGCAAACCCGGTGCGCGCCGGAGTCTGTCCTGGGGCAAGTCGTCTGGATCGATATAACCTTGTAATCGGTGGGTCTGCGTGTGCGCCGATTGGCCATGAGCGAGATCCCCCGCTTTGACCAGCGCCTGCATGACGCCCTCGGCCATGGCACGATAAGTGGTCCACTTGCCACCGGCAACCGAGACAAATCCTTGAGCCTCTCGCACGATCACATGTTCGCGCGACAGATCAGCCGTCTTGCCATCCGACTGAAAACTCACCAATGGCCGCAGCCCCACCCAGATACTGCGGACATCTTCATTTCGCAGCGTGACACCAAGACTGTCTCGTGTCTGGGTGAACAGAAATTTCAACTCATCAGCCGTAGCTCGCGGCTCATCAGGGGCATCCTGTCGAGGCGTATCGGTGGTGCCAATCAAGGTCGACCCCAGCCAGGGCAACGCAAACAGAACGCGCCCATCCGAGGTTTTCGGCACCAGCACTGCCTCTTGCAGGGGAAGGACGGACCGGTCCACCACCAGGTGAACACCTTGACTGGGTCTCACAATGGACTGCACCACTGCAGACCTGTCTGCCAGTGTCTTGTCTTTGAGCGCTCGCTGACGAATCGGATCGATCCACACACCAGCCGCATTGACCACGCATTTGGCCTGCAATTGGCAGGTTTCACCGCTCAGTTCGTCCTGCAAGACCACCTGCCAGCCCTGCCCTGTGAACGTCAGGTCCGTGACCCGGGTGTGGTTGCGCAAGTGTGCGCCCTCGGCCTGCGCAGTGGCAGCCAGTGCGAGAGCAAGTCGGGCGTCCTCGAATTGACCATCCCAATAGCGGATTCCAGCAAAAGTGGCAGGGATCTGGGGCACAAGCTTGCGCAAGGTCTGTGCGCTGAGCCACTGTGTGGAGCCCAGGCGAAGTGCGCCCGCCAGCAAATCGTAGAGTTTCAGACCTAGGCTTGTCACCAACCAGGAGAGGATGTTTTTTTCCGCCACCACAAAGGGCAAGGACTGACTCAAATGGGGCGCCAACTGCATGATGACGCCTCGCTCCCTTAGCGCTTCGCGCACCAGATGAAGGTGTCCCTGAGCCAAGTAACGCACACCACCGTGCAACAGCTTGGTGGACCGGGAAGAGGTCCCCGCAGCGAAGTCCCTCGCCTCCACCAAAGCGACGGTTCTCTTTTCCAAAGCCCCATGCAAAGCCACACCCAACCCGGTCGCGCCCCCACCGATGACCAGCATATCCAGGCCATCGGCAGGCCATTGTGCGGGCCACTCGGCCAGACTCAATCGAGTTGTTTTGATCATTTTTGTGTGATTTATATTGTTTGTTTTTTTTCGTTTAAGGTTTATACAAGAAAACGAACGACTCAGCGCATTCTCGTATTCCCTTAATTGATAATGCGTGATCAAGCGGTACAACCCGAGCATGACCATGGCACTCAACCCCAGACAGCTGGCCATGCTGCAAACCATCAAGGAATGCGGCAGCCTCAAGACAGAATCCCTGGCCGAACAGTTCAACACCACTTTGCAAACGGTTCGCAGGGACATCGCCCGGATGAGCGAGGCCGGCATGATTGAACGGTTTCACGGTGGCGTCAGGGTGATCGACAGCAGCAGTCGCAACACCACCTACCTTGAGCGGCAACGCACGCAATCGGAAGCGAAACTACGCATTGCCAAAACCGTGGCTGCCGCGATACCTCCTGGCAGCAGCTTGTTCATGAACATTGGCACAACCGTCGAGGCCGTGGCGCACGAGTTGCTCCACCACCAGGACTTACGGGTGGTGACCAACAACCTTCATGTGGCCCGCATCTTGAGCGCCAATCCGAATTGCGAGGTCGTAGTGGCTGGCGGTACCGTACGTCAGGAAGATTTGGGCGTGGTGGGTGAAGCTGCTCTGGCTTTCATTCGCCAGTTCAAGGTGGACATCGGCCTGATCGGTATCAGCGGCATCGACGCAGACGGAACGCTCAGGGACTTCGACATGCGCGAAGTCATGGTCGCACGAGCCATCGTGGCCCAATCCCGACAGGTCTGGCTGGCGGCAGATGCCAGCAAGCTGGGTCGCCCAGCCATGATCGAAATGGCGCCCTTGAAGGTGGTGCACACCCTGTTTACCGACACTGCTCCTGAATTTGAATTTGACCGACTGCTGCGCGACCTGGACGTGCGCTGCGTGGTCGCCAAACCTTGAAATCCAGACATCCTGCCGCAAGAGGATCCACATGAAAGACAACAACTATTTACTTGCCCTGGACCAAGGCACCACCAGTTCGCGTGCGATTGTGTTTCGTGAGGACGGCAGTGTCCACAGCATGGCCCAGCAGGAGTTTGCCCAGATTTACCCGCAACCCGGCTGGGTTGAACATGATGCCAACGTCATTTGGGAAACCCAATTGGCCACAGCACGAGAGGCCCTTAAGCAAGGCCGCCTGAGCCTCAAGCAGATTCGCGGCCTGGGCATCACCAACCAACGCGAGACTACCGTCTTGTGGAATCGCCGCACTGGACAACCCCTTTACAACGCGATCGTGTGGCAGGACCGGCGCACTGAGGCCCTTTGTGAGCGACTCAAAGCACAAGGCGCTGATACGCTGGTGGAGTCCCGCACAGGTTTGCGACTGGACCCGTATTTTTCCGGTACCAAACTTCAGTGGTTGCTCGACCACATCGAAGGCGCTCGGGCTTTAGCCAATGCGGGGCAGTTGGCATTCGGGACCATAGACTCCTGGCTGATGTGGCAACTCACAGCCGGCGCCTCCCATGTGACGGACATCAGCAACGCCAGCCGAACCCTGCTGCTGAACATCCATACGGGTCAATGGGACGATGAGTTGCTGGACTTGTTTAACATCCCGCGCAGCGTTTTGCCCGAGGTGCTGCCATCGGTCAGTCACTTCGGAACCGTGCGACCTGCGTTGCTGGAAGACAGCGAGACCAGCGTCATCATCGGGGGCGTCGCAGGCGATCAACAGTCTGCCCTGTTGGGACAAACCTGTTTGCAACCTGGCGATGTGAAGAACACCTACGGCACTGGCTGTTTCATGTTGATGCACACCGGCCACAATGTTCCTGTCAGTCATAACGGGTTGATCACCACCTGCGCAGCGCAAACCCATGCGAGTGCGCCACCGGTTTACGCTCTGGAAGGCAGTGTGTTCATCGGTGGGGCGGTGGTGCAATGGCTGCGAGATGGCCTGAAGGTCATCAGCCACAGCAGTGAAGTCGAAGCGCTGGCCCAAAGCGTCAACGACACAGAAGGGGTGACCCTGGTGCCCGCCTTTGCCGGCCTGGGTGCACCCTATTGGTTGCCACACCTGCGCGGCAGCATCCAGGGCCTGACCCGCGGCAGTACAGCTGCGCACATTGCCCGCGCCGCTCTGGAGAGCATTGCGGTGCAAAGCACCTTCTTGCTCCAGGCCATGCAGCGCGATGCACAGGACCTCGATGGTCTGCAGGTCAGCGGTTTGCGTGTGGATGGCGGCGCATGCAAGAACAACCTGTTGATGCAAATGCAGGCAGATTTGATGGGGCTGCCCGTCTATCGACCGCACACCATTGAAACCACTGCACTGGGCGCTGCCATGCTCGCTGGCCTACAAGCAGGTGTTTTCAAGAGTCCTGATGAATTGAAGAGCAGGCTATCGATTGAGCGCGTGTTTGAGCCCCAATGCAGCCGCGATGAAGCCCAGGCTAAACTGTCGGCATGGGATGCAGCCGTCAATCGATTGCGTTGAGAGCAGGACTCACTGGCTCAAACGGGAAGAGTAGATGCACACGGTTGGATCGAACCAGGTGCGCGAAAACTCGGCAATCGCATTGGAGGCCGTCCACGACACCCGCTCGATGAAGCCCGCGCAATCTCCAGGCTTCAGGGCGCAAGGTAGCGTACTCCAATCAGGTGCAGGGGCAGCAGAAAGCCGGTCTTCGACCCGTGCGATCCAGACTCCAAAGCGCTCCTGATAAAACATGTACATCGAGTCGCCGAAGTCTGATGCCTTGAGGCTCGAAACAGACTCCGCAGAAAACCAGATTTCCTCCATCGCCACGGGCGTTTGACTGAGGAAACGCACACGCCGCACACGCCACGCGCGATCACCTGACGCTTCACCCAAAGCTGGCACATACGCCGGACGCTTGAGGCTTTTGACATCAAGAATGTGAGCGGTGGGCAGTCCGGGCCCGTGGGTTAACTCCAGGCGAAACAGCTCGTAAATCTGCTGCGTCCCCACGACCTTCTTGACATAAGTGCCTGAGCCCTGAATGCGCTCCAGGACCCCCTGGGTTTCGAGCAAAGCCAGTGATTTGCGCAAGGTTCCCACAGCCACATCGAGCGTTTTGGCCAGCTCGGCCTCCGTCGGGAGCCGCTCCCCTTCACGCCAGAAACCCGCCTTGATCTGGCGGGCCAGCAATTCGGAGATCTGAAGATAAACCGGCAAAGGTTTAGCAGGCGTAGGTTGTTGCATGTGTTTAAGTATGACAAAAGTTGCCATCCAAGTGAAAACCCTGATGTTGAGGCAAATCAATTCATATACTATTCATACATTCAAATTCCGAGGTGACTCATGAGTATCGTTCCCGTCAAAGGTGCCGACATCCAGGGCGCAGAAGTGGCCTGGTTTGCTCCCTTGTGTTCTGACGACTTCCGTCATCTGGGTGTCCCTGAGGGCGATCTGCGCAGCAGCTGGGCCAACACCAGCCGCATCGCTCAGCGGGCCGACGAACTGGGTTTTCGTAACATCCTGTGCCCCTCGTCGTACCAAGTGGGGCAAGACACCCTGACCTTTGTGGCCGGCATGGCGCCACAGATCAAGCGCATGAACATGCTCGCCGCCATCCGTTGTGGCGAAGTGCAGCCCGCCATGTTGGCGCGCACCGTGGCCACGCTGGACCACATGTTGGAAGGCCGCCTGACACTCAACGTGATTTCGTCCGACTTTCCGGGTGAGGTGGCCGACAGCGCCTACCGCTACCGCCGCAGCTGGGAGGTGGTGGAAATCCTCAAGCAGGCCTGGACCCAAGAGCACATCAATTACGAAGGCCAGATCTACAACATCAAGGGCCTGCCCACCGACCCGGTGCGCCCCTACCAAACCGGCGGCCCGCTGCTCTACTTTGGCGGCTACAGCCCCGACGCGCTGGAACTGTGCGGCGCGCATTGCGACACCTACCTGATGTGGCCCGAGCCCAAAGAGGTGCTGGCCCAGCGCATGCGCGATGTGCACGCGCGCGCAGAAAAATACGGCCGGGTGTTGGACTATGGCCTGCGGGTGCACATGATCGTGCGCGACACCGAGGCCGAAGCGCGCGAATACGCCCGTGAGCTGGTGTCCAAACTCGACGACGACAAAGGCAAAGAAATCCGCCAACGCGCGCTCGACGCCAAAAGCCTGGGCGTGTCGCTGCAAAGCGCCAACCGCGAGATCGCCGATGACGAAGGCTATATCGAGCCGCACCTGTGGACCGGTGTGGGCCGGGCGCGCAGCGGCTGCGGCGCCGCGCTGGTGGGCAGTGTCGACCAGGTGCTGAGCGAAATCCACGATTACATGAAAATGGGCATCCGCGCCTTCATCTTCTCGGGCTATCCACACTTGAACGAGTGCGAGATGTTTGGCACCAAAGTGCTGCCGCACCTCAAGACCGTGTCGCTCGCCCACGCCTACGGCCGTGTGCCCGCCTCCACACCAGCCACCCCGCTGGGCAACGGCGTGCGCCGCTGAACCTTGTCACAGAAATCCACACACATGAACCGCATCACCCTGCCCAACGGTCGACAACTCAGCCAGATGGCCTATGGCGTCTGGCGCCTGTCCGAAGCCAGCGACACCAGCGTCAACGCCAACTTGGCGCGCATCGACGCCTGCCTGGCACAAGGCATCACCACCTTTGACCACGCCGACATTTATGGCGACTACCGCTGCGAAGCGCTGTTCGGCGAGGCCATCAAGGCCCGCCCTACCCTGCGCGACCAGATCGAGATCGTCACCAAAACCGACATCATGCTGCTGTCGCAACAGTGGCCCAGCACCCGCGTCAAACACTACGACACCTCACCCGCGCACGTGACGGCCAGCGTGGACCGCTCGCTGCAGCGCATCGGGGTGGACGTGATCGACCTGCTGCTGATCCACCGCCCCGACCCGCTGTGCGACGCGACGGCGCTGGGCGATTGCTTGGACGGCCTGATCGACAGCGGCAAGGTGCGCGGCGTGGGCGTGTCCAATTTCATGCCCTGGGATGTGGACCTGCTGCAATCACGCATGAAGCACCGGCTGCAGACCAACCAAATCGAGCTGAGCTTGCTGCACACCGCGCCGTTCATCAACGGCCAAATCGCCCACGCGCAACAGCACCACATGCCGGTGATGGCATGGTCGCCGCTCGGTGGCGGCCGCTTGCACAGCCAAGCAGCACAGGCCGGCACCGCAGCAGCGCGGCTGGCGCCCAAGCTGGCCGCGTTGGCTCAGGCCAGCGGCACCGACACCACCGCCGTGGCCATGGCCTGGCTCATGCACCACCCGGCGGACGTGTTGCCTGTGATGGGCAGCAACCAGCTGGAGCGCATCGGCGCTTTTGCCCAGGCCCTCAAAGTGCCGATGGACCGCCAGACCTGGTTTGAGCTGTACGAACTGGCCAACGGCCACGAAGTGCCTTGATTTTTTGCTCCTCAACTGTCACTTTCGAAAGCACACTCATGCGCCACATGCCAGACCCCATGTCATCCAGCGCTCCTATGCGTGCACCCATCGACAATGCTTTTAGCGATCCCGCCCAATACCGCAAAGCACTGTCGTGTTTTGCTACGGGGGTGACAGTTGTCACAACCCGTTGGCAAAACACCGATTGGGGCATGACCTGCAATTCGTTTTCTTCGGTCTCTCTAGAGCCTCGACTGGTTCTGTGGAGTATCCGCAAAGCAGCCAGCAGTCTTGACGCCTTCACGCAATCGGGTGGCTTTTCGGTGAGCGTACTTGCGCTGCATCAGCAGACCTTGGCTCGGCAGTTCGCATCTGGCGATATGGCGTCTCGCTTCCGGGATGTCCCCGTGCATAGACAAGGCAGTGATCGCTTGCGACTGAGTGAGGCTTTGGCCTGGTTTGATTGCTCTTTGCACCAGCTTGTGGACGCGGGTGACCATCAGATTGTTATCGGTCAGGTCCAGGATTTTGGCTGCCGGGATACCGCCGCCTTGGGTTTCTGGCGCAGTCAGTTTGGCCAATTTGAAGCCTCGGTGGCCTGATGTCTCTCTGGTTGCTGTTTTTACTGGTGGGTGCGGCTGGCGGATTCACTGCAGGCCTGTTTGGCGTTGGCGGGGGCTTGGTCATCGTTCCTACGCTTTATTTCCTGTGGCGTACCGACCCGATCATGGGTCCTCATGTCATGCATTTCGCAGTCGCCACATCGCTCGCTTGCATTGTGGTGACCTCCATCACCAGCTCCTGGACACACTGGCGATACAAGCGCCTGGTCTTTGATCGGTTGCCTTGGCTTGCTGCTGCGGTCAGCGTCGGCGCGATTTCAGCGGTCATGCTCGCCAACTGGCTTCCCACCGCTTGGCTCAAGACAGGCTTTGGCGTGTTCGCTTTGATCACATGTATCAGCCTGCTTAGAAAGAAAGCCAGCGATAGCAGCAAGCCTGAGCCTGCAAAACTGGAGCTCTTCGGCGCGGGTACCTTCATCGGTCATGTATCTACCCTGCTGGGTGTCAGCGGAGGAGCGATGACTGTGCCTTACCTCGTCTTACGAGGCATAGACATGCGACAAGCGGTGGTGGTGAGTTCAGCTGTGGCCATTCCTATTTCTTTCATTGGCGCCAGCGGGCTGGCCCTCACAGGCCCCAGCATCAGTCATACCGTGGGTTACGTTCATTTGCCGGCGTTCTTCGGGATCAGCATGGTCAGCATTTTTTTCGCCAATATGGGCGCTGGTCTCTCACAAAAAATGGACAAGAGGAAATTGCAGCTGGCGTTTGCAGGTTTTCTGGCACTCGTAGCAGCACACATGCTTTTGCACTGAAACACGCTGCACAGTCGCTCTCCACTGTCGCGGACCTGTGATGCAACTGCTCTCAAAGCAATTGCTTTTGCGGCGCCAATCCGTCGCGCACATGAGGGTATTTGAGCTTCAGCCGCAACTCCTGCTTCATGCGCGTGTTGTCCAGCCTGCGGGACTCGTTCATGAAACTCAGCAGCATCAGGGGCAACGATGTATCGGCTTCGCTGCGGGCGACATTGACCACGCGTTGCGGTTTGCCACGCCATAAGGCCAATATGCAGGCGCGTGCCAGGTCATTGGCATGGATGTGGTTGGTGTAGACATCGTCCTGTGTTTGCAGAACCGGCGTGCGTTTGAGAAGGCGCTCACGCGGTGTGCCGCCCTCGCGGTCTTGGGCGTAGATACCAGGCACGCGCAAGATGGTGGCCACGGCGCCACTGCTGCGCCCAAACAAACGCACCCAGGCTTCGGCGTCCACACGGCGCATCGCTCGGGGGGTGTGCGGGTGCACGGTACGGGTTTCGTCGACATGTTCGCCCCGGCAATTCCCATACACCCCGGTGGTTGACGCATACACCAGCGACTGAGGCGGAGTTCGTTTGCGCAAGGCACGCATCAGGTTTTTGGTGCGCGGATCGGTTTCGCCATCTTTACGCCGCTCTGCATCCGGTGGGGCCAGATGCACCACGCGATGCGCAATGCCCGCCAGTCGGGACAAGCTGCCTGGCTCATCCAGATCCCCACGCAAAGGGGTCACGCCACAAGCCCTCAGCAGACGCACTCGCTCAGGGCTGGAAGTCAAGGCCAGCAAGCGCACACGTCGAGGCTCTGGCGCCCCCAGGACACCGGCGGCTCGCAACCCGACATCTCCGCAACCGACGATCAACACCCGCTGGCGTCGAAATCGTGAAGGCAGCGCACCTAAAGGGGTTTGATTTGAAGGCAAAATTGAGCATTCCGGGAAGAAAACCCTGCAAGGATACCTAAAACATGAGCTTTCAAATCACCGTCGAACCCAGTGGTCGCAGTTTTTCTGCCGAGGGTAACGAAACCCTGCTGGCCGCCGGCATTCGCCAGGGCATTGGTCTGCCCTATGGCTGCAAGGATGGCGCCTGCGGTTCGTGCAAATGCAAAAAGATTTCAGGCACCGTGGTTCACGGCACCCATCAGGCCAAGGCACTTTCTGACGAAGAAGAGGCCCAGGGCCTGATCCTGACGTGCTGCGCCACGGCACAAAGCGATGTGGTGCTTGAGTCCAAGCAGGTAACCGAAGAAGGCGGATTGCCTGTCAAGAAAATGCCTGTGCGCGTGGCCAGCCTGGAAAAAAAGTCACACGATGTCATGGTACTCAAGGTCCAGTTGCCTGCCAGCGAACCCATGAAGTTCCGTGCCGGACAGTACATTGAATTCATCCTGCGCGACAACTCCCGCCGCAGCTACAGCATGGCCAATGCGCCGCACACACTTGAGGTGTCGCCCCCCGTGGTGGAGCTGCACATCCGCCACATGCCCGGCGGCAAGTTCACCGACCCGGTGTTTTCGACCATGAAGGAAAAAGACATTCTGCGTGCCGAGGGGCCTTATGGCAGCTTCTACCTGCGTGAAGACAGTAACAAACCCATGATCTTGCTGGCCTCGGGCACGGGCTTTGCGCCCATCAAGGCCTTGATTGAGCACATGCAGCACATCGGCAGCCAACGCCCGGCCACCCTGTACTGGGGGGGGCGTCGCCCCGCAGACCTGTACATGGCCGACTGGATTGAAGCCCAATGCGCCGCCATGCCCAACCTGAAGTACGTGCCGGTGATTTCCAACGCAGAGGCTGAGGACGCCTGGACAGGCCGCACCGGGTTTGTGCACCAGGCCGTGCTGCAAGACCACCCTGACTTGTCAGGCTTCCAGGTCTATGCCTGTGGTGCCCCTATTGTGGTGGAGTCCGCACAGCGCGAATACGTGGCCCAGGGCAAACTTCCGCCCGAAGAGTTCTACGCCGACTCGTTCACCTCCGAGGCAGACAAGGCCAAGGGCTGATCAGGCCCTTTCTCTGTCTCCATGAAAAAAAGCCCGGCAAGCCGGGCTTTTTGCTGCAGGGGCCAACGTGATCATTCGCCCAGATAGGCTGCACGCACCTTGGGGTCCGCCAACATGTCCTTGCCGGCACCGGTCATGGTGATCAAGCCAGAGTCCATCACGTAGCCGCGATCGGCCAGCGCCAGGGCGCGACTGGCGTTTTGCTCCACCAGCAGCACCGTCACACCTTGTGCGTACACGTCTTTGACCACTTCAAAGATCTTGTCCACCATGATGGGCGACAGACCCATGGAGGGCTCGTCCAGCAGCAAGACTTTGGGGCGGCTCATCAGGGCGCGGGCCATGGCCAGCATTTGTTGCTCGCCACCCGACATGGTTCCGGCCAGCTGATCCTTACGCTCGCGCAGACGCGGGAAGATATGGAACATTTTTTCCATATCGTCCGCAATGCCCACGCTGTCGTTGCGAATGTAAGCCCCCATCTGCAGGTTTTCAGTGATGGTCATGCGGGTGAACACGCCACGACCCTCGGGCACCATGGCCAGGCCCTGCTTGACCAGGTCCCAGGGGCCCTGGCCTTTGATGCTCTTGCCCAGGTATTCGATGTCACCGCCCTGCGTGGGCAAGGTACCGGTGATCGCTTTCATCGACGTGGTTTTCCCCGCGCCGTTGGAGCCGATCAGGGACACCAACTCGCCTTCGTGGACTTCCATGTCCACGCCCTTGACGGCCTGGATGCCGCCATAGGCCACTTTCAGGCCTTTGACTTTCAATAGCGTGTTGGCCATGTCAGTGTCCTCCGGTGCCCAAATAGGCTTCAATCACTTTTTCGTTTTTCTGCACATCAGCAGGCGTACCTTCGGCAATCTGCTTGCCGTAGTCCAGCACTGTCACGCGGTCGCACAGGCCCATCACCAGCTTGACATCGTGCTCGATGAGCAAAATGGTGCGGTTGTCCGCGCGGATCTGGTCGATCAGTTCGCGCAGCTGCACTTTTTCGGTGGCGTTCATGCCGGCAGCAGGCTCGTCCAGCGCAATGAGTTGCGGGTCGGTGGCCAGCGCCCGGGCAATTTCCAGACGACGCTGATCGCCGTAGGACAGTGTGCGGGCTTTGTAGTTGGCGTATTTGCCAATGCCCACGTAGTCCAGCAGCTCGTGTGCGCGCTCGGCAATTTCGGCCTCTTCGCGTTTGAACCCTGGCGTGTGGAACATGGCGCCCAGCAAGCCAGAGTGTGTGCGGATGTGGCGACCCACCATCACGTTTTCCAGCGCCGTCATGTCAGCAAACAGACGAATGTTCTGGAAGGTTCGTGCAATACCGGCCTTGGCCACCGTGTGCACAGCGGTGGGTTCGTAGGGATGACCACCCAATTCGAAGGTGCCGCCGTCGGGTGTGTACAGGCCTGTGATCACGTTAAAGAACGTGGTCTTTCCAGCACCGTTGGGACCGATCAGGCCATAGACCTGACCGCGCTCGATGGTAATGCCCACATTAGACAGGGCTTGCAGGCCACCAAATCGCTTGGAGACACCGGCCACTTTCAATACAACATCTTTTTTCATGGCTTGCTCCCTCACTTATGACCTTTGCGCAGATGCTTGCCGTGCTCAGGAGCAGGCCACAAACCACGCGGACGCAGCAGCATGACCACAATCATGGCCAAGGCAATCAGCAGCTGACGCAAAATGGCTGCGTCCAGTCGGCCATCGGTCATCTCCTGCAAAGGACCGGCGATGTAACGCAGCACCTCAGGCAATGCCGACAACAGCACGGCGCCCAAAATGACGCCCGGCAAGTGCCCCAAGCCACCGAGCACCACCATGGCCACGATCATCACCGACTCCATCAGGCTGAAGGACTCGGGCGAGACAAAGCCCTGGAAACCCGCAAACATGGCGCCGGAGACGCCACCAAAAGTTGCCCCCATGCCGAAGGCGGCAAGTTTGAGGTTTCGGGTATTGAGGCCCATAGCCTTGGCGGCAATTTCGTCCTCACGGATGGCCATCCAGGCACGGCCAATACGGGAGTTCTGCAAACGGTATGACATCAGCACACTGAACAACACCAAGGCAAGGAACAGGTAGTAGTACAGCGTGACCGAGGGAATATCGAACTCACCAATGGTCAGACGCTTGCTCAGACTGAAGCCAAAGAAATGGATCGAGTCGATCATGTCGATGCCCTTGGGCCCGTTGGTGATGTTAACCGGCTGGTCCAGGTTGTTCATGAACACGCGGATGATTTCACCAAAACCCAGCGTCACGATGGCCAGATAGTCGCCCCGCAACTTGAGCGTAGGCGCGCCCAGCAGCATGCCGAACAAGCCTGCCAGCCCGGCGCCGACCGGCACGATGAGCCACAAGGGCATGTGCATGCCGTCCGGGAACATGGCGGCAATCATGGGGAAGGTGTTGGTCAGGTGTGGCGATGACAGCAGCGCGTACATGTACGCGCCCACCGCAAAGAAGGCCACGTAGCCCAAGTCCAGCAGACCGGCGTAACCCACCACAATGTTCAGGCCCAGGGCCAGCAAGGTGTAGAGCAAGGCCATATCGGCAATGCGTACCCAGGCGTTGCCGAAGTTCTGCAGCACCAGCGGCAGCATCAAGGCCAGCGCAATCATCAGCACGATGTTTTTGGAAGAAGCGTTGAATTTCATGGTCATTGCTCCTTTTAAGCGCGGTCAGCCACACGCTCACCCATCAAGCCGGACGGACGAAGCGTCAGGATGATGATCAGCACGATGAAGGCCAGAATATCGGTGTACTGGCTGCCCAGCACACCGCCCGTGAGCTGGCCCAGATAGCCCGAGCCAATCGATTCGATCAGGCCCAGCAAAATGCCCCCCACCACAGCGCCGGCGAGGTTGCCAATGCCACCGAACACGGCAGCTGTAAAGGCCTTGAGACCCGGAATAAAGCCCATGGCGTGTTGCGCCGTACCGTAGTTGGAGGCGTACATCACCCCAGCAATGGCTGCCAGCACGGCGCCAATGATGAAGGTGGCAGAAATGACCATGTCAGGCTTGACTCCCATCAGCGCCGCCACGCGTGGGTTTTCAGCCGTGGCGCGCATGGCGCGGCCCAGACGAGTCGTGTTCACCAGCCACATCAGCAGCGCCAGCGAAATTGCCGTCACACCCAAAATCATGATTTGCGTGGGGGTGATCACCGCGCCACCAATCGCAATCGGGTCGCTCGGCAGCAGTGTGGGATAGGCCTTGTAGTTCGGCTTCCAGATGATCATGGCCACAGTTTGCAGGAGGATGCTCATGCCAATCGCAGTGATCAGTGTGGCGAGCTTGGGACTGTTGCGCAGCGGACGGTAAGCCACCTTTTCGATTGTGAAGTTCAAGGTTGCCGCCACCACACAGGCAATGAGCGTGGCCAAAATCAAAATGACCCAACCTGGTGCCCAAGGCATGCTTTCGCGCATCATGCCGATGACACTCCAGCTGGTCAGTGCACCAACCATGAGCACTTCGCCATGCGCAAAATTGATAAGGTTAATGATGCCGTACACCATGGTGTAGCCCAGGGCCACCAAAGCGTACATGCTGCCCAGTACCAGACCATTGATGATCTGTTGAAGCAAGATGTCCATGCGTAATTAACTCCGTTGAGACCAGCTCATGCCTGGTCTGTTCATCGGTTGATGTCTTCAGTTCAAAAGGGCCTTGTGGGCCACATTCTTTCCTTTAGCAAAAAACCCGCCAGCTTTCGCTGCGTCGGGTTGATGTGGCAGCGATTGTAACGGGGGTCAGCTTCGTGTCAGACCCCGAACAACCGGTGTTTACCCTGCCCGCAGGCAGAGCTGCTTCATCGCGCTGAAAGTGAGCCGCGTCCTGCCCCATCATGGCGGCCAATGCACCTTTGGACATGTGTGTCTCCTTTGTTGTTTTTAACAGCAAGGAGTCTAATGAAGCCCCGCCCGAGATATGGCGGTATTGCGGTCTAAAAGACTTTTGTTCCGAAAAACTTTTTAGTTTTTTCGCTCTTGGCAGCAAAACCTACGGTTTAGGGGCATTCTTTCCAGTAGCAGCGGCATGGGCCTCGTCATCAAGCTGACGAAGGAAAGCCAGCTTCTCGGCGATCTTGGTTTCCAGCCCTCGGGCAACGGGCTGGTACCAGGCCGGCTCTTGCATGCCCTGCGGGAGATAGGTCTCGCCGGCCGCATACGCATGAGGCTCGTCGTGGGCGTAACGGTAAGCGTGTCCGTAGCCCAGCTCCTTCATCAGCTGGGTGGGGGCATTGCGCAGATGCACTGGCACTTCCCGGCTCTTGTCCTGCTTCACAAAAGCCCTGGCCTGGTTGTAGGCCTTGTAGCCGGCGTTGCTCTTGGCGGCTACAGCCAGGTAAATCACGGCCTGCCCCAATGCCAGCTCACCCTCCGGACTGCCCAGGCGTTCGTAGGTCAAAGCCGCATCGTTGGCAATCTGCATGGCGCGTGGATCGGCCAGGCCAATGTCTTCCCAGGCCATGCGCACCAAGCGACGTGCCAGGTAGCGTGGGTCGGCCCCGCCGTCCAGCATGCGGGTCAGCCAATACAGCGCCGCATCCGGGTGCGAACCGCGCACCGATTTGTGCAGCGCAGAAATCTGGTCGTAGAAATTGTCCCCGCCTTTGTCAAAACGCCTGCTGTTGAGGGTCAAAGCGTTTTGCACGAAGTCCGCATCAATGGTCTGGACGCCTGCCGCACCCGCCGCCGTTTGGCACTGCTCGAGCAAATTGAGAAACCTTCTGGCATCGCCATCGGCGTAGCCAATGAGGGTGTCACTGGCCACCTCATCGAACACCAGCGCGCCTAGCGCTTTGTCCTGCGCACGCACCAGGAGCTGCCGCAGCTCCTCATCGGTGAGCGACTTGAGCACGTAAACCTGGGCACGCGAGAGCAAGGCCGAATTCACCTCGAAGGAGGGGTTCTCGGTGGTCGCGCCAATGAACGTGACCAGGCCGCTTTCCGCATAGGGCAGCAGCGCATCTTGCTGCGACTTGTTGAACCGGTGAATCTCGTCCACAAACAAAATGGTGTGCCTGCCCATGGCCAGGTTCTGCTCGGCCTGCTCCATGGCAGCACGGATGTCCTTGACGCCAGAAAAGACCGCCGACAGGGCAATGAAAGCACAGTCAAACGCCGTGGCCGTCAATCGGGCCAGCGTGGTTTTACCCACCCCGGGTGGCCCCCAAAAGATCATGGAGTGTGGCTTGCCGGACTGGAAGGCCAAGCGCAAGGGCTTGCCTTCGCCGAGCAGGTGAGATTGGCCTATCACCTCATCGAGTGTCTGGGGCCGCAAGGCCTCGGCCAGTGGCGAGTGCGGGGACGGCTGCGCCTGGGCAAACAGGTCCGTCATGGCCGAATCACGTCCGTCCCGGCGGGTGGGTGGAACACGAACAAGGCAGCCGGCAAATCCAGGTTGTTTTTGGACTCTGAAAAAGTCAGCACCGAACGTTGCCCCAAACGGTCTTGCACCTCCAGACGCACCAGATCCACGCCCGAGGGACTGCGACGCAAACCCGCTTTGACCGTAGCCAACGGCGCATCGGCTGCACGAGGCGTGGCCTGTACCCAATGAAGCCCATCTGCCTCTGGCAGGTCTTGCAAGGCAAAGTCCTTTTGCAGCCCCTGAACCCCTTGCGAGGACGTCAACAAGGCCGCAGGAGAGGTCCCCAAGGCCTGCGCCTGCGCTCGTGCGGTGACTTGTTGCAGATCGAGGTCATACAGCCACAAGGTGGTGCCATCGGCAATCAGCCACTGCTCGTAAGGGCGCTGATACACAAAACGGAACTTGCCAGGACGCTGGAATTCAAATGTCCCGCTCGATGTCTTGACCCTGGGCGTTTGTCCGGCCCTGGCTGGCGAAGTCACCGTTTGGACAAACTGGGCCCGACCGCTGCGCACGGTGCGCAGGTAATCGTCCAGCCACTGGGTGGCTTGTGCCTGCGCCAGGGACCACGCCAGCATGGCCAACGCCCCCAAGCCCCACTGCCAAGGTTTGCGCATTTCTGATCACTCCGCCCTGGCAGGCACCAGGATTTCGCGCTGCCCACTGCCACTCATGGCACTGACCAGACCCGCGTTTTCCATATCTTCCACCAGACGGGCTGCGCGGTTGTAGCCAATCTTGAGGTGGCGCTGCACCAGCGAAATGCTGGCCTTGCGGTGCTTGAGCACGACTTCAACGGCCTGGTCGTACATCGGGTCTTTTTCGCCACCACCCTCGGTGCCCTCGCCCAGCGCGCCGTCTTCGCCATCAACCGTGCCGCCTTCGAGCACGCCCTCGATGTAGTCAGGCTCACCTTGCGCCTTCAAGTATTGGACGACACGGTGCACCTCTTCATCACTGACAAAAGCGCCGTGCACACGAATCGGGAAGCCTGTGCCCGAGGGCATGTAGAGCATATCGCCCATGCCCAGCAAGGCCTCGGCACCCATCTGATCGAGGATGGTGCGGCTGTCGATCTTGCTGGAGACCTGGAAGGCAATGCGCGTGGGAATGTTGGCCTTGATCAGGCCGGTGATCACGTCCACACTGGGGCGCTGTGTGGCCAAAATCAGGTGAATGCCCGCAGCACGCGCTTTTTGTGCGAGACGGGCAATCAACTCTTCGATCTTCTTGCCCACCACCATCATCAGGTCTGCCAGCTCATCAATGACGATGACGATGTGCGGCAGCCGCTTGAGCGGTTCCGGATCGTCCGGCGTCAGGCTGAAGGGGTTGTAGATGAATTCCTCGCGGGCCGTGGCCTCGTCGATCTTGGTGTTGTAGCCCGCCAGATTGCGCACACCCAGCTTGCTCATGAGCTTGTAGCGCTTCTCCATTTCCGCCACGCACCAGTTCAGGCCGTGGGCAGCCTGGCGCATGTCGGTCACCACTGGGGCCAGCAAGTGCGGAATGCCTTCGTAGACCGACATCTCCAGCATCTTGGGGTCGATCATCAGCAGGCGCACATCGCGCGCTTCGGCCTTGTAAAGCAAGGACAGAATCATCGCGTTGATCCCGACCGACTTGCCCGAGCCCGTGGTACCGGCCACCAGCACGTGCGGCATCTTGGCCAGATCGGCCACCACCGGGTTGCCCACGATGTCCTTGCCCAGGCCCATGGTCAGCATGGACTTGGCCTCGTTGTAGACCTGCGACCCCAGGATTTCACTGAGCTTGATCGACTGGCGCTTGGCGTTGGGAAGTTCCAGCGCCATGTAGTTCTTGCCTGGAATGGTCTCGATCACGCGGATCGACACCAACGACAGGGAGCGCGCCAGATCCTTGGCCAGGTTCACGATTTGTGAGCCTTTGACGCCGGTATCGGGTTCGATTTCGTAGCGGGTGATCACCGGGCCCGGAGCTGCCGCCACCACACGCACTTTGACACCAAAATCCGAGAGCTTTTTCTCGATCAGGCGGCTGGTCATTTCCAGTGTTTCAGGCGACACGGTCTCTTGTCGACCGGACATGGCATCGAGCAAGTCCACCTGCGGCAGCTTGCTGTCGGGCAACTCGTTGAACAAGGGCTTTTGCTTTTCCTTGACGACACGCTCGCTTTGCTGCACCTGGGTCACCGGCGCTTCGATCACCACCGGTGCTGGCTTGGGCGCAGGCACTTGCACTGGCTCCAGATCCAGCTGCCCCTCCGGTGCCTGGAGCATGTCGGCATCCAGCATGGGCTCCACCGGCTGGAAATGGCTGGTCACCATTTCACGCTCACGCAGGGCCTGCTGGCCCATGGCCAGGTCTTGCTCCATTTCCTTGCGCTGCTCACGCGCACGCAGCAAGCGGTCAATGCGCTCGCCAATCAACTCCGCCCACTGCCCCCAGGAAAAACCAAACACCCAGGCACTGCAAAGCACCATCACACCCAAGGTTAGCAAGGCACTGCCCGTAAAGCCCAGCCAATGCTCACTCAACTGCCCCAGCACCAGACCCCACGCACCGCCCGCCTGTCCCGGCAAGCCTGTATCCAGGCGATAAAGACGAGACCATTCCAGCGCAGCACTGGCCGAGACCAGCAACAGCAAACCCACCAGCACCAGGGCTTGCGCGCGGTGCATTCTGGGCGGCAGCAATCCGCCACGTGGCAGCTCGGCACTGTGCAACCAGCGCCGGACCCCGCCCACCCACAGACGCAAAGCTGCCAGCACCAACCACCACACCGAGTACCCCAACAGGAAATAAGCGACATCGGCAAACCATGCGCCCAGGCGCCCGACCCAGTTATGGACCTCGGCTTGCGAGCCTGTGGTGGACCACCCAGCATCGGCCAAGCTGTGGCTGATCAGGGCCAGCATGGCCAGCAGCAAGGCCACGCCTGTGACCAGCAAGGAAATTTCCTGGGTAAAGCGCCGCCAGCCGCTGACCGGCATGGCGTTCGCGTCCGGAACTTCTCCCGAACCATGGAGGGTGTGCAAGGAATAACTCATGTCTAGGTGCAAGCTTACCCGATCAGGCCGGGCCATGACCTGAAACAAATGCGGTCATGCCAGCCTGCCTACAATCAGGGCATCGGGAGCCCCTATGCGGGCCTGTTTTTGACCCTTTTTGAAAAGTCCTGCCATGAGCGCCAACGCCCAACACGCCAAAGTCCTGATCCTCGGCTCCGGCCCTGCCGGCTACACCGCTGCCGTTTATGCTGCCCGCGCCAACCTGAACCCCTTGCTCATCACCGGCATGGCCCAGGGCGGCCAGCTCATGACGACCACCGAAGTGGACAACTGGCCTGCCGATGTGCATGGCGTGCAAGGCCCCGAGCTGATGCAGCGTTTTCAGGAGCATGCCGAACGCTTCAACACCCAGATGGTGTTTGACCACATCAACGCTGTGGATCTGTCCAAGCGCCCCTTCACCCTGACAGGTGACTCCGGCACCTACACCTGCGACAGCCTGATCATCGCCACCGGCGCCTCGGCCCGCTACCTGGGCCTGCCCTCCGAGGCCGAATTCCAGGGCCGTGGCGTGAGCGCCTGCGCCACCTGCGACGGTTTTTTCTACCGCGGCGAAGTCTGCTGTGTGGTCGGCGGCGGCAACACCGCTGTCGAAGAAGCCTTGTACCTGTCCAACATTGCCAACAAGGTGTATCTGATCCACCGCCGCGACAAATTTACCGCTGAGCCCATCATGGTCGACAAACTGATGGCCAAAGTGGCCGAAGGCAAGATCGAACTCAAAACCCACCGCACTCTGGACGAAGTGCTGGGCGATGCCTCCGGCGTGACCGGTGTCCGCCTGAAAAGCACCCAGGATGGCAGCACCGAAGACGTCACCCTCAAGGGCTGCTTCATCGCCATTGGCCATTCGCCCAACACCGACATCTTCAAAGGCCAGCTGGCCATGGAAAACGGCTACCTGGTCACCCAGGGTGGTCACAAGGGCTTTGCCACCCAGACCAGCGTGCCCGGTGTGTTTGCCGCTGGCGACGTGCAGGACCATGTGTACCGCCAGGCCATCACCAGTGCCGGAACAGGCTGCATGGCGGCCCTGGACGCCCAGCGCTTCCTGGAGCAGGAAAACGGCTGATACCCGTCGCAGCCATTTTTGGTTATAATTCAAGGCTTTGCTGCGTTTGCCTGCCTTGGCTGCAGGGCCAACAAGCGCAGTGATCTGGGTTACCGCCACCCATCCTGGCGAGGTGAGGCTGGAGCGCCTGGTGATTGCAAGCAAGCAGTCTCCGCTCGGCACCAGCCGTTTTGAAAACTCTGGAGTGTCCACATGGCACGCGTCTGTGACGTTACGGGCAAGAAGCCCATGGTCGGGAACAACGTTTCCCACGCCAACAACAAAACCAAGCGCCGGTTCCTGCCGAACCTGCAATACCGTCGTTTCTGGGTTGAAACAGAAAACCGTTGGGTGGCGCCTGATCGACAAAAATGGCATCGATGCCGTGCTCGCAGACATGCGCGCTCGCGGTCAAGCCTGAACCTTACATAGGAGCTAAACACCATGGCAAGCAAAGGCGGACGCGAAAAAATCAAGCTGGAGTCCACAGCCGGTACTGGTCACTTCTACACGACCAGCAAAAACAAGAAGACCATGCCCGAGAAAATGGCGATCATGAAGTTTGATCCCAAAGCTCGCAAGCACGTCGAGTACAAGGAAGTGAAGCTGAAGTAATTCAGCCCACACCAACAAAAAAGCCGCTCATTGAAGCGGCTTTTTTGTGCCCCCCACGGCCCGGGGGGGCTATATGTATCAGAGAACTCAGGCCGCAGCGCGCACGCGAACCGAACGCAGCTTTCTCGAGAACTCACGCAAGGCAGCAATCCCGCTGTCTTCAGCACGCTTGCACCAGCCCTGCAAATCGGCCGCCAGCTGCTCACGCGACTCGTGCGTGTTCAGCCAGATCTGGCGCAGCTCTTCGCGCATCTGCACCATCTTGTCCAGCGTTGGGCTGGCCGCACGGGCCTTGGCCAGTTCAGGAACCGCATCAAAGGGGACTTTTTCGGCATCGCGGTGCAACCAGCGACTGGCCGCACCCAACACCTTGGCGTCCGAGAGTTTGCCAGCCTCTTGGGCCACCACGGTTCGCAGGCCACGGGCGTAATTGGCCATGACCTCATAGCGGTTGGCAATCAGGGCCTCCAGGGTTTTTTCGTCAGCCACAGGGCGCACATCGCCATAGGCTGCTTTGGGAGGGGTTTTCTTGACCGTGGCCAGACCCAGCTTGCTCAGGATGGTGATGTACATCCAGCCAATGTCGAACTCATAGGGCTTGACCGACAGCTTGGCCGAAGTCGGGTATGTGTGGTGGTTGTTGTGCAATTCCTCACCGCCAATGATGATGCCCCAGGGCGAAATATTGGTGCTGGCGTCTTGCGCCTCGAAGTTGCGGTAACCCCACCAGTGGCCAATGCCGTTGATGATGCCGGCAGCCGTGATCGGGATCCAGGCCATCTGCACAGCCCAGACCGTCAGGCCCGCAAAACCGAACAGCAGCACATCAATGATGAGCATCAGGCTCACGCCCAGCGCGGAACGCCCCGTGTAGACATGGCGTTCAATCCAGTCATTGGGGGTGTTGTGACCGTAACGCTCGAGCGTTTCCTTGTTCTTGGCTTCGGCGCGGTACAACTCGGCGCCTTTCCAGAACACGGTTTCAATGCCGTACACCACCGGACTGTGGGGATCGCCTTCGCGCTCGCACTTGGCATGGTGCTTGCGGTGAATGGCTGTCCACTCCTTGGTCACCTGGCCCGTGGTCATCCACAACCAGAAACGGAAAAAGTGCGCAGGGATGGGGTGCAAGTCCAGTGCGCGGTGCGCAGAGTGACGGTGCAGGTAAATCGTGACACTGGCAATGGTGATGTGGGTCAGCAGCAAGGTGATAAGCACGATCTGCCACCAGGCCAGATCGAACAGACCATGGCCCAACCACTGCACCAATGCGTTGAAAATGTCGGAATCAGCAAAAATCAAGGCAATACCTTTATAGAACACCGCAAAAAGCGGTCAATTCGCTGATTTTAAGTATTTCCCCTGATGAAAGCCAGTGCTTTAAATCAAGTCCTTACCCAAACGGCGGCAAAAAAACCGTCCGTCCCGTGACGGTGTGACCACAAGCGCAGGTAATCGCCGTTGGCAGTGCACAAGCCCTCGGCGTCTTGAACCTTCAAGCGTTCAAGCTCTTGCGCCACAGACAGGGGCTTGAACTGCGGGTGTGCTTGGGTAAAGGCCTGGGCAATGTCGTCGTTTTCCTGCTGCAACACGCTGCAGGTGGCATAAACCAGGCGCCCCCCCGGCTTGAGCAGGCGGGCCGCGCTCTCCAAAATGGCCTTCTGCTTGGCATTGAGTTCCTGCAGGGCTTGCTCGGACTGGCGCCACTTCAGGTCCGGATTGCGACGCAGGGTACCCAGGCCGGAGCAAGGCGCATCCACCAGGACACGATCCATCTTGCCAGCCAGGCGTTTGATGCGCTCGTCGCGCTCATGGGCAATCGCCGCCGGGTGCACATTGGACAGGCCGCTTCGCGCCAGCCGGGGCTTGAGCGCTTCAAGGCGGTGCGCCGACACGTCAAAGGCATACAGGCGTCCTGTGCTGCGCATGGCCGCGCCCAGCGCCAGGGTCTTACCGCCGGCACCGGCGCAAAAGTCGGTCACCATTTCGCCGCGATGCGGGTCCACCAGCAAGGCCAGCAGTTGCGAGCCTTCGTCCTGCACCTCGATGGCGCCACGCGTGAACACGTCCAGCTTTTGCAGGGCGGGTTTGCCTTGCAGGCGCAAGCCCCAGGGTGAATACGGTGTGGGCTCCGCTTCAATGCCCGCTTGCTTGAGCTCCTTGAGTACAGCCTCTCGCTTGGCCACCAGCGTGTTCACGCGCAAGTCCAGCGGCGCAGGTTGTTGCTGGTCTTGCGCCCAGGCCCAGAAATCGTCACCCAGCTGCGGTTGCAGGGCCTTGGCCATCCACTCGGGCAGGTTGTGCTTATGAGGCGCGAGCAAGTCAGCGGGCGAGACCTTGTCGCAAGCGTCCAGCCAGGTCTTTTCCATCTCGCTCAAGGCGCTCTTCAAAAAGTCGCGTGGCCCTGAGAAGCCCAATATGGCCAGGCGACGCTCACGTGCGCCGCTGCCCGAACGGGCGAGCTGTTCAAAAAGCAATTTCTTGCGCAGCACGACAAACGCCGTTTCGGCCAGTGTGGCGCGCTCGCGCGGGCCCAATGAGCGGTGCTCGCGAAAGTAACGCGAGACCACAGCGTCGGCGGGATGATCGAATTGGAGACACAGCTTGACCAGTTCGGCGCAAGCGTCAAGAAGGGCTTTAGGATGCATAGCTGCGTATTGTCCCATTTGTGCCCAAGGCACACGAAGCCCCATGACCGATGACGACCTGCCTCCACTGATCGAAACCCCACCCGGCCTGTACCGCCACTACAAAGGCGGGCAGTACCGCGTGCTGGGCACCGTGCGACACAGCGAAACCCTGGAGCCCATGACGCTTTACCAGGCCCTGTACGGCCAACAGGGCCTGTGGGTACGGCCTGCCGCCATGTTTGAAGAAACCATCGACATCCATGGACAGCGTCAGCCGCGCTTTGTGCGCACGGGTGACTGAGACCTGCCTCAGCGCGAGCGCAAAAACTCGGCAATCGCCCGGGGATAGATGCGGTGCTCCTGGCTGAGCACACGTGCAGCCAGCGACTGGGGAGTATCCCCCTTCAAAACAGGCACCACAGCCTGGGCGAGGATGGGGCCATGGTCGAGTTCGGGCGTGACCTCATGCACCGTGGCGCCTGCAAATTTGCACCCGGCGTCGATCGCTCGCTGATGGGTGTTCAAGCCCGCAAACGCAGGCAACAGGGAAGGATGGATGTTCACCATGCGCCCCGCGTAATGCGACACAAAACCGGGGGTCAGAATGCGCATGAATCCAGCCAACACCACCAGGGCAGGATCAAAAGCATCCATGGCCTGCATCAAGGCCTGATCGAACGCCTCGCGGCTGTCAAAGGCTTTGTGGTCCAGGCTTTGTGCACTCAGGCCCTGAGACCGGGCCCAGGCCAGGCCCGCCGCGTCGGGGCGGTTGCTGAACACCGCCACCACTTGTGCGCCCAGTTTCTGGCCCCAATGCTGGGCGCGCGCAGCCTCCACAATGGCTTGCATATTGGAGCCGGAACCGGAAATCAGGATGACGATGTTTTTCATGCAAGCGCAATTATCCTTGCTGAGTGTCACCCTATCGACCTGCCATGGCGCACGACCGTGCTAAAAACAGGCCTCCCCTGTGCTCTGGACACCCTTTATGGATTTGGCTTTCACCCCGCAAGAACTCGCTTTCCGCGACGAGATCCGCACCTGGGTCCACGCGAACCTGCCCAAGGACATCTCGAACAAGGTGCATGCTGCGCAGCGCCTCTC
>JBEEOS010000010.1:0-47280 GCA_041191485.1 Pseudomonadota bacterium
CGAGTACAGCTTGTCAATGCAAAACTCGCTGCGGTGGGTGTTGCCGGTCACGTCGATCAGCACATTGCGCAGGGTGCGGTCCACCAGCCACGGGGGCATGTCGGCACCGAACTTCTGCCGGTTCTTCACGATCTCGCGCAGGGCGATTTCGAGTTCATAGACCTGGTCGTTGCGCGCTTCGTCCACGCGTGGGGCCTGGCTGGTCGGGCCAATGAAAAGGCCGCTGAACAAATAGCTGAGCGAGGGATGGTTGTGCCAGTACAGGATCAGGCTGGCCAGCAGCTCAGGGCGGCGCAGGAAGGGACTGTCGGCCGGGGTGGCACCGCCCATGACCATGTGGTTGCCGCCGCCGGTGCCGGTGTGGCGGCCATCGGTCATGAACTTCTCGGCCGACAGGCGCGATTCGAACGCGGCCTTGTAGAGGAACTCGGTGTGATCCACCAGATCGGCCCAGTTGTGGGCGGGGTGAATGTTGACCTCGATCACGCCCGGGTCGGGCGTGACCTGCAACAGTTTGAGGCGCGCATCGCGCGGCGGTGGGTAACCCTCCAGCACGATCTGCACGCCCAGTTCGCTGGCGGTGGCCTCCACGGCCGAGAGCAGTTCGAGGTAGTCCTCCAGGCAGGGCAGCGGCGGCATGAAGACGTAAAGCTGCGAGGCTTGATTGCCGTGTTCGCGTTCGGCCTTGGGGCCGTTGGCGCGCATGGGGTCGCGGGCTTCGACCACCAGCGCGGTGCGGGTGATCCAAGCGGCGGACTCGAAGCGCCCTGGCTGGCGGGTTTCGGCGGCGCTGGCGTGCGAGGTTGGGGTTGGGGATGCGCGGTGGTACTGGGCCTTGATGGCTGCTGCGCTGGGCAGCGGCTGGCGCGGCGCAAACGGGTCCTGCTCGATTTGCCAGGGGTAGTCGCCCTCGCTGACCCAGGGCAGGGTGTCCAGCGGCAGGCGGTAGCCCATGGGCGAGTCGCCCGGGATCAGGTACATGCGCTCGTCGCGCAAGAACCAGGGGCCGGTACGCCAGCGCGGGCCCTGGAGTGAAACGTCCGCGGATTCAATGGGCAGGGCATAGCCGATCACGCTACCCAGCTTCTGGCTGAAGACGCGGCGCAGGCGCACGCGCTCCAGTTCGTCGTCGAGCCGGGAGTCAAACGGGTCAACGTTGACCGGCAGGCGCCGCTCGCGCCAGAGGTAGTACCAGGTGTCCTCGTAGCCCGGCTGCACGTACTGGTCGCTCAGGCCCAGCTTTCGGGTGAGTGTGTGCATGAAAGCGCGGGCGTCTTCGCTGGTGTAGTGGCGCGGCTCACGTTCGTCGGCAAACAGCGTGGGGTCGTGCCAGATCGGCTCGCCATCGGCGCGCCAGTAGATCGACAGCGCCCAGCGCGGCAACTGCTCACCCGGGTACCACTTGCCCTGGCCGAAGTGCAGAAAGCCGCCCTGGCCGTACTCGGCGCGCAGCTTGTGCACGAGTTCGGTGGCGTAGCCGCGCTTGGTCGGGCCCAGGGCGTCGGTGTTCCATTCGGGTGCGTCGCGGTTGTCCACGCTCACAAAGGTGGGTTCGCCGCCCATGGTCAGGCGCACGTCACCGGCCTGCAGCTGCGCGTCCACCTGCTCGCCCAGGGCCAGCACGGCCTGCCACTGCGCGTCGGTGTAGGGCTTGGTCACGCGCGGCGATTCGTAGATGCGGCTGACCTTCATCTCATGGCCGAACTCGACCTCGCATTCGTCGATAAGGCCTTCGATGGGCGCGGCGCTGCTGGGCTGCGGCGTGCAGGCCAGCGGGATGTGGCCTTCGCCCGCGAGCAGGCCCGAGGTCGGGTCCAGTCCGATCCAGCCCGCGCCGGGCAGGTACACCTCGCACCAGGCGTGCAGGTCGGTGAAGTCCACTTCAGTGCCGCTGGGGCCATCGAGCGCCTTCACATCGGGCGCGAGCTGGATCAGGTAGCCCGAGACAAACCGCGCGGCCAGGCCCAGGTGGCGCAGCAGCTGCACCAAGAGCCAGGCCGAGTCGCGGCAGGAGCCGCTGCGTTTGGCGAGGCTCTCTTCGGGCGTCTGCACGCCCGGCTCCAGGCGGATCAGGTAGCCGATGTCGCCTTGCAGCTTTTGGTTCAGGCCCACGAGGAAATCGATGGTGCGCTGCTCTTTGCGGCTGATGCTGGCCAGGTACTTTTGAAACAGCGGCGCCTTGGCCAGCTCGGGCGCACAGACCAGATAGGGGGCGAGTTCCTCGCGCAGCTCAGGCGCGTAGGTGAGCGGCACGGTTTCTGCCGAGGGCTCCAGAAAGAAGTCAAACGGGTTGTAGACCGCCATTTCAGCGACCAGATCCACCGTGACCTTGAAGCGGGTGGTTTTTTCCGGAAAGACCAGGCGCGCCTGGTAGTTGGCAAACGGGTCCTGCTGCCAGTTGATGAAGTGGCTTTCGGGTTCCACGCGCAGGCTGTACGACAGCACACGGCTGCGGCTGTGGGGCGCGGGGCGCAGGCGCACCACCTGGGGGCCGAGCTGGATGGGGCGGTCGTAGCGGTATTCGGTGACGTGGTGCAGGGCGACGTGGATGGACATGGACAGGCTCGGTGTGTGCTGCTTTAATGGCAGCAAACAAGCAAGAGCCGCGCCAGTTTGTGAGGATCCACCGGCGCAGGCCCAACAGGGAGGAGCAAGATGCCTGAACAAGGGCACAAACGCCAGGGCTCGCGCGCCTGGTGGCATGGTCTGGCGCTGGCCGGTGTGTGCGGCGTGGCCCTGCAGTTGCAGCAGCCTCAATTGCACGAGGCCTGGGGCTATCTCGGCGCACTGGGGCTTTCGCTGGTGTTGCTTTTGGGGGTGACGCGAACCGCAGCGGGAGCGGTGCGCTGGCTGGCCCTGCCTGTGGTGGCGTTGGCCTGCTGGGGCTGGAGCGGTTGGCTGGCTGTGCAGCGTTTGCCTACCTTGCCGAGCGTGCTGCAAGGGCGCGATTTTGACGTGCAAGGGGTTGTGAGCAACATGCCCCAACGCGGTGCGCAGGCTGTGCGCTTCGTCCTGTCGGTCGATGAGATCCGGCTGGTGCCCAGAGAAGGGGCTCCCGGGCTGCCGGCGGATTTTGCACCGCCCGAGCGCTTGTCCTTGAGCTGGTACCCCAGTCGGGGGGCTTGGGGTGACTCTGCGCAGCAGATGGTGCAGAGGCCTGATGTTCAACCCGGGCAGCGCTGGCGCATGCGTGTGCGCCTGAAAACACCCCACGGTCAGCTCAATCCGGCGGGCTTTGACTATGAGTTATGGATGTGGGAGCGTGGCTTGCGCGTGAGTGGCTATGTGCGCATCACCCGCGATGGACCTGTGCCCGAGCTGCTCGCCTCAGCTCAGGGGCATGCACTGCAGCGCTGGCGTCACTCTGTGCGCGACAGTTTGTTGGCACGTGGACAGGACTGGCCGCAGCTGCAAGCTGTGTATGGCGTGCTGGCAGCCTTGGTGACAGGGGATCAGGCGGCCATCCCGCCTGAAGACTGGGATGTGTTCAGGGTGACCGGCGTTGCCCATTTGATGAGCATTTCCGGTTTGCACATCACCATGCTGGTGTGGCTGATGCGGGCTTGGGCCTTGCGTGTATGGCGCTGGTCGCTCGGCACATGGCCAGGACTGGCGCACCGGCCTTGGGTGTTGCGTTGGCCCATACAGCACCTGGCAGCTCTTCTGGCCTGGTGCACCGGGCTGGCATACGCTTTGTTCAGTGGTTGGGGTGTGCCTGCGCAGCGCACCGTCATCATGTTGGGCATGGCCATGCTGCTACAGCACACGGGCAAGCAGTGGCCATGGTCGCTGGTGTGGTTGTGGTGTGCACTCGGGGTCTTGATGTTCGACCCCTGGGCGCTGTTGCAGCCCGGCTTCTGGTTGAGTTTTGTGGCTGTAGGTGTGCTGCTGTCGCGCGGACGCGCTCTGGCAGATGCTCCCCTCGTGGCACCACAAGGGCATCAAGGTGCACCAGAAACGGGCTGGCGCCGTCGTGTGCACCAGATTGGCGTGTCGGCAGGCGTCCTCTTGCGCGAACAATGGGTGATCATGCTGGCGTTGGCGCCTTTGAGTGTGCTGTTTTTCGGGCAGTGGTCCTTGGTGGGTTTGTTGGCCAATCTCTTGGCGATTGCCTGGGTCAGCTATGGCGTCACGCCCCTGGCGCTGTTGGGTGTCCTGGTGCCGGGCGTGTGGGAGCTCAGCGCATGGCTGATGTGGCCCCTGTGGCAGGCATTGCACGCCTTGGCCACGTGGCCCTCGGCCGTTGTGCAATGGCCGATTCCGCCCTGGTCGGTGGCTGCCATGGCTTTGTGTGGTGTCTGGCTGTGGATGCGGCCTTGGGCGATGGCATTGCGCATGGCGGGGCTGCCTTTGCTGATGCCTTTGCTTTTGTGGCAGCCCTCCCGGCCAGCAGCAGGTGAGTTTGATGTCTGGGCCCCCGATGTGGGCCAAGGCAATGCCGTGCTGGTGCGCACGCAAGGCAGCACCTTGTTGTACGACACCGGGCCACGCTATTCGGAATACAGCGACGCCGGTGAGCGTGTCCTGGGCCCCTGGCTGGACCGCTCCCGCGAGCCCTTGACGGATGTGGTGCTGAGCCACAGTGATACAGACCACACCGGTGGCGTGCAGGCTGTGTTGATGCGCTACCCCGACGTGACCCTTTGGAGTTCGATGACCGTCCCGGAAGACCTCAGCCGGGCACGGGTGCTGCGTAGCTGCGAGCAAGGGCGCCGCTGGGCGCGCGACGGAGTGCAATTCGAGTTCTTGCACCCCCCGCCGAACTACACACCCGTGCGCACGGCCACCAACGCGGGCAGCTGTGTGCTGCGTATCTCCAATGGGCGACGCACCGTGCTGTTGGTGGGCGATATTGAAGCGGCGCAGGAGGCGCAACTGCTTGAGCAAGGCCATTTGACACCGGTGGATGTGCTGCTGGTGCCGCACCACGGCAGCAAAACATCGTCGAGCGAGGCCTTTCTCCAAGCCCTGCGCCCACGTTGGTCCTGGGTTCAGGCCGGGCACATGAACCGTTATGGGCACCCCGCTGGTGCAGTGATGGAGCGTTATGCCGTTTTGGGCTTGCCGGTGGTGCGTACGGACCAGTGTGGCGCACTGCATTGGCGCAGTGACCAGGCTGAGCGCACGGTCTGCTGGCGTCAGCAGGCTCGTCGTTACTGGCACGACACGCCACCATGAGACGGCCTTCTTGACGGCAGTCAAGGCGAGCGGGTACGCATCTTGCTAATCTCTGGGGCAGGAGTGAACGCAATGCGTAAATTTGACGAAATGTATGCCCGCTTGCCCCAGGGCAAGGACAGCGGCGAGGTCCGTGCCTACTACCAGGCCTATGCCCAATGGCTGGCTGCTCAGGATCAGGGCACGATGCAGGCTCGGCGCGAGGAGGCCGAAGTCATCTTTCGTCGTGTCGGTATCACTTTTGCTGTTTATGGTGACAAGGACGAGGATGGATCGGGAACTGAACGCCTCATTCCTTTTGACCTGATTCCGCGCATCATTCCCGCCCACGAATGGAAGCGCATGGAAGCCGGTCTGGAGCAACGCGTGAGCGCGCTCAACCGATTCATTCATGACATCTACCACGATCAGGAGATTCTCAAGGCCGGCGTCATCCCTCGTGACCAGATCGAAAACAATGCTCAATTCCGCCCCGAGATGGTGGGTGTGGATGTGCCCAACCAGATTTATTCGCACATCAGCGGTATCGACATCGTGCGTGCCCCGGATGCGCAAGGCAACGGCGAGTACTACGTGCTCGAAGACAACCTGCGCGTGCCCAGCGGTGTGAGCTACATGCTCGAAGACCGCAAGATGATGATGCGATTGTTTCCCGATCTGTTCGGCAAGCACCGCGTGGCGCCTGTGGCGCATTACCCTGATTTGTTGCTCGAGACATTGCGCGCCAGCAGCCCGGCTACCACGGCAGAGCCCACAGTGGTGGTGCTCACGCCCGGCATGTACAACAGCGCCTATTTTGAACACGCCTTTTTGGCGCAACAGATGGGAGTGCAGCTGGTGGAGGGGCAGGACCTCTTCGTCAAGGACAAGTTTGTCTATATGCGCACCACGCGTGGGCCCAAACGTGTGGATGTCATCTACCGCCGTGTGGATGATGACTTTCTTGACCCTGAAGTGTTCCGTCCGGACTCCACGCTCGGTTGTGCCGGTCTGATGCAGGCCTACAAGGCTGGACACGTGAGCATTTGCAATGGCGTGGGCACGGGTGTGGCAGACGACAAGTCGATTTATCCGTATGTCCCGGACATGATCAAGTTCTACCTGGGCGAGGCGCCCATTCTCAAAAATGTGCCCACCTACATGTGCAGAAAACCCGAGGACTTGCAATACACCCTGGCCAACCTCAAGGATCTGGTGGTCAAGGAAGTGCACGGGGCAGGGGGCTACGGCATGCTGGTCGGGCCCGCAGCCAGCCAGGCCGAGATTGAAAAATTCCGCGCCGCCTTGCTGGCCAACCCCGAGGGATACATTGCCCAGCCTACGCTGTCGCTGTCGAGCTGTCCGACGTATGTGGACAGTGGCATCGCGCCGCGCCATATTGACTTGCGCCCCTTTGTGCTCAGTGGCCGCACGGTGCAGATGGTGCCCGGAGGGCTGACCCGCGTGGCCCTGAAAGAAGGTTCTTTGGTGGTCAATTCCTCGCAAGGCGGGGGCACCAAAGACACCTGGATCTTGCAAGCCTGAGCAAGCAACAAGACTGAATTGAAGGACCGCAAGATGTTGTCAAGAACCGCTGATCATTTGTTCTGGATGTCGCGCTACATGGAGCGCGCCGAGAACACGGCACGCATGCTCAATGTGAGTTATGAAACGTCCATGTTGCCCCAGTCGGCCGTTGCTGCGCAGGCGGGGTGGGAAGGTATTTTGTCCATCAGCGAGCTGCTGCCGTCCTACAGGGCGCTGCACGGCCAGATCACGCCCGAGGGGGTCATGCAATTCATGGTGCGCGATGGGGACAACCCTTCATCCATCGTGTCGTGTCTGCGTGCGGCCCGCGAAAATGCCCGTGCCGTGCGCGGCACGCTGACCACGGAAGTGTGGGAAACCCAGAACCAGACCTGGCTGGAAGTCAACCGCATGCTCAAGAGCCGTGAGTTTGAACGCGATCCGGGGCAGTTCTTCGAGTGGGTGAAGTTTCGCTCGCACCTCTCACGCGGTGTGACGGTGGGCACCATGCTCATGGACGAGGCTTTGCACTTCATGCGCTTGGGCACATTTCTGGAGCGTTCAGACAACACCGCGCGCCTGGTGGATGTGAAGTTTCATGCGATGCAGGGCGATTACTTCGGTTTGCCCATGGCAGAGATCGCGGCGCCGGAGTCTGCACAGGAATTTGACTTCTACCACTGGAGCGCCATCTTGCGCAGCGTCAGCGGTTTTGAGGTTTACCGCAAGGTGTACAGCGATGTGATCAAGCCCGAGCGCGTGGCCGAGCTCCTGATCTTGCGCCCGGACATGCCTCGCTCACTGCTTGCCAGCATGAACGAAGTGATGAGCAACCTGAGCATGGTGACCTCCGACAGTGCCAGTCAGACCATTCGACATGCAGGCCGCCTGCGTGCCGAGCTGGCCTTTGGCAGCATTGACGAAATCCTGGCCACAGGACTGCACGCGTACCTGACGCAGTTTCTGGAGCGGGTGAACGTGCTGGGTGCGCGCATCAGCCGCGAGTTTCTGATGCCGCAACCTCTGGGTTAAGAAGCGGTCTTGCGGTTGGCTTGCCAGCCTTGCACGTAAGCGCCCGCAAAAATGCCGCCAAGCGCCCAGAGCATGTCGATGTTGCCCGCACCCAGGCCTGCAATGGCCGGGCCTGGACACACGCCGCACAGGCCCCAGCCGATGCCAAAAACGACCGAGCCCAGCACGGTGTCCCGGTCCAGCCTGGCCTCGCGCAGCATGAACTGTTTGTCCATCACGGGGCTGTCCATCCAGCGTGGCGCCAATTGATAACACACCAGAGTGATGGCCACCGCGCCGCCCATGACCAGGGTCAGGCCATAGTCCTTGCCGGTCAGAAAGCCAAGCACCACTTCGGGGGAGATCATGGTGGACAGGGCCAGGCCGTAGCCAAAGAGCATGCCGCCAGCGAGCACCACCAGCATGGCCGCCCAGGGTTGCAGGCGCTTCATGCTGCACCTCCGGTGACGAAGGCAAACACACACGCAGTGATGATGGCCACCGCCATGAAGATCAATACCGCCGCCAGCGAGGGGCGCGACAAACTGGCCAGGCCGCAGATACCGTGGCCAGAGGTGCAGCCGTTGGCCAAGCGTGCGCCATACCCCACCAGCAAGCCTCCAACCAGCAGCCGTGCCGGGCTGACCTGGGTGTGCGAGGCTTGCTCCGGTCCGGCTATCCACCACCACAAAGCGGCCCCCAGCACCAGGCCGACAGCGCAGACCAGGCGCCACAGGCGCGTTTGCAACAGGGGGGCCTGCTGAAAGTAGGGCAGACGCGAAACATAAGACCAGGTGGAGCTGAAAAACGTGCTCATGCCGACGATGCGGCCCAGCAACAAAAACATCAGCGAGACACCCGCGCCGATGAGCAGGCCGCCAGCCAGGTAGTGGTCCCAGCCATGGGGGAAAAAGGTTTGCATGGATTTTCGTGGAGGTAAGGCAGTGTGTGGATTGTGCCAAAAAGGTCAGATTTTGCGGACCGCCTACACTTGGGAGCATGTGAGGTGAGTGAGGTGATTGTGCAAAGCGTGTGGTTGATCTGGTTTTTGCTGGCTGGTTGCCTGGGCATCATCGGTTACGCAGGGTACAAGCTTTGCCACTACGGCGACGCGATTGCCCAGCTCAGTGGCTTGTCACGCAGCTGGGTGGGGCTTGTGCTGTTGGCGACGGTGACTTCTTTGCCTGAGCTGGTCAGTGGGCTGTCTGCGGTGACCGTCGCTCAGGTGCCGGACATAGCGGTAGGCAGCGTCATGGGCAGCTGTGTGTTCAACCTGCTGCTCATCGTGGTGCTGGATGTGCTCTATCGCAAGGAATCCATTTTTACCCGGGCACGCCTGGGCAATGTGGTGGCTGCAGGCTACAGCATTGCACTGATCGGCTTTGTGGGGTTTAACTTGCTGATCTACCGTGATGCCAGCGTGCCTGCGCTGGGGCATGTTGGCTGGTACACGCCACTGCTGGTGCTGCTGTATGCGCTGGCTTTGCGCTCCTTGTACCGCTATGAACTCCAGCAGGTGCCCGTGTCCGATTCTGACAGCCAAGTGCAACAGACCCGATGGACATTGGCTCAGGCGCTCGGTCGCTATTTGCTGGCGGCATTGGCCGTGGTGCTTGCTGCATTGCTCTTGCCGTTTGTCGGTGATGCGCTGGCGCGGGCCATGCAGTGGGAGCAAAGTTTCGTGGGTACGCTGTTTGTTGCTGTCATCACGTCCGCACCCGAAGTGGCCGTCACGGTCGCCGCCTTGCGCATGGGCTCGGTAGACATGGCCATTGGCAACTTGTTTGGCAGCAATTTGTTCAACATGGCCATCCTGGCTGTTGACGACCTGGCTTATTTGCCGGGGCCTTTGTTTGCTGATGTTTCCATCGTGCATTCTGTCTCTGCCTTTTCCGCCATGATGATGAGCGGTGTGGCTGTGGTCGGCTTGATCCTGCGCCCGGTCTCAAAGGCTTTTCGCACCCTGAGCTGGACCAGCTTGTTGCTGTTTGCCATCTACATCCTGAACACCTTGTTCATCTACCTGCATGACCACTGATTCGCCATTTCCTGCCGCGGCTGCGCTCGATGCCCATTTGCGAGAGACAGATGATTTGCTGCGCCAGCTGGGCAGCGATGCACACAAGGGGCTGAGCACCGCACAGGTGCAGCAACGGCTTGCGACTGTGAGGCTCAACGCACTGGTCGAGACGGGGCAAAGGCATCCGTTGCGGATCCTGCTCGCGCAGTTTGGCGACTTCATGATTTTGGTGTTGTTGGTCGCCGCCGTCATTGCTGGACTGATTGGTGAGCCACAGGATGTGGTGGCCATTGCGGTGATTGTGGTGCTCAACGCCCTGCTGGGCTTTGTTCAGGAATACCGGGCCGAGCGTGCGATGAAGGCCCTCAAGCAAATGATGGCGCTGCAAGCCCGCGTCCTTCGTGAAGGGCAGGTGCAGCAGATCGACGCCACACAACTGGTACCCGGGGATGTGATCGATCTGGAGGCGGGCAATATCGTGCCGGCGGATGTGCGTTTGCTGGCGTTGTCGTCTTTCAAGGTGGATGAATCCACCCTGACCGGCGAGTCCCTGGTGGTGGAAAAGCAGTTGTCCACACTGCAGTCGAACGATCTGGCCTTGGGCGACCGGTTGAATATGGCCTACAAAGGCACCACGGTAGCCTACGGGCGTGCGCGGGGGCTGGTGGTGGCGACGGGCATGCGCACCGAGCTGGGCAAGATTGCGTCCCTGCTGGATCAGGAAGGCAGCAAGACCCCTTTGCAAAAGCGGCTGGCGGCGTTTGGACAAAAGCTGTCCGTGGTGGTCTTGTTCATTTGCGCGGTTTTATTTCTGGCCGGGTGGTTGCGCGGTGAAATGCCCATGACCATGCTGCTGACCGCCATCAGCCTGGCGGTGGCCGCCATTCCCGAGGCCTTGCCAGCTGTGGTCACCATCACCCTGGCCTTGGGCGCTGCCCGCATGGCACGTCACCGTGCCCTGATACGGTGTTTGCCTGCTGTGCAGACCTTGGGCTCGGTCACCACCATTTGCAGCGACAAAACCGGCACCTTGACCATGAACCGGATGCATGTGGATGTGCTGCAAGTGGCAGACGGGGCTGCGCGGCGCGAGGCAGGCAAGATCCTGAACTTGTGCAACGACGCCGTGATCGACTCCCACGGCCAATGGGTCGGTGACCCGACCGAAACAGCGATGCTTGTGTTTACCGCAGCTCAGGGCTGGGCACCTGAGCTCGATCGCCAACAGTGGCCGCGTCTGGCCGAAGTGCCGTTCAGCGCCGAGCGTGCGCTGATGAGCACCTTCCATCCGGATGAGTCTGGCGTGCTGATGCTTGTAAAAGGCGCGCCGGAGGCCGTGGTGCCACGCTGCACACAGCTGTGGGGCAGTACGGGTCAAGCAGCGATCGATCAGGTGGCCTTGCATGAGCAGGCCAGGGGCCTGGCCAGGCAGGGCTTGAGGGTGTTGGTCCTGGCGCGCCGCTCCTTGCCGGTCTTGCCAACACAGGGCCCTCTGGATGCATACGAGTGTGAGCTGGCTTTTTGTGGTTTTGTCGGGTTGATTGATCCGCCGCGGCCTCAAGCGCAAGAGGCGGTGGCCGCCTGCAAGGCTGCAGGCATTCGTGTGGTCATGATGACGGGTGATCACCCCGCAACCGCAGCCGCGATTGCACGTCGCCTGGGCATCATGGATGGGCACGACAAGGTGATGACGGGCAGCGAACTCCAGGCTTTGCCCCTGCATGACTTTGAGCGCGAGGTCAAACAAGTGCGGGTGTATGCACGACTCAATCCGGAACAAAAAATCAAGATTGTGAAGGCCCTGCAAGACCAGGGCGAGCTGGTGGCCATGACGGGCGATGGCGTCAACGACGCGCCAGCGCTCAAGCGTGCAGACATCGGTATTGCCATGGGGCAGGGCGGCACGGATGTGGCCCGCGAAGCCGCGCACATGACGCTGCTGGACGATAACTTTGTCACCCTGGTCCACGCGGTACGTGAAGGTCGGCGCATTTACGACAACATTCGCAAGTTCGTCAAATTCACCATGCCCAGCAACGCTGGCGAGATCTGGACCCTGGTGCTGGCCTCCTTGCTGGCTTTGCCGATTCCCCTGTTGCCGATCCACCTGCTGTGGATCAACCTGGTCACCGATGGTTTGCCCGGGCTGGCACTGGCTGGGGAAGGTGTGGAGCGCGGCGTGATGCAGCGCCCGCCACGCCCACCTCAGGAAAGCATTTTTGCGCAAGGCTTGTGGCAGCACATGGTTTGGGCGGGCTTGCTGATGGGCGGCCTTTGTGTGCTGGCCCAGGCCTGGGCTCTCGAGGAAGGAAGCACTCATTGGCAAAGCATGGTGTTCACCGTGCTGACCCTGTCACAACTAGGGCATGTCCTGGCTGTACGCAGTGAGCGCGAAAGCCTTTTTACGCAAGGCCTGCTGACCAACAAGCCTTTGCTCATCGTTGTGGTGTTGAGTGTGGGGCTGCAAATGGCGGTGTTGTATGTGCCCTGGCTCAATACGGTGTTCAAAACTGCGCCACTTTCCGCCTTTGAGCTGTTGCTCTGTTTCTTGCTCGCCGCGGTGCTTTTTGTGGCCGTAGAGATCGAAAAGCTTCTGGTCAGGCGAGGCTGGATCTACAAGAGCTGAACTTGCAGGCACAATAGAGGGGCGTGCCTCGGTGGTGAAATTGGTAGACACATCAGACTTAAAATCTGCCGCCTTTTAACGGGCGTACCGGTTCGATTCCGGTCCGGGGCACCATTTAATACTCATTAGAAGTTATTTCTGAAAACAAAAATGCGCATCTTTTGGTGCGCATTTTTTCTTCCTCTTCGTGACACAGTTGTTGCACAAATAATGTGTCCGAAGTAGCATGCACTGACACTGAGTTGTGAGCACTGCATGCCCCAGAAATCCGAAGAAACCGTCCATATTCTTGAAGGGAAGGCGATCCTCTACAAACGTGAGGGAACACCGCATTGGCAGGTGCGTTACAAGGTATATGGTCGCTGGTTGCGCAAGACCACCAAGGAAGAAAAGTTACGTGCAGCAAAGAGTGTTGCCGTAGACCTTGTCACTGACGCATGGTTCAGTGAAAAGAAAAAACTCCCCGTCGTAACCAAACGGTTCAAGTCGGTTGCGAAACTCGCCATCGATCGCATGAATGCACTGGTTGCTGCAGGGCAGGGGAAGGCAACCTACAAGACCTACATCCAAGCACTTGAGAAATACCTAATTCCGTTCCTGGGTAGTCACAACATTGACCGCATTGATGCTGCGTTAATTCAGAAATTTAACCAGTGGCGGGTGGAGCAGTTTGGACGAATACCCACCGCTTCCACGTTGAACGGTCACAACAGTGCGCTGAACCGGGTGTTTGATGAAGCGGTTGAACGTGGATACGTCACACGGTTGCAGTTGCCTGTTTTAAGTAATGAAGGGGTCAAAGGCGAACGCAGACCTGATTTCACCCTGGAAGAATATCGGGTCTTGTATAGAGAAATGCGCGAATGGGTTAAGGGTGCCCGTGCTGGGAATGAAAAACTCCTCAGGACGATCCTGAGAGACTATGTGCTGGTACTGTCGAACACAGGTATTCGTGCTGGAACTGAAGCAATGAACCTGAAATGGCGACACATGCATTTCATCAAGGAAGCAGGGCACGAATACTTGGTTCTAACCGTCAAGGGAAAAACGGGCGAACGCGAATGTATTGCACGCCATAACGTTACACGCTACCTGGACCGTTTGCGCATGAACACCCACCCGGACAAAGAAGGAACCTTTGCTGAGTTCTTGAAGAAACGCCACGATGACTATGTGTTTCGGGTGAAAGGTAGGGACATGACAACAGCATATGGGCGTATGTTTGCCCGGTTGTTGGAAGCATCAAAGTTGTTGGTTGACCCCAGAACTGACCGGGAACGAACCTTGTATTCCCTGCGCCATACATATGCCACGTTCAACCTGACTTTTGGGCGCATGAACATCTACACCTTGGCGGTTCAAATGGGCACTTCTGTGAAGATGATTGAGGACCACTATGGGCACTTACAACTGCGCAAGAAGGCACATGAAATTGCCGGCACCAAGTTGCGCTAAAAAAAGTTCAGCAAACGCCGTAAATACCTGAAATTTACGCCGGCAACTTGTATATATAAAAGCGTGACATCAACAATGTCACGGTCCTGTGATTACAAGTCATAAGCCTCTGCCCCCTTCAGGCGCCATCGTGCGGTTAAGGCAGGTCGGTGAAGACACTTTATTCGTTATGTAAACGCCAAGTGCAATGGGGGCGTTTCAAATCTAACCCGCACAAGATGGATGCTCTGTGTAAACCCACACCATCCGAACCCTGTAGAAGTCGTGTTCGTGGCGTTACAGGGTTGCCGTTGGGTTCTCGAAGGTTGCCGCACACGTTGAGCAACATGTATTGAACAAGGCAGGGGATAAGCGGAGGCGACAACTAACCACCCGCACCAGTGATGGTCACCCTACGAACATGTGTTTGAAGTGGACCTAATGCAGACGAACCCACACCGTGTCCTGAATGGGCAAGGTGTGTCTTCAATAAACCTCTGCAGTTACAGCAGCATTCTTTAAATAGAGGCTACGAACGAAGTGAGTATCCCGAAGGGATGAGTTAGTTACTCTGCTAACTTGCCAGGCAGATACAGCGTTCCATTCATTGCTGCCGAATCCAACTCAAATAAGCCTCGATCATTCAAGCGAACCGAGAATGCTTCATTCCACAGGTACTTGGATACATCCTTGGCATCAAGGGTTGCGCTGAAGGTGCTGAACACAGCGCCTTTCAATGCTGCCTCATACACCCCAATACCACCCTTACCTTCTCCTCGTTCGTATTCAATCCGAAGTTGTACCTGCCTGGCACCAGTACGACCGGTAAAGGTTATCGACTGAACCGCATTAGGTTTCAAATTGACTGCCGCACGAAAAGTTTCTGGCAAATCAAACATAGCAACTGCAGCGCCAGACCCCAATCGGGCAATTCTCTCGACCATGGAGATTATTTCTGCAGTTGAGGTGCTGTGTAGTGCAACACTCGTTGCGTCCACGTAGGAGCAATCAATCGGTTTGACAGACAACCCCCTTTGCACCCCAACAAAGATGGCATTGCACTTTTTGGTGTTGTAACGCTCGGAAAAGTCCAGCATGAACTTCTTGGTTTTTTTGCTTGACCCAACCTTTTCCGATCCATAAACCCTCGTCGGCAACAGGTAGTAGGTTTGACCATCTGCCGAGATCAGGTTGCGATACTTGGGTGACGGTGGCTTGGGTAAGGGCATGCCCTTGGGCAATGCACCTTTGAGATTGATGTAAGTTGCACCGCTCATTACTGCTGCACCTTGACGCCGGGGTACTGCTGGGCAAGTTCCTGTAGTTGTTTGGTTAACTTGGACTTATCGCGAGCACTGAATTTATCGGGTAACTGCAGAACAATCCGGTTGCTTGCACTGGTTGTTGCGCCTTTACTGGAACCTCCTGGGGCAGACCAACCTCGAACCTCATCCACTGTCAGCGATGGGGTCAACACCTCTTCCTTGATCTTGGCATCGATTACATCATCGTCCAACTTGGTCAGCAAATACAGGGTGTTGTAGGACGGCGGCAGTAACTTCTTAATGGCGGGTTTCTGCAGTCGAGGGTCGCGACCAATGCCCAACATCATCGAGATGACCGATGCACCCATTACCCCATCCACTTGCAACTGCTCTTTGATTTCACGCCAGTTGGATTGCTGACTGTAGACAAACAGGAGGTTTGCCGTGTCCAGCAGTGCGTCAATTGTCTTATTCCATGCACCTGCAATATTGGTTACTGCACGTTTGGTCGGGACGGATACGGCGATTTGATTTGGGGCGTTCATTGCTCTGGCTTCCAAATTTTGTACGTACAAATTTGACTTTCTGCGATCTGCAATTCATTATCCATTCCAGATCTTGTAATTGAATATTCGCAGTGGAAAAACATACAACCAGTGATGCATTCAGTAGCGGGGAATACTTCCCCAAAGACTTCGGCGACAACGGCGTTGAACTTCCCGAACAAGAAAAGTCTGGTGCAGACACAACTGCTCCAAAAAATAAACGCAGCAAAGTAGACATAGACGCGCAAATCGTTGTCTGCAAGCAACTGCGTCTCATAGGTGGTGCGCTTGCATGCAAATACGACCTGTCAAAGGCAACTGCAAGATTGCTCTCCAAGGGCACTAAGGGGTTCTATGCCCATAAGTTCACCAGTGATTCAGGTGACCCCAAGATTGGAGGAGCTCAACTGACTGGCGCGCTCAAACTCGATAGATACATTTCCTATCGCGTGCGCAATGATGTTTTTGCGCTCTCGGCAGTTGCAAGTTTTGATGATGAACCCGGTGCAGTGCAGTTTCAAGTACTTGGTCCAAAAGCGCTGATGAAGGGACACTGGCAACCATTCCAAACACTTAGACCCACACTGGCGGAAGAGCATCTCCCGAAACTTGATCTTGGTGGGTGCATTCATACCGACATATTCGATGCATGGGAGCACCTTGACTTATTGCTATCGCATGCAGCAGTCAAACGCTGCGCACACTAACGCTCGAAGCAACCCAAATAACTTGACCTATGCCCAAGTATCAATTCGACATTGAAGGACCCTGCGCCGAATGCGTCGCTGGGGAAATAAGCCCCGTTGCTGCTGCCTATTGGAGCAAGCAAGGTAGCGATAACCTGCAGCAATACATGGGGTGCGATGCGGACAGTCGCCACGATGAATTTGATGTCCCCGAAGATGCGCAGATCGACGTCGAATGGACCGAGATGGACTCTGAGGCGCACATCAACGGACCATTGGTTGATGAGAAAACAGTCTTGGTTGTCTGGGATGTCGATCAGGACAAAGTGGTGCTGCGGGTTCCGATTTCAGAGGTGCGTATTAGCATTGAAGAAGTGCTAGATACAGACGATGAATTTGAAGATGAAACTCTGCCACTTTTCAAAGCAGTTGCATATGGCAAAGGTGACTTCGTTACAGACCCCATAGAGGTTGAAAGTAGCTTGCTGCGCACTGAGAACCTGACGATTAGCGTTTTCACCTTTGAAGATGGCACAACGGTTGTGACGGTCGTAGGTATTTGTGATGACCTACAAGACCTGGAGGAAGAAAGCAGTCGAACCAACAGCATGACCTGTTGGGTAGATTGAAATAGAGCGCAAGACTGCTCAAACTCAATAGTTTGTTTGATTTATATAAAATATCAATGAATTCAAACCCGAAAGAAAATATGTCCGCTAAGTCCTTAATTGCAATTGCCGTGTTGGGTGCCCTAACAACCGGATGCTCAACTATCTCTGGTAGTGGAACTACGCAACCAGTGTCTGTTCAAACATTCGCATCGGATGGGCAAGACGTTGATGGCGCAAAATGCGAAATGACGAATGATGAAGGTTCGTGGTTTGTTGTCACAAAATGTTGTGTCGCGCACAAAGGGAAATATGTTCGGCAACATCATCCTAGGTGGTGGCATTGGTGCGATCATTGACCACAACAACGGAAGTGCTTACGAGTATCCATCGCTGATCAAGATTTTTATGGGAAAGATGAACCAAAAAATCGAAGAGAAACAGGAAACATCGACTGCAAGTAAATAATCTTAGTCAAGTCCTGAAACCCCGTGTGTAACACTACTCACGGGGTTTTTCTTTGGGTGGTTCTTACAGAAGATCCACAACTCGACGCTGACACTCTGCATCCACCTCGATGTAGCGCTGGGTGGTGTTCAGGTTGCTGTGCCCTGCCATCAACTGGACGTCCCGGACACTCCCACCAACAGTGCTGATGCGTCGAGCAGCATTGGTTATGAAGGTCCGCCGCCCACTGTGACTGCTGCACCCCACAAACCCCAAATCCTGATACCAGCGTGCAAACTGGTTAACCATGCTTTGTGCACTGGTTGACGGAGACCGTTCGGTGGTCACCACGTAATCGGTGCGCAGGTCGAACCCTTTGCGTTGCTTGGACTGATCGAACCATTGCAACAGGGTTGATCGCAGTTCTTTGTTCAGGGGGATAACTCGACCACCCTTGCTACCTTTGGACGCTTCATTGGTCAGGTTGATGCTGTTACCCAGTTCGCCAGAGGCATCCACCACCATAGACCAGGATAAAGAAGCGATCTCTATGGCACGCAGACCTGCTTTGCATGACAGCAGCAAGATGACTTGATTGCGCAACCCATGCCGAGTGGTTGCAAGGTAGGACATTGCTACCTCGATTTGCTTGGGGGATAGCGTTTTCGCTTGTTTGCCTAGTGCCATGGTGCAGAGCCTCCAACTGGGTATGTTGTAGGTTCATGCTGCATCAAATGATTGCAGTGCCACAAGCACTTTTGGATAGGCGTAAAAAAACCCGTTGCTAGGCAACGGGTTTAATGTGCTTATGGGGCAAAGCTTGCAGTAAGCAACTCGAACCAGTCACTTGCAGTAGGGATACTCACATGACTTATATCCTTGCTGACCAGTGTAGGGGTTTGTGTTTCCTTTGGTCGACCAGTTGTCAGTTGCGGTGTTGTTAGGGGCGCTCCGGTAATGCGGTTGAACATACGTCCCATTGCTCCGATAGTAACCGTCTACGTGGGTTTGTGCGCTTGCACTCAGAACCATAAATCCCAGTGCTGCAATCAGTAGTGCTTTCATGTCTTACCCTTTCAAAGAATTTGTATGCATATGAATACTATGACAGTTTGGGTCTGTTGACAACGGTCAGTTGCATGGTCTCTTGACTGATAACAAAGGATAGAGATTCTTACAAAACAACATCAGTCGAACAGCAAGAAATTTGATCGCGGGAAAAATGCTCATTGAAAACAATGACTTGGGACCACTGAATATGAAATGACTATTTCAACATCAGTTCAATCTTTGGTTTGGGTGACTGTGATCTTTGGAAGTGCCAGCGTTGACCAGATCAATGCACCGACCCAACCCAACAAGGTCCAACCCAGGAATACATTCAATATCAGTATGCCTGCAACGTTGGGGTGGTTGCGGTATGCAGCAACGATTGAAGGCAGGAAATACAGAATCCCAACTATGCCAATAACAACGATAACTTCCATGCCGTCGAGTCCAAGAGAAAGATTGATGACGATTAAGATTATGCTTATAAGAAGCTATCAACGGCAAATTTTAGGAGTTCGCATGAAAAGAATCATCACTCTTGCTGCGTTCTTTGCAGCGTCCTCAGTTGTCAACGCTCAGACTGCATACCTCTGCATTCCTGACGGTGCTTCTGGAATCTCTTGGAACAAGTCTTCGAAAAGATGGGAGCAAACGAAGTTCAATGTTCAAAACGTAAAACTATTGCTGAAGAAAACCAATAGCGGATGGGAGTGGAGCGACTTCGGAGAGTCTTACAGTCAAAAGTGTGGAGAGATTAACAATGTGGGGTTTTTAAATTGCGACATCATTGGTGGGCAATTGAAGTTCAACAAAAACACATTGCGTTTCATGACTACCTACCTATTTGGGTATGTCGATGGATATGACACAAATGATGACACTCCTAGCATTCGTTTTGGTAAGTGCAGTCCTCTGTAGTTCGGTGCTACACGCTAGTCCTCATCTTCCCCATCAACTGCTGATCACCTGTATTCACTGCCAACCCCAGTCCCGCGACATAAGCCAGCAACTTACTTTGCTGCGCTAGCAATCTGTTTTGCTTGACGGGATCTGTCTCGCGCTCGATCTGTGCTGCTAGGTTTCGCACCCGCAGCACCATCGCCCCCACGGACACCTTCACCCAAGCTGGGTAAGCACCCTCGGTCAAGCAATACTCCTTGAAGGTCAACATCACACGTAATGCTTTACAGCGATGATGCTCAGGTGGTCGCAGTCACGAAGCATCGCTCGAAGGTCTCGTATCAGGTCTTGCAAGTGAATATCCCTGATGGGTTCGTGCAAGCGGACGTTGACTGGTGGTGTTTTGCGCAGATGGTTTGCCATGTCAGACACGTGGACTGCTTGAGGTTTAGCGAGCATGCTTACCTCCCCATGTGTTTGAGTTTGTCTTACCACTGGTGTTGCCGACGTAGTCCAGGATGAACCGAACGATCTCGGTGGTCATGGTGGACTTGCGCTCGGTGCACAGTCCTTTGAAGCGGTGCTTTAGATCGGTTGGGATGCGGAAGTTCATGAGTGTTTCCATGGTGTCTCCTTGGTTGGTTTACATACGCTGTATTTATGCAAGTGGAGACCATAAAATTGCTCTTATATTTTTTGAAAGAATGCAATGTTTGGACGCTCTCGACCTCCTGCGTTAGTGTTTGGATTGGTAACGGCGCTCGCCTTATCAGGTTGTGCCTCAAGTGGGTTGAGTGGGGTTCAACGGTCACTGTCTACTACACCTTGGGGATATCAAGTTGTTGGCGCCCCTCATCCGACCTATCTTGGAAATAAGTCTCAACGGTTTGAGGTGCGTCCTGGTGACTGCGCCGCGGATCCGGGTTGGAGTGATTGCAAGAATGATCGAGAAAGATCTGAAGTTACCGCTGAGAGTGCTCATTTTTACCCGGGGTCCAGTACGTGGATCTCATTTATGGTTTACCTTCCGCATGATTTCGTTGCCTCTCAAAAAGTCAATGCTAGTTTGGGGCAGATCCACATGCGTGGAGGGTTCGCTGGGAGCGCTGGCGGATATAAATCGTTCCCTCCGCTGCTGCAGATGGAAGCAAAAGGGGATCATTACAAAGCTTGTTTTCATGTTTTGACTGGGGATGAAAACAACATCACTGATCGCTGCGATTACAGAGTTATATCTCCCCTGTCCGAGATGATGGGGCGATGGAGTCGTGTCACGATGCATTTAGATGTACGAGAGAGAAAAACTTCAGTAAAAATCTTCTTTAACGGAAAAATTGCTGCTGACTTTGAGCAGGTGCTTCCTCGTCATCCCCAGAGGTATTATTTGAAATACGGTATTTACCGTTCCTTCGTGTCTAGGCATGGTGGTCCAATGCCGACCCAAGTCGTCTACTACGATGAGGTGAAGGTTGGGGCAACTAGAGAAGTTGTGGAAGACGAAAAGGTTGTCATTGACTAAAACGATCAATCGACCCAATCGGGGATAATCGATTTGTTGCCCCGTCTGAAATGAGCATTTTTCTGTGACACAAATCGTGACACAGTGCTTATGGAGGTCTTGAAGCCCGCATGAAACAAGGGAACCGAGCGCCGTAGGTCTGCTTAAAATCTGCCGCCTTTTAACGGGCGTACCGGTTCGATTCCGGTCCGAGGCACCACAGGAAAAAATTATGCCCAGCTACTCCACCCCCTACGAAATCCATGTTCACGGCGATGTGCCTCTTCGCGCCGATGTGGATGCTGCTGCCGTTCAGGACGCGCTCAAGCCCTTGTGGCGTTATGCGGGCGCTCGTTCGCTGGGTGAGGGGGCTGTCAGTCTGTACGAGGAAGAGCCTGGTTTGCGCTTTGACGCTGCCGCGCATAAGCTGCAGATGTGCTGGACAGTGCGTGGCGATGACGATTTTCGTCAGGTGCTCGACGAGCTGTGCATGAACCTCAACGATGTGTCCGCCTCAGGGGCGCAGATCGAGGTGACGTTCTATGACGCCGAGTTCGATGACGAGGACGAGGCCAGTGGTTCTGAGGCTCGCGATGACTTTGTCATGCTCTTCGTGGGGCCGGATCCTGCGGCCATCATGCAGGCGCAACGCGATTTGCTGGTGCATGACGTCGTCAACATGATGGAGCGGCACTTTGACGCTTCCCAGCTCGGGGGCGTGGTTTCCGAAATCGACAAGCTGTTCAGTGACCGCTTCAATGACCTGGTCAGCTCGCTGGACTTGGGACGTCCGCCTCGTGGTGGCAACAATGGCCACGGTGGTGGCGGTCGTCGTCCGCGTCACCTGCACTGAAATCTTCGGGCCTCAGCAACGTCCGTGCGGCCATGAAATCGTTTTTTGCCAACAGCCTCAATCCTGGCGTCAAAGCCAGGGAGCTATTGGGCTGGGCCATGTACGACTTTGCCAATTCCGGCTACACCACGGTGGTCATCACGGCGGTGTTTGCGGCGTACTTTGTGGGCGGAGTGGCCGGCGGCGCCAGTTGGGCCACACTGGCCTGGACGGTGGGGCTGAGCATTTCCTACGCTGTGGTCATGTTCACCATGCCGAGTCTCGGGGCCTGGGCGGACAGGCATGCCGCCAAGAAGCGGCTGCTGTTGATGGTGACTGCCGCCTGCGTGGTCTCTACCGCTGCACTGGCCTGGGTGGGGCCAGGCCAGGTGGTCTTGGGGCTGGCCTTGCTGGTGTTGTCCAACACGTTTTATTCCTATGGTGAGTCGCTCACGGCGGCGTTTTTGCCCGAGCTGGCCCGTCCCCAGGCCATGGGCCGCGTCAGTGGCTGGGGCTGGGCCTTGGGTTATCTGGGGGGCATGTTGACCCTGGGCATTTGCCTGGCCTATGTGTTGTCTGCGCAGGCACGGCAGGAAACAGCCTCGCAGTTTGTACCGGTGACGATGTGGATCACCGCTGGCATTTACGCCCTGGCGGCTAGCTTGACATTTGTGCTGTTGCGCGAGCACAGCAAACCGAAAACAGGGGATGAGTTCTCGGCACAGGGTTTTGCTGCCGGGCTGGCTCGTCTACGTACAAGCTGGCGCGACAGCGCGCCGTATGCAGACTTCCGGCAATTGATGGCGTGTGCGGTGGCTTATCAGGCCGGGGTGGCGGTGGCGATTTCGCTGGCGGCCATTTACGCTGAACAGGTCATTGGTTTTCAGCCGCAGGAAACCATGGTGTTGATCTTTGTCCTCAACATTGCAGCCTTTGCCGGTGCATTGCTCTTTGGGCATGTTCAGGATGCGTTGGGTCACAAGCGCGCCTTGGGTGTCACGATTGTGGGCTGGATCATCACTTGCCTCCTGGCTGCGGCTTCAACCACCAAAGGCATGTTCTGGGTGGCAGCAGCCATTGCCGGCGTCTTTCTGGGCTCCAGCCAGTCAGCGGGCCGGGCCATGGCGGGCATGATGGTGCCCGCTGCACGTCTGGCAGAGTTTTTTGGCTTGTGGACCTTTGCCATTCGCCTGGCCAGCATCGTGGGCCCCTTGTCCTATGGACTCATCACCTGGCTGAGTGGGGGTAACCATCGCCTTGCGATTGTGTCTACGGCTTTGCTGTTTGTGCTGGGGCTGGTGTTGCTCAAACCGGTGGATGTAGAGCGAGGTCACCGCAAGGCACAAGGCATAGCCTGAGCCGGGACATGCAGGCGGATTTTCAAGACAGGCAAATCCATGACCAAGACACAACTCTCCATGCTGGACCTGGTGGCGGTGCGCGAGGGCAGCACGGTTGCGCAGGCCATTGAGACCGCTGTTCAGACCGCTCGGCATGTCGAGCAATTGGGTTTTACGCGCTACTGGCTGGCCGAGCACCACAACATGCCCGGGCTGGCCTGTTCTTCGACAACCGTGTTGATTGGCCACGTGGCGGGCGCCACCCAACGCATACGTGTGGGGTCCGGTGGCATCATGCTGCCCAACCATGCACCGCTGGTGGTGGCTGAAGCGTTTGGCACGCTGGAGGCCTTGTACCCCGGGCGGATTGATTTAGGGCTGGGTCGGGCCCCTGGTACCGACCCCGTGACCATGCGTGGCCTGCGCCGCAACCGGGTCGAGACCGAGGAGGACTTTCCAAGGGAAGTGGCCGAGCTGCAGCAGTTGCTGGGTGATCCGCAGCCTGGTCAGCGTGTGGTGGCCTCGCCAGGTTCGGGCTCCCACGTGCCGATCTGGTTGTTGGGTTCCAGCCTGTTTTCGGCGCAATTGGCGGCGCAGCGTGGGCTGCCTTATGCCTTCGCCTCTCACTTTGCGCCGCGCATGTTGATGCAGGCCTTGAACATTTACCGCAGCCATTTTGTGCCTTCGGCCGTGTTGTCAAGGCCACGGGTGGTGGTGGGGGTGCCTCTGATTGCGGCGCCCACGGAAGAAGAGGCCCAATTTCTCGCCACCAGCATCCACCAACGTGTATCGGGCATTGTGCGCGGCGAGCGCCGTGCATTGCAGCCACCGGTAGAGGGTTATCTGGCTTCGCGGGAGCCCAGAGAGCAAGCCGCGATTGCGGACTTTCTGGCCATGGCGGTCATTGGCGGGCCAGAGCGTGTGCGAGAGGAATTGAGCCGCATTGCGCAGGCGACGCAAGCTGATGAGTTGATGTTGGTCTGCGACATTTTTGACCCCGCCCTGCGCTTGCGGGCATTGGACATTGCAGCCGATGCCATGCGTTAAGCGTCAGATCAAATGTTTGTCGCCAGATGGCAATCGCTGGCAGGCAGCGCCAGCCAACGCGCTGCAGCAGCTTTCAAACCCGACAAATCACCCGTGGTGTAAAGCGACACGCGTCCATGTGCATGGGCCGGTGCGGCTTTCGGGTTGAGCAGCCCAGTCGCCTCTAGCTGGCGATAGGTTTGGCGCGCCACAGCTTCGCCGGTGGAGATGATGTGCACATCGGGGCCCAGTAGCTGCTGCAGTTCATCTTGAGCGAACACATAGTGGGTGCAACCCAGCACCAGCGTGTCCATCTGTCCAGGAGCTGTGCCAAATGCGCCAAGCTCGTTCACATACTGCTCCAGCAGGCGGCTCACTTGTGCCTGGGCTGCTTGGGCGTGTGCAGGCAGGGTGCTTTGTTCAATCGCCAGTGCCAGTCCATTGCAGGCCTTCACCTCAAAATGGGTCGTGGTATCGAGGCTGTCGAGCAGACGAGCGAATTTTTCGCTGCCTACGGTGCCGCGTGTGGCCATCACGCCCACACGCCCCGTGCGGGTGCTTTGGGCGGCGGGCTTGAGTGCAGGCTCCACCCCAATCAGCACCAGATGGGGGTACTGGTGCCGCAACTCATGAATGGCTGCAGCGGTGGCGGTGTTGCAGGCCACCACGAGAGCCTTGATGTGATGCTGTTCGATCAAGTGCCGCGCGATGGCGTGTGTACGCTGGCGCACGAACAGATCGGTTTTCTCACCATAGGGCGCATGGCCGTTGTCGGCCAGGTAGACAAAATGTTCGTGGGGCAGGGTGGTCAGCAGGGACTGCAACACACTCAGGCCGCCGATGCCGCTGTCGAACACGCCGATGGGGTGCTGGTTCGCGATCATGAAAGAGGCTTGAATCTGTGCGAGAAAAAGGCCGCTAGCGCGGCCTTTGTCGTTTCGTGCATCAACCGGCCTTGACGGTGATGCCTTTGAACTCGCCGCTGGCAATGCGCTTTTCCCACTCGGCCGGGCCGGTGATGTGGGCGCTGGTGCCGCCCGCGTCCACCGCCACGGTCACGGGCATGTCGACCACGTCGAATTCGTAGATGGCTTCCATGCCCAGGTCGGCGAAGCCCACCACCTTGGCGCCCTTGATGGCCTTGGACACCAGATACGCGGCGCCGCCCACGGCCATGAGGTAGGCCGACTTGTGGTTCTTGATGGATTCGATGGCCACCGGGCCGCGCTCGGCCTTGCCCACCATGGCGATCAGGCCGGTCTGGGCCAGCATCATGTCGGTGAACTTGTCCATGCGGGTAGCGGTGGTGGGGCCGGCGGGGCCGACGACCTCGTCACGCACGGGATCGACCGGGCCGACGTAGTAGATCACGCGGTTGGTGAAGTCCACGGGGAGTTTTTCACCCTTGGCCAGCATGTCCTGGATGCGCTTGTGCGCGGCATCGCGGCCGGTCAGCATCTTGCCGTTGAGCAGCAGGGTCTGGCCGGGTTTCCAGCTGGCGACCTGCTCTTTGGTGAGCGTGTTGAGGTCCACACGCTGGCTCTTTTCGGTGTCGGGCTGCCAGTCTACTTTGGGCCACAGGTCCAGGCTCGGGGCGTCCAGGTACACGGGGCCGGAGCCGTCCATGACGAAGTGGGCATGGCGGGTGGCCGCGCAGTTGGGGATCATGGCCACGGGCTTGGAGGCGGCATGGGTGGGGTACATCTTGATCTTGACGTCGAGCACGGTGGTCAGGCCGCCCAGGCCTTGGGCGCCGATGCCCAGGGCGTTGACCTTTTCGTACAGCTCTAGACGCAGTTCCTCGACCTGGTCGAGCTTCTCGCCGCGAGCGCTCTTGGCCTGCAGTTCGTACATGTTCAGGTCGTCCATCAGGCTTTCCTTAGCCAGCAGCACGGCCTTCTCGGCGGTGCCGCCGATGCCGATACCCAGCATGCCCGGCGGGCACCAGCCCGCGCCCATGGTCGGCACGGTCTTGAGCACCCAGTCGACCAGGTTGTCGCTGGGGTTCATCATGACCATCTTGGACTTGTTCTCGGAGCCGCCGCCCTTGGCCGCCACAGTGATGTCCACTTTGTCGCCGGCCACGATCTCGGTGAAGATCACGGCTGGCGTGTTGTCCTTGGTGTTCTTGCGGGCGAACAGGGGGTCGGCCACGACCGAAGCGCGCAGGGCGTTGTCGGGGTTCATGTAGCCACGGCGCACGCCTTCGTTGATGGCGTCTTCCAGGCTGCCGGTGAAGCCTTCCCAGCGCACGTTCATGCCCACCTTGAGGAAGACGTTGACGATGCCGGTGTCCTGGCAGATCGGGCGGTGGCCCAGCGCGCTCATCTTGCTGTTGGTGAGGATTTGCGCCATCGCGTCCTTGGCGGCGGGGCTTTGCTCGCGCTCGTAGGCGCGGGCCAGGTGCTCGATGTAATCGGCCGGGTGGTAGTAGCTGATGTACTGCAGGGCGCCTGCGATGGATTCGATGAGGTCGTTTTGCTTGATGACGGTCATGAGGGTACTCGCTTGAAAAATCAGTGGTGTTCGTTGGCTGGCGCGTTGTGAGGCAACAGGCGGTCTGCCATGGCAATGGCCATGGCGCTGAACAGGAATGCGATGTGGATGATGGTTTGCCACATCAGCACTTTTTCGTCGTAATTGGCGGCGTTGATGAAGCTCTTGAGCAGGTGAATCGAGCTGATGCCGATGATGGCCGTCGCCAGTTTGACCTTGAGCACCGAAGCGTTGACATGGTCCAGCCACTCGGGCTGGTCGGGGTGTCCCTCGAGGTTCAGGCGCGAAACAAAGGTTTCGTAGCCACCCACAATCACCATGATCAGCAGATTGGAAATCATCACCACGTCGATCAGCCCCAGCACCACCAGCATGATGATGGTTTCATTGAGGCTGGTCACCTGTACATCCGACTTGTAACCGATGCTGCTGACCAAAATTTCCAGTGCGTGCTGGTTGCCAAAGACAGCTTCGAGCAAGTGCACCAGCTCCACCCAGAAGTGGAACACGTAGACACCCTGAGCGGCGATCAAGCCCAGGTACAAGGGCAATTGCAGCCAGCGGCTGGCAAAAATCAGGTTGGGCAGCGGGCGAAGAGGGCTTTTGCGGGTGGGTTCTTGCATACGAAAAAAGCGTGCGCTAAACAAAACTGGATTTTAGGGCCAGCCGCCGCTTGTCCATAGCGGCAAGCTGCAAGTTGTCTGTCAGTCAGTGCTTTGTAAGAGCCAGCGATGACAGTGCGCAGCTTAAGTCTGTTTTGTCATTCAGGAGACAATCACTATGAGCGCAAGCACACTCTATAAACCCAGCGAAGCCTTTGCCAAGAACGCCTATATCCCCAGCATGGAGGCCTACAACGCCCTGTGCAAGGAAGCCGAGACCGATTACGAAGGTTTTTGGGGTCGTCTGGCCAAGGAGTTGATCACCTGGAAACAGCCTTTTACCAAGGTGCTCAATGAGTCCAACGCCCCGTTCTTCAAATGGTTTGAAGACGGCAAGCTGAACGTGTCCTACAACTGCCTGGATCGCAACGTCGAGCGTGGCCTGGGCGACAAGACAGCCATTATTTTCGAAGCTGATGGTGGCGAAGTGACCAAAGTCACCTACAGCCAGCTTCTGGCCAAGACCTGCCAGTACGCCAATGCCCTCAAGAGCATCGGCGTCAAAAAGGGCGACCGCGTGATGATCTACATCGCCATGTCCATCGATGGCGTGGCGGCCATGCAGGCTTGCGCCCGTATCGGTGCAACACATTCTGTGGTGTTTGGCGGTTTCTCGGCTCAGGCCTTGCGTGACCGCATCGAAGACACGGGCGCCGTGGCTGTGATTACCGCTGACTGCCAGGTGCGCGGTGGCAAGCAACTGCCCCTCAAGGCGATTGTGGACGAAGCCCTGACCCTGGGCGGTTGCGACAGCATCAAGAACGTGCTGGTGGTCAAGCGTGGCACCGTGGACGTGACCATGACCGCTGGCCGTGACCAGTGGATGGCCGAGCTGGCCGACAAGCAAGCCACCACCTGCGAACCTGAGTGGGTGGAAGCCGAGCATCCGCTGTTCCTGCTGTACACATCCGGCTCCACCGGCAAGCCCAAGGGCGTTCAGCACAGCACCGGCGGCTACCTGCTGCACGCAGCCCTGACCACCAAGTGGACCTTCGACCTCAAGCAGGACGACGTGTTCTGGTGCACGGCCGACATTGGCTGGGTCACGGGTCACACCTACATCACCTACGGCCCTCTGGCCCTGGGTGGTACCGAGATCGTGTTTGAAGGCGTGCCCACTTATCCGGACGCTGGCCGCTTCTGGAAGATGATCCAGGACCACAAAGTCTCCATCTTCTACACCGCACCGACCGCCATCCGTTCCCTCATCAAGGCCGCGGAAGCCAACGATGCTGTGCACCCCAAGAGCTACAACCTCTCGAGCCTGCGTCTGCTGGGCTCGGTGGGTGAGCCGATCAACCCCGCCGCCTGGGAGTGGTATCACCAGCACGTCGGTGGCGGTCGTTGCCCGATCGTGGACACATTCTGGCAAACCGAAACCGGTGGCCACATGATCACCCCCATTCCGGGTGCGACGCCACTGGTGCCGGGCTCCTGCACACTGCCGTTCCCGGGCATCCAGGCTGCCATCGTCAGCGAAACTGGCGAAGACATGCCCAACGGTCAAGGTGGCATTCTGGTGGTCAAGCGTCCTTGGCCCTCCATGATTCGCAACATCTGGGGCGACCCCGAGCGTTTCAAGAAGAGCTACTACCCCGACGACTTCAAGGGCAAGTACTACCTGGCTGGCGACGGCGCCATCCGTGACGCCGAGACAGGCTACTTCACCATCACGGGTCGTATCGACGACGTGCTGAACGTGTCGGGTCACCGCATGGGCACGATGGAAATCGAATCTGCGCTGGTCAGCTGCACCGAGCTGGTGGCTGAAGCTGCTGTGGTGGGTCGTCCTGACGACACCACGGGTGAGGCCATCTGCGCCTTCGTGGTGCTCAAGCGTGCCTTGCCCAACACCGAAGAAGGCAAAGCGATTGCCAAGCAGCTGCGCGACCACATCGCCAAGGAAATCGGCCCGATCGCCAAGCCCAAGGACATCCGCTTTGGCGAGAACCTGCCCAAGACCCGTTCGGGCAAGATCATGCGCCGCCTGCTGCGTTCGCTGGCCAAAGGCGAGGAAATCACGCAGGACACCTCCACCCTGGAGAACCCGCACATCCTGAGTCAGTTGGGTCAAGCCTACTGATCTTCGGATCACGTCCACAAAAAAAGGAGCCTCGGCTCCTTTTTTTGTGGCTCAAATCGCCTGGATCATTTGGTCCTGATCATTTTGGCGCCAGTCGAATCGCGCCGTCCAGGCGAATGACTTCGCCGTTGAGCATGTCGTTTTCGAAGATGTGCTTGGCCAGGCGTGCGTAGTCCTGTGGGGTGCCCAGACGGCTGGGGAAGGGCACGCCCGCGGCCAGGGCGTCCTGCACTTCCTGGGGCATGCCAAACAGCATGGGGGTGCCGAAGATGCCCGGGGCAATCGTCATGTTGCGAATACCATTGCGGGCCAGGTCCCGGGCGATGGGCAGGGTCATGCCGACCACGCCACCCTTGGAGGCTGCATACGCGGCCTGGCCAATTTGGCCGTCGTAAGCGGCCACGCTGGCTGTAGAGATGAGCACGCCGCGCTCGCCCGTGGCTTCGGGCTCGTTCTTGCACATGGCCTCTGCGGCCAGGCGGATCATGTTGAAGGTGCCGATCAGGTTGACCTGGATGGTTTTGACGTACACCGCCAGCGCGTGTGCCCCGTTCTTGCCCACAGTTTTTTCGGCCGGGGCAATGCCTGCGCAGTTGACCAGGCCCATGAGCTTGCCCATGGACACGGCTTGCGCCACCACGGCCTGACCGTCGGCTTCGCTACTGACATCACATTTGACGAAGGCCCCGCCAATCTCTTTGGCCACGGCTTCGCCTTTCTCAGCCTGCATATCGGCAATAACGACCTTGCCGCCGTTGGCCGCCAGCATGCGTGCCGTGCCTTCGCCCAGGCCCGATGCGCCGCCCGTGACGATGAATACCTTGCCTTGAATGTCCATGTCGCGCTCCTTGCGGTGTGAAATTGGTTGACGTTAACGTAAACGTCAATTATGCATGGACACAAGCCAAGGTGCGCGCGTGGCGCCCGCTTTACTTGATCTTGTTCAGAAACAAGCGAATGAAGAACACGGCCATGCCGATCATGAACAAAATGCCTGCCAGACTCATCAGGCCGTAGTCTGTAGAAAAGAGGTCGATCAACGCTTTCATGGTCATCTCCAGTGAATGTGCGTTCATTTGAAATCCATTTCAGACGAGGGCCATGATCTATCGCAAGCCTGTGGCACTATGCTGCGGCATATTGAGCAAGATCAACATTTGGAGGATGTATGAACCACGAGGGGGCGGTGGTGCCCGATGAGTTGGAGGTCTTGCAGGCCTGCCTGGGAACACATGTGCAAAGTCTGCTCGAACTGGGCTGCGGCCGCGCCCGGCTGGCGCGTCAGTGGATGGCTCAAGCACATGGCCGCAGCTACCTGGGGCTCGATCTTGATGAGCGTGCCATGGCCCGTAATGCCCAGGAGCCTGTACAGGGCATGCGCTTTGAGTTGGCTTGCGCGACGCAGGTGCCTGCAGATGCGGACAGCTTTGACGCTGCCATGATGCTCAAGTCCCTGCACCATGTGCCCGTGGCCCAGATGGACCAGGCTTTGCAGGAGGTCTGGCGCGTTCTCAAGCCCGGAGGGCTGCTGTATGTGTCCGAGCCTGTGTATGCCGGCGCCCTTAACGAGATTGTTCGCCTCTACAACGACGAGGGGGTGGTACGTGCGGCAGCGCAAGCGGCGCTTGACCGCCTGCCGCGCCAAGGAAAGTGGCGCGAGGGCGAAGCGGTGCGGTTCACGCAGCCTGTGCATTTTGCTGACTTTGCGGCTTTCAAGACGCGCATGCTCCAACCCACCTTCATGGATCTGGACATCGACGAATCCTTGATGGGCCGGATTGCTCTGGCCTTCGCACCGCATTGCGACGACGATGGCGCAGATTTCACCCGCCCAATGCTGGTGCGGGTGTTTGAAAAATGGCAGGAGACTTGAGCAATGGGTACTTTTCTGGATTCAACCCGACGCATGCCCTTGGTTGCGCGTCTGCTTGGGGTGTTGGCTGTGTTGTCCGCCTTGGCCAGTGTGGCGCTGGGCGCCATGGCCGCGCATTTGCCGGTGTTTGCCCAAGGCGTACCGGCCAGCTTTGTGTCGGCCCAGCAAATGATGCAGTTTCACGCCCTGGCGGTGCTGGTGGCCTTACTGTGGAGCGCGCACAGCGCCAGGCCATGGCTGTGCTTGACGGCTGCCGCCTTGTTTTCGCTGGGCATCGTGCTGTTCAGCATCAACATTGATCTGCGCTTGCTGCTGGACTGGCAAGCTGGACGCGCACTGGTGCCTTGGGGAGGCTCTGCCTTTATGCTGGGCTGGCTGTTCATGTTGTGGTCGCTGCTGCGCGCCTAGTCGCGCCTATTGAGTTGATAGCGAATATCAATCAAAAAATAACTATCAATTGAAATTATTGAGATACGATCACGGGTATCAAAAATTGTTTCAGCCCTTGTAACCCTCGAAAGGAAATCACATGTCCCTCATCAACACCCAAGTCCAGCCCTTCAAGGCCCAGGCTTTCCACAACGGCAAGTTCATTGAAGTGACCGAGCAGTCGCTGATGGGCAAATGGTCCGTCCTGATCTTCATGCCGGCCGCTTTCACCTTCAACTGCCCCACCGAAATCGAAGACGCAGCCAACAACTACGAAGCTTTCCAGAAGGCTGGCGCCGAGGTGTACATCGTCACCACCGACACGCACTTCTCGCACAAGGTGTGGCACGAGACCTCTGCTGCTGTTGGCAAGGCCAAGTTCCCCCTGGTGGGCGACCCCACCCATGTGCTGACCAACGCTTTTGGCGTGCACATTCCTGAAGAAGGCCTGGCTCTGCGCGGCACCTTCATCATCAACCCCGCCGGTCAGATCAAGACCGCGGAAGTGCACTCCAACGAAATCGCCCGTGACGTGTCGGAAACCCTGCGCAAGCTGCAAGCTGCCCAGTACACCGCTGCTCACCCCGGTGAAGTGTGCCCCGCCAAGTGGAAAGAAGGCGCCAAGACCCTGGCTCCTTCCATCGACCTGGTCGGCAAGATCTAAATCTTGATCGTCATGCCCTGCACAGCAGGGCGTTGACCTCAGCGCATGGTCAGTCCGTGCGCTGTACTCAACGATTCCCACCCCCTTAAACCATGGGGCCGGCGCCACAAGCGCATGGTCCGGGGTTTGTGCACCCTTTTTTGTACTTTCGACAGGAGAACACCATGCTCGACGACGCTCTCAAAACCCAACTTCAGCAATACCTGGGTTTGCTGCGCCAGCCTATTCGCCTGATCGCCTCGCTCGATGACAGCGAAACCGGTGTGGACATGAAAAGCCTGCTGGAGACCATTGTCAGCTTGTCCGACAAGGTCACGCTCGACACCACGGGCAACGATGCCCGCAAGCCCTCCTTTGTGGTGGCCCGTGCCGGTGAAACACAGGGCGTGCGTTTTGCAGGCTTGCCTCTGGGCCACGAGTTCACTTCGCTGGTGTTGGCATTGCTGTGGACCGGTGGTCACCCGCCCAAGGTCGAGCCCGAAGTCATCGACAGCATCAAGGCCCTGGACGGGGACTTCAGCTTCGAGGTCTACATGTCCCTGAGCTGCCACAACTGCCCGGACGTGGTGCAGGCGCTCTCGCTGATGGCGATCTTCAATCCCAAGGTCAAGACCGTGGTGATCGAAGGCGGGGCCTTCCAGAAGGAGGTCGAAGCGCGCCAGATCATGGCCGTGCCCATGGTGTTCCTCAACGGCGAGGTGTTTGCCTCAGGCCGCATGAGCGTGGAAGAAATCGTGGCCAAGCTCGACACGGGTGCAGCCAGCCGCGAAGCTGCCAAACTCAGCGCCAAGGAGGCGTTTGATGTGCTGGTGGTCGGCGGTGGCCCGGCTGGCGCTGCGGCGGCCGTGTACGCAGCTCGCAAAGGTATCCGTGTGGGCGTGGCTGCCGAGCGCATGGGTGGTCAGACCAACGACACCATGGCCATTGAAAACTACATCTCGGTGCTTGAAACCGATGGCCCCAAGTTCTCGGCTGCGCTGGAAGCGCAGGTGCGCCACTACGGCGTGGACATCATGGGCCTGCAGCGTGCAGCCCAGCTCATACCTGCGGGGGCTGACGGCCTGGTGCAGATCCAGACCGAAAGCGGCGCGACCTTGAAGGCCAAAACCGTGATCCTGTCCACCGGCGCACGCTGGCGCAATGTGAATGTGCCCGGTGAAGCCGAGTACAAGAACAAGGGCGTGGCCTACTGCCCGCACTGCGACGGCCCACTGTTCAAGGGCAAGCGTACGGCCGTGATCGGCGGCGGCAACTCCGGCATTGAGGCTGCGATCGACCTGGCCGGTATCGTCGAACATGTCACCGTGATCGAGTTTGCCGAACAACTCAAGGCCGACGCTGTGCTGGTCAGCAAGCTCAACAGCCTGCCCAATGTGACCGTGTACACCAACGTCCAGACCACCGAAATCACTGGCGATGGCAGCAAGGTCAATGGCATCCGTTTCAAGGACCGTACCAATGGCACCGAGCACCATGTGGAACTGGCGGGGGTGTTCGTGCAAATCGGCCTGGTGCCCAACACCGAGTGGCTCAAGGGGACGGTTGAACTCAGCAAGTTCGGCGAGATTGTGGTGGACGCCAAAGGGCATACGAATGTGCCCGGTGTGTTTGCCGCCGGTGACTGCACCACGGTGCCCTACAAACAGATCGTCATTGCCGCAGGTGAAGGCGCCAAGGCTGCACTCAGCGCCTTTGACCATCTCATCCGTTTGCCCGGGCAAGCCTGAGCCAACCCGCTTGGCACACGTCAAAATACGCTTCTTGTTTGAAGCGGAAGATCTGTGATGTCTGGTTTGTTGGATGCCATTGACCCCAAGCGGCGCTGGATGCGCCGATTTGGGGTTTTGACTTTTGTGGTCTTGCTGGCCGGGTGTGCCAGCAGTCCTCAACTGCCGCGCTCGGAGGTGGGAGAGGAAGTCGTGCCTTTGCCCGCCGGTGACGAGGTGCGCATTGGCCTGGCCTTGGGTGGCGGAGCGGCACGGGGTTTTGCACACGTGGGCGTCATTCAGGTGCTGGAGGAGTCAGGTATTCGACCGCAGTTTGTGGTGGGAACATCGGCAGGCAGTCTGGTGGCCGCCATGTACGCCAGTGGCATGCAAGGGGCCCGGCTCAAACAGGAGGCCGTCGCGATGCAGGAGGCTGCCATCACCGATTGGTTACTGCCCATTTTCAATCGCGGCGCCCTCAAGGGCGATGCACTGGCTCAGTATGTGAACCAGCAAGTGCAGGGGCGCAGCATTGAGAACATGTCCTTGCCCTTGGGCATCGTGGCGACGGATTTACGAACCGGTGAGGCGGTGGTCTTCCGGCGCGGCAATACGGGCACGGCCGTTCGCGCTTCCAGCGCTGTGCCCGGGGTATTTCTGCCAGTCAAAATTGGTGATCGTGAATACGTCGATGGTGGCCTGGTAGCGCCAGTGCCCGTACAGCAGGCCAGGCAGATGGGGGCCAATTTTGTGATTGCGGTGGATATCTCCAGTGACCCGCAATCAGGGGAGACGGGCGATGTGTTCAAGATCCTGTTGCAGACCTTCACCATCATGGGCCGCAGCATCAATGCGCTGGCGCTTCGTCAGGCTGATTTGGTCGTTCGGCCTTCGCTCAAGGATGTGGGCAGCGCGGACTTTGCCGCGCGTGAACGCTCGATCGAGCAGGGGCGGCAGGCGATGCTGGCCGTCTTGCCTCAACTGCGTCAAAAATTGTCTGCACTCAAGCGATAGACGCGCTGAACAAAAAAAGGGCCGATCTTGCGATCAGCCCTGTAAATGGATCCCTGAAATCTGATTTCGAGAGGATCCGAGGAGACAAACGGTTCGTCGATCAGCGCTTTTTGCTGGTCTTGGCGGCGCCAGTGGCGCTTTGGCTCATGGCGGTGAAGTTGGATTCAGCCAGGTCAGAGGCTTGCTTGACGGCTTTTTGAACGGATTCGAAAGCGTTGTTGGCGGCGGTCACAGCGCTTTTCATCATGGCCACAGCAGACTCGGAGCCAGCGGGGGCGTTTTGAGTGGCGGTGTCCATCAGGGATGCGAACTGTTTCTGAGCCACAGCAGCCTGGGCTTCGAAAGCTTTGGTGAATTCATTGCCGGTGCTCGAAGCGATGTCGTACAGGTGACGGCTGTAGGCGGCGGTCTTCTCGGCCAGGGGCTGGAAGAGGGCGGCTTGCAGGTTCAGCAGTTCTTGTGCGTCTTTCACGCTCATGGCAGCTTGTGTGTTCTGGGCAGATTCGCCCAAGGCAGCCTTGGCGGCGGTCATGTTCAGGTCCACCAGTTTTTCCACGCCTTCGAAGGCTTTGGCGGTCAGACCGAACAGGGTTTCCATATTGGCTTTGTTCGAAGCGGCGATTTGTTCAGCGGTCATCATGTGAATCTCCAGTAAGGTTAAGGTTCAAGGGACTGCGCTGGAACTGGCCTGAGCCGATACAGCATGTTGCAGTGCAGCATGACTCAAAGTATAGGGGCTTGGCAGGGCATTGCAAGGGATGAAGGCTTTTTTAGAGAGGCTTTTCTAAAATCCGGTTGTCTAATCTTTAAGTCGCATGCACGCCTACTACGCCGACCAGTTCGTTTTGCCCTTGCCTGAAGGGCATCGCTTTCCGATGGCCAAGTACCGCCTGCTGCGTGAGGGGCTGCAGACGCGCCTGCCTGGCCTGCAGTGGCATGAGGCACCCGCTGCCAGTGCGGGTGAGCTCGCTCTGGCGCACGACCCCGGATACATCCGCGCCATTGCTGATGGCACAGTGGCTGCCGACATCATTCGGGAAATCGGTTTTCCCTGGTCGGCAGGTATGGCTGAGCGTGCCCTGCGCAGTGTGGGCGGGACAGCGGCGGCAGCCAGAGCCGCCAGGCAACAGGGCGTGGCGGGGTCGCTGGCCGGTGGCCGGTGGCACCCACCATGCCGGAACAGGCCGGGGCGGTGGCTTTTGCGTGTTCAATGATTTGGCGGTCACGGCCCGCATGCTTCAGGCGGAACATGCGCGTGTGGCTCGGCACACCTTGCGGGTGGCTATCGTGGACCTTGATGTCCACCAGGGCAACGGTACAGCCGAAATACTGGCTAATGACAACAGCGTTTTCACTTTGTCCATCCATGCGGAGAAAAACTTTCCTTTCCGAAAGGTGACGAGCGATCTGGACATAGGTTTGCCCGATGGTTGTTCGGATGAGCCTTACTTGCAGGCCGTTGCCGAGGCTTTGCAGACCGTCTGGAGCCGTTTTGAGCCAGAATTTGTGCTTTACCTGGCGGGCGCGGACCCTCATGAGGGTGACCGACTCGGAAGGCTGAAAGTGAGCACTGAGGGCATGCGCCAACGCGATCAGATGGTGTTTGACTGGGCACATCAGCATCGAATGCATGTGGCGTTTTGCATGGGTGGAGGCTACGGGCGCGAGATACAGACCACGCTGGAAGTCCAGTACAACACGTGGCAAGTGGCCTATGGTGCCTGGCAACGCTGGCACAATCAGACGCTTTGAGTCCCCGGTGACAGATGCACCGGTGCCCAACAGAGTTGCCTGCGCCCCTACGATATTTCTTGGAGACTTTGCAATGACACAACCCGCACTTCCTCAAGCACAGGTCAAGACCACAGTGGCCGACCCCGCCAGCGTGGATGCCGCCATGCTCAGCCGTTTTTCAGCGCGCGCTTTTGAAAGCCGCCCGGTTGAGCGAGACCTCATCATGGAGCTGCTGCAAGTGGCAGGGCGCGCCCCCAGCGGGACCAACACCCAGCCCTGGAAGGTGTATGTTCTGCAGGGGCAACGCCGCGATGAGTTGGTCCAGAAAGTGTGTGCGGCGCATGACGCTGTGACGGCAGCCCCGTCCTTGGCTGCGCAATACGCCGAGGCCTATGACTATTACCCCCAGCAATGGGTCAGCCCCTATATTGACCGTCGACGCGCCTGTGGCTTTGGCTTGTACGGGGTGCTGGGCATTGGCAAGGCTGACAAGGCGCGCATGCATGAGCAGCATCAGCGCAACTTCAAGTTTTTTGATGCGCCTGTGGGCTTGATGTTCACCATCGACAAGGTGATGGGGCGTGGCAGCTTGCTGGACTATGGCATGTTCCTGCAAAACGTCATGCTGGCCGCGCGGGCGCGTGGCCTGCACACCTGCCCGCAAGCGGCCTGGAACAACTACGCCAACATCATCCTGCCCCTGATCGGTGCGCAGGAGCAGGAAATGCTGGTGTGCGGCATGGCCCTGGGTTATGCCGATACCGGTGCGCTGGTCAATACCTTTGAAACCGAGCGCGAAAGCGCCGCTGCGTTTACGCACTGGGTGGAATAACCCCTACGCAATAAGTTGCTCATGCCCGGTCTGGAGAGCCTGGCGATTCAGCTGCTCAATGGGCTGAGTCATGCCACCACTTTGTTTTTGATGGCTGCAGGGTTGACGCTGATCTTTGGTGTCACCCGCGTGGTCAACTTTGCTCACGGCAGTTTTTTCATGCTGGGTGCGCTTGTGGCCGCGCACGCGGTGACATACTGGTTTGATGTGCACGGGGCCTCGGCTTGGGGATACCTGTTGGCCATGTTGGCGGGAACTGTCGTGGCCGCAATCGCTGGCGCCTTGATGCAATTGCTGATTCTGCGGCGCATGCGTGGCGTGCCCCATTTGTATCCCTTACTGGCCACCTTTGGTCTGACGCTGGTCATGCATGACGCGATGCAGGCTGTGTTTGGTGTGGAAGAAGTGTTTGCACCCCGCTTTCCGGGCCTGGAGGGCGCGTTGGCGCTGGGGGATGCGTTTTTCCCGACCTGGCAGTTGCTGACCATGGCACTGGGGCCTTTGGTGTGGTGGGGCTTGCATGCCTTGCTGAAACACAGCCTGTGGGGGCAGCGCGTGCGCGCAGCCACCCAGGATGCGGCCATGCTTTCGGCCTTGGGGGTCAGGCCTGGCCCTTTGATGCTGGGGGTGGTGGTGCTGGGGTGTGCGCTGGCAGGTCTGGCGGGCGCTTTGCAGCTGCCCAGAGAGCCAGCGAATTTGCAGATGGACATGCAAATGGTGGTGGAGACCTTTGTGGTGGTGGTCACCGGGGGGCTTGGCAGTATTGGCGGGGCGTATGGTGCTGCCGTGCTGATAGGCTTGATCCATGCCTTTGGCGTGACGTTTTTTCCGCAGGCGACTTTGGTGCTCGTGTTTTTGACCATGGCGGTGGTCCTGATCTGGCGCCCACAAGGGCTGGCCCGCACACGCATGACCCAAGACCCCGTTGAAGAGGCGCAAGTGTTTGAACTTCGGCCAAGCTCCACCTGGGGGCAGGCCCTGTGGATAGGGGGCGTGCTGGCGCTTTCGATGTGGAGCTGGTGGCAGGGCGGGGACTATGGGCGCAGTTTGTTTGAAGATGTGCTGGTGCTCATGCTGTTTGGCTGGAGTCTGCAGCTCATGATGGCGCTTGGCGGAATGGTCAGCTTTGGGCATGCCGCCTTTTTTGCCTTGGGGGCTTATGCCGCGGCGCTGGGCCATTTGCATGGTGCTTGGTCCTGGTTGCTGGCTTGGCCCGCTGGGGGCGTGGTGGCTGCAGGCTTTGCCGCAGTCTTCGGCGTGTTGCTTCGCCGCAGCAGCGGGGTGTACTGGGCCATGCTGTCCCTGGCCTTGGCGCAGTCGGTCTGGGCTTTGGCAGCGCAATGGACGGAGCTCACGGGAGGGGACAACGGTTTGATCGGTTTGCAGCTGGTGACGGCAGATAACCGTGGTTGGATTGACCTGGTGTTGCTGGTGCTGGCCTTGTGCAGCATTGGGCTCATGCATCGCTGGGTCCGCTCCAGCATGGGCTCGGGTTTGCAGGCCTTGCGCGATGCACCTTTGCGGGCGCAGGCCAGTGGCTTGCGCATTCAGCGCATGCGCTACCAGGTGTTTGTGCTCAGTGCAGCGGTGGCGGGTGTGGCAGGGGCCATGTTTGCCAGTTTCAAGGGGGCTGTCTTTCCTGCGGTCGCTGCGGTATCCACTTCAGTCGATGCCTTGCTTGTCATTTTGCTTGGAGGGATACACCAATGGGCTGGGGCCTGGCTGGGCAGTGCCTTGCTGACTTTCACGTCTTCAGAGTTGTCCCAAACCCTGACCTATTGGAGAGGCTTGCTGGGCGCATTGATTGTGCTGGTCATGCTGTTGGCGCCGCAAGGCTTGATGGGCTTGCGTCTGGGCCGTGTGTTTGATCGGAGAACGCATGACTGAGCTCAGCGCAGGACTGCAGGTGCAAGGGCTCAGCCATAGTTACGGTGGCGTGAGAGCGCTTGATGAAGTTGGTTTTGAGGTCATGCCCGGTCAGTGCGTGGCCTTGATCGGGCCCAATGGTGCGGGCAAATCGACCTGTTTTGCTGCACTGGCCGGGCAGCACGAGGTGCGGCAAGGGCAGGTGATCTGGCGTGGACAATCCTTGTTGCATCTGCCGTCACATGAGCGTTTGCACCGGGGGGTCGCAAGAACATTTCAGGTCGCGCAACTCTTTGAGGCCTTGACTGCGCAACAAAACCTTCAGCTGTGCCTGAAGGCGCCCAAGGGCTTGATCTGGTCGGATCGGCTCGATGATCAGTTTGTTGTGCCTGCCTTGGCCTTGCTGGAGCAGGTGGGCCTGTCTGATGCGGCGCAAACAAGGGTGCAGGACTTGGCCTATGGTGCCAAAAAACGGCTGGAGCTGGCCATGGCGTTGGCTGGTTTGCATGCGACAGGCCATCACGAGCAAGGCCTTCTTTTGCTGGATGAGCCTGCGGCCGGGCTGGGCCCGCAGGAGCGGGCCGCAATGATGGCGCTGGTGCGCAGTTGTGCAGCCAAGGGGCTGACGGTGCTCTACACCGAGCACAACATGGACGCCGTGTTTGGCGTGGCCGACAGGGTGATCGTGCTCATGCGCGGACGTGTGGTGTGCGATGGCTTGCCGCAAGAAGTGGCTGTGCATCCAGAGGTGCGAGCCTCCTACCTGGGGGACGCTTTGCAGGGGTGGATGGGGAGCGGTGGCAAGCATGCTTGAGTTGCGACACTGGAATGCATGGCATGGGCACGCGCAAGCGCTTTGGGATGTGAGTCTGCAAGTACGGGCTGGCCAGTTGGTGGTCCTTCAAGGGCTCAACGGTGCGGGCAAGACGACCTTGATTCAAAGCGTGATGGGCTTGTTGCCGCGTACCCAGGGCCAACTGTTCTGGCAGGGGCGGGATTTGACAGCCATGCCTGCGCATGCACGTGCCGGCGCGGGCTTGGGCTATGTGGCTGAGGACAGGAGACTGTTCACAGCCTTGACGGTGCGCGAAAACCTGTGGGTGGGCGTGACACCAGTACGCCGCCATCACGCAGAGCAACGTTTATCGGATGTGTTGGCCTGGTTTCCGGTGCTGGGCCAGATGATGGAGCGACCCGCATCGCAAATGAGCGGGGGCGAACAGCAAATGCTGGCGCTGGCGCGCACCTGGATGACGTCGCCAGAGGTCTTGTTGCTGGATGAGCCTTGTGAGGGTATTGCCCCCGTGCTGGTGCAGGTCATGCGCCATGCCCTGCTGGAATTGCGCGCGCGCGGCGTCACCCTTTTGGTGGCTGAACAAAACCATGTGCTCAGTCCTGATGCCGACCAGGTGCTGTACATGGCGGGCGGCCAACTCACACAGACGGGCGCACCAGAGGCATCCGTTAAACTGCAGACTCAGCCTTAACCAGCCGTGTCCGTGCGCTAGCGTACAGCCATTGCCTTCGCCATGATCATTACCAGTCTACTGGACACCGACCTCTACAAGTTCACCATGATGCAGGTGGTGCTGCATCAGTTCCCGAGTGCCCAGGTCGAATACCGATTCAAGTGCCGCAACCCGGGGGTACAACTGGCACCCTTTGTCGAAGAAATCCGCAGCGAAATCCGCTCCTTGTGCAGCTTGTCATTCAAGGACACCGAGCTGCGCTATCTGTCGTCATTGCGCTTCATCAAAAGTGACTTCGTGGACTTTCTGGGTCTTTTCAGGCTCAACGAAAAGTACATCACCGTCACGCCGCTGCCCACTGGGGAAATTGACATCGCCATCAGTGGCCCCTGGTTGCACACCATCTTGTTCGAAATCCCTGTGCTGGCCATTGTCAACGAGGTGTATTTCCGCAATACCCAGCGTGTGCCTAATCTGATGCAGGGGCGGGAGCGTCTGGATGAAAAAATCGGGCAGCTGCAGTCTGCAGATTTGCAAGCCCTGAAAATTGCGGACTATGGCACCCGTCGTCGTTTTTCCCGTGCCTGGCATGAAGAGGTCTTGCGTGTGTTGTCCGACCGCTTGGGCACGGGCCCGAACGGACAGTTTGCGGGTACCAGCAATGTCTACTTTGCGCACATGCTGGGCCTGACCCCCCTGGGGACCATGGCGCACGAATACCTGCAGGCCTGCCAGGCCTTGGGGCCGCGCTTGCGCGACAGTCAGGTGTTTGCCTTCGAGTCCTGGGCGCGTGAATACCGCGGAGACCTGGGGATTGCCCTGAGCGATGTGTACGGCTTCAAGGCTTTTTTGCGCGACTTCGATATGTATTTTTGCAAGTTGTTCGACGGTGCTCGCCACGACAGTGGCGACCCGTTTGCCTGGGGGGAGGGCATGATCGAACACTACAAGCGCAACCGTGTTGATCCGCGGACCAAGACCTTGATCTGGAGCGATGGCCTGACCATTCCACGCACCATTGAGCTGTTCAAGCAGTTCCACGGACGCTGCCAACTGGCCTTTGGTGTGGGGACCAACCTGACCAACGATCTGGGCTATGAGCCGCTGCAAATTGTCATCAAAATGACCCGTTGCAACGGCCAGCCTGTGGCCAAACTGTCGGATACGCCAGGCAAAGGCATGTGCGAAGACGAGAAGTATCTGGCTTACCTGCGTCAGGTTTTTGAGCTCGACGCCAACAGTTGAGTTTCATCAGCCTTTAAGATCGGGCTGTAACAAGCCATTCATACACTGGAGGAGTACCCATGTTCAATCTGCGACCACGCGCATGGCCCATAGCGGCTTTGCTGTTGGGCCTGCTGCCAAGTTTGGCACATGCCAGCGAATTCGATGGTGCACAACTGTCCGTTTTGTGGGGTGTACCTTTCGCGGGCATTTTGCTTTCGATTGCCTTGATGCCTTTGGTCGTCCCCCATTTCTGGCACCACCATTTCGGCAAAGTGGCCGCGGGCTGGGCCTTGGCTTTCCTGGTGCCTTTTGCCGTGGTGTTTGGCGCAGGGGAGGCTGCCTCCAATTTTGTACACGCGCTGGTGGCTGAGTACATTCCCTTTATCGTGTTGTTGACCGCCTTGTTTACAGTATCGGGTGGCGTGTACATTCGTGGCAACCTGCATGGCACGCCCTTGTTGAACGTGAGTATTTTGGGGATTGGGGCCCTCCTGGCCAGTTTCATGGGGACCACCGGCGCTTCGATGCTGTTGATCCGTCCGCTCATTCGTGCCAACGACAACCGCAAGCACGTTGCCCACGTGGTTGTGTTCTTCATCTTCATTGTGTCCAACGCTGGGGGCTCGCTCACGCCGCTGGGGGATCCGCCATTGTTCCTGGGCTTCCTCAAGGGTGTGGACTTTTTCTGGACGGTCAGCCACATCTTTCCCGAGACCCTTTTCCTGGTGGGCGCCTTGCTGGCCATTTTCTTTGCCATGGACTGGTGGTTCTATCACAACAAGGAGGAAGTGCTGCCGCGTGACCCCACGCCGGATACCCCTCGCATTGGTTTTGACGGTAGCTTTAACTTTGTCCTGCTCCTGGCGGTGGTGGGACTGGTGTTGATGAGCGGGCTCTGGAAATCCGATATTCACTTTGAAATTGCAGGTGCGCATGTGGGTCTGCCCGGCTTGCTGCGCGATGTTGGCCTGGTGCTTGTGACCTTGCTGTCGCTCAAGCTCACGCCCGAGGTGGTTCATGAAAACAACCAGTTTTCATGGGGGCCGATGCAGGAAGTAGCCAAATTGTTTGCCGGCATTTTCCTGACCATCATCCCGGTGATTGCCATGCTCAAGGCCGGGGTCAATGGGCCATTTGGTGCTGTGGTGTCGGCGGTCACCAACGCGGATGGTTCAGCCAACAACATGATGTATTTCTGGGTCACGGGTGCACTGAGCTCGTTCCTGGACAACGCCCCGACCTACCTGGTGTTTTTCAATACCGCAGGGGGCGATGCGCAAGTGCTCATGACGGCGGGAGCGAGCACTTTGGCTGCCATTTCTGCAGGCGCTGTGTTCATGGGGGCCAATAGCTACATCGGCAATGCCCCCAACCTGATGGTCAAGGCCATTGCTGAAGACCGCGGCATCAAAATGCCCAGCTTCTTTGGCTATCTGCTGTGGTCGGGGGCCATTCTGGTGCCCTTGTTCATCATCATGACCTTGATCTGGTTCCGCTGATGCACTCAAGTCTCTTCCCGTTAGGGTCTGGATCATGATGGATTGGGCCCTTTGGGGAGGGGTGAGCTTGCTCCTGCCTTTGTTGCTGGGGGCATGGCTGGTGTCGCGTCGATCGCAAGCCGTTGATCTGCAGCCTGTGGTGCAGCAACTCCAACAGCTGCAAACGACGCTTCAAGCCCAAAACGAAAGGCTCGAACGTGAGCTGCGCGCGGAAGTGAGCCAGTCCGCGGTCAACGCGCGCCAGGAAAACATGCAGACCCTGACCCTGTTTCAGCAAAGTCTGTTGCAGCAGGGGGCCGAGACCACACGCACGCAAAACCAGCAGATAGATGCCTTGGCCCAGCAGGTGGCCTTGCTGCAGAAAAACCTGCTCGACAGTCTGGCCCAGCAGGTGCAAATGCTCAGCGAAACCAATGCACGTCGCCTCACGGAGATGCGCGCGACCATGGAAAACCAGCTGGCCCAGCTGCAGCAAAGCAACACGGCCAAGCTCGACGAGATGCGCCAGACTGTGGACGAAAAACTGCAGGCCACACTGCAGGCGCGTCTGGGCGAGAGTTTCAAGCAAGTGGCCGAGCGCCTGGAGCAGGTCCACAAAGGGCTGGGTGAAATGCATACCCTCGCGCAGGGTGTGGGCGACCTCAAGCACCTGCTGACCAATGTCAAGACGCGCGGCATGTTTGGTGAGGCTCAGTTGGGTGCATTGCTTGAGCAGGTTCTCGCGCCAGAGCAATATGCCTCCCAGGTGGCCACCCGCCCAGGCGACAAGAACCGGGTCGACTTTGCCATTCGCCTGCCCGGCCGCAGTGACGATGGCGCACCTGTCTGGTTGCCGATCGATGCCAAGTTTCCCAACGAAGACTATGAGCGTCTGCTCGATGCCCAGGGCAGGGCAGATGCTGTGGCTGCGGAACTGGCCGCCCGAGCCCTGGAGGCTCGCGTCAAGCTGGAAGCGAAATCCATTGCAGACAAGTATCTGGAGCCACCACACACCACCGACTTTGCGGTGATGTTCCTGCCCACCGAGGGCTTGTACGCCGAAGTGCTGCGCCGGCCTGGTCTGATGGAGCTGCTCCAGCGCGAGCACCGCGTCACATTGGCGGGGCCAACCACACTGATGGCCATGCTCAACTCCTTGCACATGGGCTTTCGAACACTGGCCCTTGAAAAACGGTCCAGCGAAGTCTGGCAGGTCTTGGGCGCGGTCAAGACCGAGTTCGGCAAATTTGGCGATGTACTGGCCAAGGTGCGCAACCAGACGCAAACGGTGCTCAACACTCTGGATCAGGCGCAGACGCGCACCAATGTGATGAACCGCGCTTTGCGCCAGGTGGATGCCTTGCCAGATGAACAGGCGCAGAGCCTGTTACCTGGTCGTGATGAGGCAGACGCCGACCGCGCTGAGTAAGCTCTTCAGTAAGCGCAGAAGTTTTCCTTGGCTGAAGGCAGGCGGTAGAAGTCGCAGATGCTGCGCCATGCCGCTTCGGGCGTGTCGACATAGCTGAAGATTTCCAGGTCTTGGGCACTGATGGTGCCTGCCTCGACCAGCATGTCCAGGTTGATCAGGCGCTTCCAGTAATCGCTGCCAAACAACAGGATGGGAACGGGTTGGGCCTTGCGTGTTTGTACCAGTGTGAGCACTTCGAACAACTCGTCCAGCGTGCCAAAGCCTCCGGGGAAAGCCACCAGCGCTTTTGCACGCATCATGAAGTGCATTTTGCGCATGGCAAAGTAGTGGAACTTGAAGCTCAACTCAGGCGTGACGTAAGGGTTGGCCTGCTGCTCATGGGGCAGCACAATGTTCAGCGCCACTGACGGCGCGCCGACTTCATGTGCGCCACGGTTGGCCGCCTCCATGATGCCGGGCCCACCGCCCGTGCAAATGAAAAGCTTGTCTTCGGCAGGCAGTCTGGCACTGTTTTGCGCGACCAATTTGGCGAATTGACGCGCATTTTCGTAGTGCTGAGCGTTCTGGATGGCCAAGCGTGCTTTGGCCAGCGCTTGAGGCTCGCCAAGGGCCTGTGCGCTCTGAAGTTGAGCCTGGGCCTGTTCGTGGTCAACAAACCGCGCACTGCCAAAGACCACGATGGTGTGTTCGATCCCCACCTTGTTTTGAGCCAGATCCGGCTTGAGCATTTCCAGCTGGATACGGATGCCCCTGGTTTCCCGGCGAAGCAGAAACTCAGGGTCTGCAAAAGCCAGTCTGTAGGACTCCGGCTTCATGAGTGCTTCAGACCCTGTTTGCGCTTGAAGCTCTGCCCAGGCGTCGGGCAGGGCGTTTTCCTTGATGCTGTGTGTGGACTTCATGGGTGCATTGTGCATAGAGATCCGCTGGGCCTGCAGCAAACGGGCAATAAAAAAGGCCCTGAAGAGGGCCTTTTTTGAATTGGTCGCGAAGGGATCAGACGCGCTTGCGGTATTCGCCAGTGCGGGTATCGATTTCGATCTTGTCGCCCTGGTTCACGAACAGGGGCACGGGCACTTCAAAACCGGTAGCGATCTTGGCGGGCTTGAGCACTTTGCCGGAGGTGTCGCCTTTCACGGCGGGTTCGGTCCAGGTGATTTCGCGCACCACGCTGGTGGGTAGTTCCACAGAGATGGCCTTGCCGTCATAGAACACCACTTCGACTTCCATGCCGTCTTCGAGGTAGTTCAAGGCGTCGCCCATGTTTTCGGCTTCCACTTCGTACTGGTTGTACTCGGTGTCCATGCACACGTACATCGGGTCAGCGAAGTAGGAGTAGGTGCACTCTTTTTTGTCCAGAATAATCTGGTCCATCTTGTCGTCGGCCTTGAAGACGACTTCGGTGCCGAAGTTGGCGATCAGGCTCTTGAGCTTCATGCGCACGGTGGACGAGCCGCGGCCGCCACGCTGGTATTCGGTACGCAGGATGACCATGGGGTCTTTGCCGTGCATGATGACGTTGCCGGCGCGGAGTTCTTGAGCGGTTTTCATAGGTGTTTCCGTCGGGGAAAGAAAAAGGTGGCACCGTCGGAGGTGCGAAACCCGGTATTTTAGCCTTTTTCGGCAAGCAGAAGATGCAGCTGGCTGGCCAAATCGGTCTGAGCCAGTAATCCTTGCCTTGCTGTGATTGCACATTGCCGCCAATGGGACAGTGTCTCAGTGTTCAGGGTGGGTAGTTTGCCGTGTTGGGCGCTATTCCATACACGATGGAAGGCGCGAAGGCTTTCTGGCGCCTGCATCCAGTCCAAAAACGCCTCCAGCTTGGCGTGGTGCGCGTTGTCTTCCTGCGGGTAAATGTGCCAGACAAAGGGCAGGCCCGCCCACAAGGCGCGGACCAGGGAGTCTTCGCCGCGCACAAAGTTGAGGTCGCAGGCCCAGAGCATCTCGTCAAAGCCGTTCTGGTCGGTATAGGGCAGGGCGCTCCAGCTGGGGGGCTGCTGCATGCCCGTCAGCGCCTGCTGCACGGCGGCCAGCGGGCGGCCGGGGGTGACGAGCAGGTGGTCCGGGGTGCCCGCCAGTTGCTGCAGCAGCTGCGGCAGCGCGGCGGGTTCGTAGCAGAACAGGCTCATCAGCCGCCCATTCGGCTGCAAGTGCGGGGCGTGCCGCTGGCGCCAGGCATCCCGGTGAAAGGCTTGTTGGCGCTCTAGCAGGTCGGCTTCGCGCAGCAGGCTGCCGGTGCCCTGTGTGAATCCGGGGTAAAAAAAGCGCTTGGTCCAGCCTTTGGCGGGCCCGCTCATCACGGGCGAGGGCAGGCCGTGCATGCGGGGCACCCAGTCTTCGGCGCTCAGG
>JBEEOS010000011.1:0-29934 GCA_041191485.1 Pseudomonadota bacterium
GAGGAAATGACTTCGCCGCGCACGCTGCGCTGCATTTCGGTCACTTCTTCGGGACGTTCGTCCACCAGCAGCACCATCAGGTGCACATCGGGGTAGTTGGCCGTGATGGCATGGGCGATGTGCTGCATCATCACCGTCTTGCCCGACTTGGGCTGGGCGACGATGAGGGCGCGCTGGCCGCGGCCGATGGGGGCGATGATGTCGATCACACGGCTGGTGATGTTTTCTTCGCCCTTGATGTCGCGCTCCAGACGCATCTGCTCCTTGGGGAACAGCGGCGTGAGGTTCTCGAACATCACCTTGTGCTTGTTGTTTTCAGGCAGGCCGTCGTTGACCTTGTCGAGCTTGGTCAGGGCAAAGTAGCGCTCGCCGTCCTTGGGGATGCGTACTTCGCCTTCGATCATGTCGCCGGTGTGCAGGTTAAAGCGCCGCACCTGGCTGGGGCTGATGTAGATGTCGTCCGTGCTGGCGGTGTAGCTGGTGTCGGGGCTACGCAAGAAGCCAAAACCATCGGGCAGGATTTCCAGCACCCCATCGGCAAAAACCTGTTCGCCAGCCTTGGCGCGCTTTTTAATGATGGCAAACATCAGCTCCTGCTTGCGCATACGGCCTGTGTTCTCGATTTCGAGTTCTTCGGCTTGCTTGAGGAGTTCAGACACGTGTTGTGCCTTGAGTTCATTCAAATGCATGGAATTTGACCTGCGGTGAAGGGCTGCCGAAGCAGTCAAGAAAATTCGGGGGGAAAGCGTTGTTCAGGTCCGGAAAGCCGTTGGTGGGTCCGGCGGAACTGACTCGGGTGAAGCCCGAGTGAGGGAAATTATGACAGGTTTTTACGGGTTTGCCGGCTCAAAACAAAGAGGCAAACCCGTCATGCGCGCAGAGATTGCAGATCAGGCCAGTTGCTGGTCGATGAACGCAGTCAGTTGGGCCTTGCTCATGGCGCCCACTTTGGTGGCAGCAAGTTGGCCACCCTTGAAGACCATCAGGGTGGGAATGCCGCGAATTCCGAACTTGGCAGGAATGTCGCGGTTCTCGTCCACGTTCATCTTGGCAATTTGCACCTTGCCTTCGTAGGCCGAGGCAACTTCGTCCAGGATGGGGGCAATCATTTTGCAAGGACCACACCACTCGGCCCAGAAGTCCACAACCACGGGCTGCGTTGCTTGCAGGACATCGCCTTCAAAGCTGCTGTCGGAAACGTGTTTGATCAGATCGCTGGCCATGGTGTCATTACCTTGTCGAAAGAGGGGGTGAAATGAAATGGAAGATGGTCTATTTTGACAGAAACTGCCCGGGGTGTCCGGGGAACACCCAGAGGGCCTACAAGTTCTGCACCAGACATTCATACAAGAATGTGTAACAAAGCGCTGTAACAAATATTCACAAGCGAGCGCGCGCTCCCCTCCACAAATCTGGTGGTTATCAGTATCTTACGGACCATCCCGACTTGTGGAAATGACATGAAACATATTCAGACAGACGCCTATCAACAAGCACTGGCTCAAGCTTCCAAAGCCTTCATGGCCGCTATGGTGCAACAAGGCTATGCTGTCAGGGACTATCCTGAAAACTTCATCGAAGCTCTGCGCAGCCAGACACAACTTGCGTTTGAACCCAATGCTCGCGCACAACGCAGTGCTGGTATGGGGGATGGGGCTGGCCGCAAAGCCAAAGTCACGCGCCTGCCTGTGCGTGGCGTGTCTTTGGGCCGGGCGCGCGTCGCGGCCTGAGGATTTTTTTGGGGGAGGGGTGACGAGCCTTGACCCCGGCACTGGCTCCACGGTTAGGGCTGCTCGGTTCCCCGCCTGACCCGGTTGGCCGCTTCACCATGCGGGAAGGCCCGTCACTGACTATTGTAGGGCAGGAACGATAGGTTGCGGGCCTTGTGCCTTGTGTAAAGAACTGTTTTCAGTGCAAAGCTTTGAGACTGCTCTCGAGGGTGTCCGCAGCCGATAGAATGCCCGCATGTCTTATCTTGTCCTGGCGCGCAAATACCGTCCTCAGAACTTCACCGAAATGGTGGGGCAGGAGCACGTTGTCCAGGCCTTGACCAACGCACTCGTGCAGCAGCGCTTGCACCATGCGTATCTTTTTACCGGCACGCGCGGGGTGGGCAAAACCACCGTTTCCCGTATTCTGGCCAAGTCCCTCAATTGCCAGGGAGTGGATGGACAGGGGGGCATCACCGCCGAACCCTGCGGCGTGTGCCAGTCTTGCCGCGATATCGACGCAGGCCGTTTTGTCGACTACACCGAGCTCGATGCTGCATCGAACCGTGGCGTGGACGAAGTGCAAAGCTTGCTGGAGCAGGCGGTTTACAAGCCGGTGCAGGGGCGCTTCAAGGTCTTCATGATCGACGAAGTGCACATGCTCACCAACACGGCGTTCAACGCGATGCTCAAGACGCTGGAAGAGCCGCCTGAATACCTCAAGTTCGTGCTGGCCACCACCGACCCGCAAAAGGTGCCGGTCACTGTACTGTCGCGTTGTCTGCAATTCAATTTGCGCCCGATGGCGCCCGAGACCGTGCTGGAGCATTTGACTCGGGTGCTGGCGCAGGAAAACATCGAAGCCGAAACGGGTGCTTTGCGCTTGCTGGCGCGTGCGGCACGCGGCTCCATGCGCGATGCACTGAGCCTGACCGATCAGGCCATTGCGTATGGCAGCGGCGCACTGCGCGAAGGGGCTGTGCGTCAGATGCTGGGCAGTGTGGATCAGGGGCATGTGTATGACTTGATTGAGGCGTTGACTGATGCGCAAGCGGCCACAGTGGTGACCTTGATCGAGGCTTTGCGCGTACAGGGAGTCTCTGCCGCGGCAACGCTGGAAGAGATGAGCCTCGCTTTGCAGCGTATGGCTGTGGCGCAGTGGGCGGGGCAGCCTGCATCGCTGGATGACGACCCGGATGGCCAGCGCCTGATGGGTCTGGCGCAGCGCATGGACCCGCAGGAAACCCAGTTGCTCTACAGCCTGTGCCTGCATGGCCGCCAAGAATTGGGGCTGGCCCCCGATGAATACGCGGCGTTGACCATGGTGCTCCTGCGTTTGCTGGCGTTCAAGCCCTCGGCGCTGGCGCAGGCTCAAAAAAAAAGTCCTGAAGTTGGGCTGAGTGCACCTCGGGTTGCTGCTCAACCCATTGCTGCGCCTGCCGTGTTGGCCGCCCCTGTTGGCGATGTGCAGCAGACGCCCGCTTCCACGGTAGCTGTCATCCCTGTTCCCGTGCGCGCAGTTCCTGCGCCAGCGCCTGAGGCGTTCGTGACAGCGTCTGCGCCAAGCCCAGCATCCTCTGTGACTGTTGCAGCCCGAATGCAATCATTGCCTGTGCGGGAGCTGGATACGCCCTCAGCACGTACAGATCGGCCCGCTGCAGAGCAAGCCCCAGCGGTGCATGAGACGGCTTTGGGGACAAATTGGTTTGAGCTGGTTCGTCAGCTGATGGCGCTTGAGCAGATCACTGCCTTGCCACGCGAGCTGGCTCTACAGTCCCAGCTGGTTGAGCAAGCCCAGGGACTTTGGACCCTGTGTCTGGAAAAGGAATCTCTGAACACGGCCAATGCCCGTGAAAAGTTGCAGGCGGCAGTGCAGGCCGCTGGCCATCAGGTGCGCTTGCAATGGGTTGCTGGGCCGGTGGTCGATACGCCGGCCAAACGCCTGGCTGTGCTGGCCGCCGAAAAAATGCAGGCTGCGCAGAATTTGATTTTGCAAGACCCGCTGGTGCAAGACATGATGCAAAACTATGGCGCCAAAATTGTGCCAGGGTCTCTTCAACCTCTTTAATCAACAAGGAACGAACATGTTCAACAAAGGACAACTTGCAGGTTTGATGAAGCAGGCGCAAGCCATGCAGGACAACCTCAAGCGCGCACAAGATGAGCTGGCCAACATTGAGGTGCAGGGCCAGTCTGGCGGTGGCCTGGTGCAAGTGCTGATGACATGCAAGCATGAAGTTCGCCGCATCACCATCGATCCGTCCCTGCTGGCAGATGACAAGGATATGCTTGAAGACCTCGTGGCCGCAGCCTTTAACGACGCTGTGCGCGCTGCAGAAGAAGTCTCTCAGCAAAAAATGGGCAAACTCACCGCTGGCTTGCCTGCTGGCATGAAGCTGCCTTTCTGAATTTTCAGGACGCCGGAAAAACGCTGTGGCCCAAGCACACGCCCTTCAAGCCCTGGTCGAAGCCCTCAAGAGCTTGCCAGGTGTGGGGGCAAAGTCTGCCTCGCGCATGGCGTATCACTTGCTTCAGCACGACCGGCAGGCGGCCACGCTGCTTGCGGGCGCATTGACCCAGGCCGTGCGCGATGTGCGCCATTGCAGCCAGTGCCACACCTTTACCGAGCTGGAGGTGTGCGAAACCTGTTCGGATGCGTCACGAGACGCTGGCCAATTGTGTGTCGTCGAGACGCCTGCTGATCAGTCTGCCATCGAGCGTACGGGTACTTACAAGGGGCTTTATTTCGTGCTCATGGGCAAACTCAGTCCTCTTGACGGGGTAGGGCCCAAGGACATTGGCTTGCTCAAGCTCAAGCAGCGAGTTCAATTGGGCAGTGTGCGTGAGCTGATTTTGGCCACCAACTTCACGGCCGAAGGTGAGGCGACAGCACACGTGATCACGGAAATGCTGCGCGCCCAGGCTATTCGCGTCACGCGTCTGGCGCGCGGTGTGCCTGCTGGCAGTGAGCTGGAGTACGTCGATCTGGGCACGATTGCGCATGCCCTGGTCGACAGGCGTTAAGAGCCCGTCACATCACCTGGGGTGGATTCAACGTTTTTTGCGTGCACTCGCGACGCGTGGCGAGCGACGTGCAGGAGCCTTTTTCGCCGTCCGGTAGGGCGCGTACAAGGTCAACCTCTGACCTGCATTGAGTCGAGCATTGAGGGTCAAATTGTTCCAAGTTGCCAGATTGCTGGCAGAGACGCCGTGGCGGGCAGCCAATCGCGTCAGGGTGTCACCCTTGCGAGCCCTTACGGCGATTTTCCGCAACACAACTTCCGGCACCAGAGACAGTTGTGCTGATGTGGCCAGCTGTTCAGAAACATCACTGTCGAGCTCGCCCTTGCGTTGCACGAGAAGGGTCGAGCCTGCGCGGACCAGCATGCGAGGGGGAATGTTGTTCGCTGAGCGCAAGTCGTTGACATGCATGCTGACCTCTTTAGCAGCATCTTCAAGCTTCATGTTGCGAGGCGCGACCCAGGCGGTCCAGCTGGCCAGTTTCTTGCCGGGATGCTTTTCCAGATTGCGCGTGAAGATATCAGCGTTGTCCCAAGGCAGCAGGATTTGTGGTGTGCCTGCGGCCAGGATCACAGGGTGCTTGAACGATGGGTTGAGTATCCTGAAGTTGTCCGTGCTGATCTCGGCCAGACGTGCGGCCAAGGCCACGTCAATGTCGCGGTCGATGCTGACGCTCTTGAAGTACGGGTGGTTCTTGATTTCTGGAAGTTCGGCGTTGTAGGCCTCGGGGTTGGAGATGATGTTCTTGAGCGCCTGCAGCTTGGGCACGTAGTAGCGAGTCTCTTCGGGCATGCTCAGGCTGTCGTAGTCGGTGTCCTTGCCGCGGGCTTTGTTGCGGGCAATGGCTCGTCCTACGTTGCCTTCTCCCCAGTTGTAGGCGGCCAGCGCGAGGTGCCAGTCACCAAACATGCCGTAGAGTTTTTGCAGGTAATCGAGCGCGGCGCGTGTAGATTCGAGCACGTCTCGACGCTCATCCATGAACAGGTTTTGCTTGAGATCGAAAGTTCGCCCTGTGGCAGGCATGAACTGCCACATGCCAGCGGCTTTGGCGGTCGAGACGGCCTGGGGGTTGAATGCTGACTCTACAAAAGGCAGCAGTGCCAGTTCCATGGGCATCTGGCGCCGCTCAAGCTCCTGAACAATATGGAAAAGGTAGGGACGCGAGCGCTCGATCATGCGCAGCATGTAGTCAGGGCGGCTGGCATACCAGTCTTCGCGACTGCTGACCCGCGAATTGCCGAGGTCGGGCATGGCAAACCCCTTGCGTATGCGCTCCCAAATGTCTTGTTCTTCCGGGGCTTTGAGGCCCAGCTGGGATGCGGGTCGCAGTCGCACCGAAGACTCGATCTGCATTGGCGTCAGGGGGGTGGGTGCCGGTTCGACTGTGACTGCTGCCGTGGGTGCAGTGGTCGCGGTTGGGGTGAGGCTGGCGCAGCCAGACAACATCACAACAGTCAACACCAACAGCATCTTCAGGATGCTGGGCAGGGTCAGTCGAAACAGAAGGGGGGGCATGGGGCGGGTCAAAATTGATTCTTCCATTCACGCAAGGCTGCAAAAACCTCGGCGTCTGTTTTTATTTGGGGCGCTCGTCGCAGTGCACTGGCGCGTACGTCTGCATGTTGAATGCGCAAAAAAGGGTTGATCTGCAACTCCAGGCCCATGCTGGACGGCAGTGTTGGCAGATGCTGCGCACGCAAGGACTGGCAGTGGGTCGTATGCCGCGCAATGTCAGTATTTTGGGGTTCCACGGCTTGGGCAAAGCGCAAGTTTGACAGGGTGTACTCGTGGGCGGGACACACACGTGTCTGGGCGGGCAATTGGGTCAGTTTTTGCAGGGATGTGTGCATTTGCTCGGGTGTGCCCTCGAACACACGTCCGCAGCCAGCGCTGAACAGGGTGTCGCCACAAAACAGGACCGGGTCTTGATGTGCAATGTTTGCCACCCACGCAATATGCCCTGCAGTATGGCCAGGCACCTGGAGGACGCGCAAAGACACACCATGCCACTGGAAGCGGTCACCTTCGCGCACGTCATGGTGTGGGTAACTTGCGGGTTCTGTGGCTGGAGCATGCACTTTCGCACCTGTGCTGTCCAGCAATTGAGTGATCCCGCCGGTATGATCACCGTGGTGATGGGTCACCAAAATGTGCTCGAGTCTGATGCTTGGATGTTCCGCTAGCCAGTCGAGCACCTCATGGGCGCTGCCGGGGTCAACCACCAGGGCGTGCTGATCGTCGTGCAGCAGCCAGATGTAGTTGTCGGTGAATGCGGGTAATGCAACAAGTTTCATGAAGACTTCCATTATAGAAAACGTGCTTCCAGTGATGCCTTGGTTACCCTGGTTGTCAGCGTCTGAGCGGCAGGTTTTGCAACGTTGGGAGCAGTCCGAGCTGGATGCGGCTGTCGTGGACGCTTTCGGTTTTCATGCCGTCCAATTGGCCGGGCTCGATTTGCAGGCGCTGCGCGTGAACCGCATGCCTCATCGTTGGCAGGTATCTACTGAGTTTGAAGCCTCTGTGCCTGGCGTGCAGGCTTGTGTGGATACCTTGGCCTGGCCATGGCAGCAGGACAGTCTGGATCTGGTGTGCATGCCTCATGTCCTTGAGCGATCTTGTAACCCGCACGCGACCTTGCGCGAAGCGCATCGGGTCCTGATGCCCGAAGGGCGCTTGGTGTTGACGGGCATCAATCCCTGGAGCGTCTGGGGGCTCAAGCACAAAGGTTGGCTGCGGCAGCACATTGTGGGCGAAAACGGTACGCCCATGCAGTTGTTGGGCGTTGGCCGACTCAAGGACTGGTTGCGCTTGCTGGGGTTCGAGATTGAGCGATGCGACTATGGCTTGTGGTTGACGGGGGCTAGCCAGGAGTCGGCCCATGGTCTGACGCGTTGGCTGGACCGGCGCATGGCTACTTTGGCTGAGCCCTTGGGTGGTGCTTATTGCATCGTGGCCATCAAGAAGGTGCATGGTATGCGCCTGATCAAAGGCAAGAGCTGGAAGCACACAGGTTCCGGGCAAGTGGCTGCCGTGCCCTTGGTGCGTACACATGTCAGATCGGGACCGGCTCCAAACTATCCACAGGAAAGCGCGAAAGATGCTTAACCACGTTCAGATTCATACCGATGGGGCCTGTAAAGGCAATCCGGGGCCAGGTGGCTGGGGGGTGCGTCTGCAATCGGGCGCCAACGTGAAGGAGTTGTTCGGTGGCGAAGCGCAGACCACCAACAACCGGATGGAGTTGATGGCGGTGATTGAAGCCTTGCGCGCGCTCAAACGGCCTTGCCGCGTGAGCCTGTATCTGGACAGTGAGTATGTGCGCAAAGGCATCACTGAATGGATTCATGGCTGGAAGGCGAGGGGCTGGAAAACGGCAGCCAAGCAGCCAGTCAAAAACGCTGAGCTCTGGCAAACGCTGGACACGCTGGTGCATGGCTCGCAGCACCAGATCGAGTGGCATTGGGTCAAAGGCCACGCAGGTGATCCCGGCAACGAGCGGGCGGACGAGCTGGCCAATATGGGCGTGGCGCAGGTTTTGCGCTGAACGCAGAAAAGCCTTAGCGCGAAACGAGTTGTGCCAGCTCTTGAGCTGAATTCACATTGAAAAAGGCCATGGGATCGTCGCCTGCCTGATCAAAACACACCACGCTGTTGCGGTGGCGTGCAATCCAGGCACCGATCTTGCGCTCTCCCGCCAGCACAAACGCCGACAGGTCAGCGGCCAGTGTGGGGCGCATCAGGCAAAACACGGCTTGCTTGTGCAGCTCACCCTGGTTGTCCCGGTCGGCGGCGATGACGATGTCGGCTGCGTCGTGCAGGGCTTGAGCCATCAGACGCTCGGCCAGGTCTTGAGGAAAGTGTGGGCAGTCGCACGGCACGCTGAGCAGCCATGGTGTGGTGCAGTGCTGCATGCCTGTCAGGAACCCTGCCAGTGGGCCCGGGTAGTCCGGCAGCGTGTCGGCCAGCACCGGCCAGCCCAGTGACGCATAGGCCAATGTATTGCGGTTGGCGCTGATCAGCACCGTTTGCGGGGCTAGTGTTTGAGCCTGCAGTCGTGCCAGAGCATGGTCGACCAGCCTTTTTTCACCCGCCTGAACCAGACCTTTGTCCTGACCTTGCATGCGAGCGCCTTGACCACCGGCCAGTATGAGGGCGGTGTAGGAGGGCAGAGTGTCAGCCACCGATGTAGCTCATCTCGACCCGTCGCGCGGGGGCTGTGCCAGCCGGTGCCTGGCTGCGCATTTGCGAGTAACGGTCTTTGCGTTGGCGCCAGATGGCGTCAATCTGGGCGCGCAGTTGTTCGTCGTTGAGCGCTTGCTCACGCAACAATGTGCGCAGGTCATAGCCCTGGCCAGCAAAAAGGCACAGGTACAAGCGGCCTTCGGTGGACAGCCGGGCCCGGTTGCAGTCACCGCAAAAGGCCTGGGTGACGCTGCTGATCAGGCCGATTTCGCCAGCCTGTTTGTCGTATTGCCCTGCTGCGTCAGCGTACCCCCAGCGTTGTGCGGTTTCGCCAACAGTGCTTTGCTCCAGCGGCACCATTGGCCACTCCTGCCGCAACAGATTGAGCACCTCCGCGCTGGGCATGACCTCGTCCATGCGCCAGCCGTTGGTGGCGCCCACGTCCATGTACTCAATGAAGCGCAGATGCACACCGCTGTGACGGAAGTGGCGCGCCATGGGCACAATTTCCTGTTCGTTGGTACCCTTCTTGACCACCATGTTGACCTTGATGGGGCCAAGCCCCACTTGCTGGGCGCGCTCAATGCCTTCCAGAACGTCCTGAACGGGAAAGTCCACATCGTTCATGCGGCGAAAGACGGCATCGTCCAGTCCATCCAGACTGACGGTAACGCGCTGCAGTCCAGCATCCTTGAGGCTTTGGGCCTTGCGTGCCAGCAGCGAGCCGTTGGTGGTCAGTGTCAGGTCCAGGGGGCTGCCCTCGGGCGTGCGCAGGCTGGCCAGCTGCTCGATCAGGATTTCGATGTTCTTGCGCAGCAAAGGCTCACCGCCGGTCAGGCGAATCTTGCGAACGCCCAGGGCGACAAAGTTTTCAGCCAGGCGGGTGATTTCCTCAAAGCTGAGCAAATCTTTGTGGGGCAAATAGGCGTAGTCTTTGTCAAAGACTTCCTTGGGCATGCAATAGCTGCATCGGAAGTTGCAGCGGTCGGTCACGCTGATGCGTAAATCGTGCAAGGGGCGGGCATGCGTGTCCAGCAGTGCGCGGCCCACGCTTGCCGCATCCGAGGAGGGGGGCAAAGGCAGGGCAGCAGCCCGCAGGTCTATCAGGGGGTAAACACTTTCAGACATGTGCCTATTTTGCCCGAGCAGAAAAGATCCATGTGGATCAGGCGCAAGCCCGGTGAAAGTAAAATCTGGGGTAATCCCGGTGTTTTACACCTTTCTTTCCATTTCCTGAGTAGAGACGAGAACATGGCCCTCGACAAAGTGACCCCTGGCAGCAAAGCCCCTGAAGCTTTCAACGTGATCATCGAAATTCCGATGAACTCTGACCCCATCAAATACGAGGTGGACAAGGAAAGCGGCGCCATTTTTGTGGACCGTTTCATGGGCACCGCCATGCACTACCCCACCAACTACGGCTATGTTCCGCAGACCATCGCCGGTGACGGTGACCCGGTGGATGTGCTGGTCATGACGCCTTTCCCCTTGCCTGCCGGTGTGGTCATTACCTGCCGTGCCATTGGCATTTTGAAGATGGAAGACGAAGGCGGCGTGGACGGCAAGGTATTGGCCGTTCCGGTGGACAAGCTCTTGCCCATTTATTCCAACATCAAATCCACTGCAGATTTGCACGAATTGCAGCTCCAGCAAATTGCCCACTTCTTTGAGCACTACAAGGACCTTGAAAAAGGCAAATGGGTCAAAGTCCTCGGTTGGGAAGGCATCGATGCCGCCAAGAAAGAAATCACCGACGGTATCGCCGCCTACAGCAAGGCCTGATTTCCGCATTCGGCTTGCAAAGCCTGTTGCAGCTTTGGCTGCAACAGGCTTTTTTTCTGCTTTGACAGGCGCGATGAGATAATTCGGCAACCCACTCGATTGCATCTGTATGACTCTGAAAATCAGTGTGGCCCAGCTCAATTTGGTGGTGGGCGACATGACGGGCAATGCCCAAAAAATCATTGAAGCAGCCCAAGCGGCCTACGCAGGCGGCGCCCGCCTGGTGCTCACCCCTGAGCTCTCGATTTGCGGTTATGCCGCTGAAGATTTGTTGTTGCGCCCCGCCTTCATTCAGGCCTGCGACCAGGCTGTCGATGCGCTGGCGCAGGCGCTGGCAGGGTTGCCTGGCTTGCATGTGGTGGTGGGCCATCCGGTAGGCGGCAGTCTGCGCAGCCGCAGCGTCAGTCAGGTGCAGCGCTACAACCGCGCCTCGGTGCTGTCGCAGGGGCGAGTCGTGGCCCACTACGACAAGCAGGAGTTGCCCAACTACCAGGTGTTTGACGAGCGTCGCTATTTCACGCCGGGCCGCGAGGCTTGTGTGTTTGAAGTGCAGGGCCTGCGTGTCGGTTTGCTCATCTGCGAGGACGCCTGGTTTGCGGGCCCCGCGCAGCAGGCCCTTCAATCGGGCGCGCAGCTGCTGGCAGTGCTCAATGCATCGCCCTTTCACGTGGACAAGGGCCATGAACGCGAAGCGCAAATGCGCGAACGTGTACTGGAAACGGGCCTGCCACTGGTGTATGCCCACCTGGTGGGGGGGCAGGATGAGGTGGTGTTTGAGGGCCGCTCTTTCGCTCTTGATGCCCGAGGCGAGCTTGTTGCCCGGGCCCCAGGTTTTGTAGAGGCTGCGCTGGAAGTCAGCATGTCCGAGCAGGGGCAAATGCTTCCTGGCCCGATCAGTGCGCATGACGATGAAGACGCACAGCTTTGGCACGCCCTGGTCCTGGGTATTCGCGACTACATTGGCAAGAACGGCTTTCCAGGGGTGATTCTGGGCTTGTCCGGCGGTATCGATTCGGCCCTGGTGCTCGCGCTGGCTGTCGATGCCTTGGGGGCAGACAAAGTGCGCGCGGTGATGATGGCCTCGCCCTACACGCAGGACATCAGCTGGATCGATTCGCGCGAGATGGTCGCGCGCCTGAAGGTACGCTACGACGAAATCCCGATTGCAGATTTGTTTGCGCAGTTTCGCTCTGCGCTGGCCCCTCAGTTTGCTGGTCTGACTGAGGACACGACCGAAGAAAACCTGCAGGCGCGTATACGCGGGACTTTGCTCATGGCACTGTCCAACAAAACAGGCTCGCTGGTGCTGACCACCGGCAACAAGAGCGAAATGGCTACGGGCTACTGCACCCTCTATGGCGACATGGCCGGGGGCTTTGCAGTCATCAAGGATGTGCTCAAGACACGGGTGTTTCGCCTGGCGCGCTGGCGCAATGCCCATGATCCTTATGGCACCGGGGGCAGTCCGATTCCTGAGCGCATCATCACGCGTCCGCCTAGTGCCGAGTTACGCCCGGACCAGAAAGACCAGGACAGCTTGCCGGAGTATGAGGTGCTGGACGCCATCATCAGCCGGTACATGGAAAATGACGAGGGTTTGCAAGCCTTGGTGGCCGATGGTTTTGAGCGCGCCGATGTTGAAAAAGTGGTGCGTCTGATTCGCATCAACGAGTACAAACGTCGACAGTCGCCGGTAGGCATTCGTGTGACCCACCGCAGTTTTGGCAAGGATTGGCGTTATCCTATTACCAACCGTTTTAGATCCTGATTTCCCCGGAGGTATTGCACATGAAACAAATCACTGCCGTCATCAAGCCTTTTAAACTCGAAGAAGTCCGTGAGGGCTTGGCCGAATGTGGGGTGACCGGCTTGACCGTGACCGAAGTCAAGGGTTTTGGCCGTCAGAAGGGCCACACCGAGCTGTACCGTGGTGCTGAATACGTCGTGGACTTCCTGCCTAAGGTGAAGGTGGAAGTGGTCGTCAAGGACGACGATGTGGAGCGTTGCGTGGACGCCATCGTCAAGGCTGCGCGCACCGGCAAGATTGGTGACGGCAAGATTTTTGTCACGACTGTGGAGCGCGTGGTACGTATCCGTACCGGCGAGCAGGACGAAACCGCAATCTGATGGCGATCAGAGTTGGTTGGAACGCGGGGCGGTTGACAGCCCCGCTTCGTTGATGAGCATGGGTAACAATTCGCCCACTGTCGATGCGCAGCGAATCAGTTCGTTTTGCCACTCGCCCATGAAGCCTGCCTCGGTGCTTTGGCGTGTGAAGTTCAGCAGATGATCGTAATAGCCTTGGACGTTGAGTAAACCCACGGGCTTGTCGTGGTAGCCCAGCTGACGCCAGGTCCAGACCTCAAAAAACTCTTCAAAGGTGCCAATGCCGCCGGGCAGTGCCACAAATGCGTCGGCGCGCTCCATCATCATGCGCTTGCGCTCATGCATGGTGTCCACAATGTGCAGCTCGGAGCAGCCTTGATGCGCCCATTCGCGCTCTTGCAGTGCCTTGGGAATGATGCCCACAACGCTGCCACCGGCTGCCAGGGTGGCTTGTGCGACTTCACCCATGAGTCCATTTCGACCGCCACCATAGACGAGCTGGCCACCATGATGGCCAATCCACTGTCCGACCTCAAGAGCGATTTGGGTGTAGACAGGGTTATTGCCGTGGCGTGAGCCGCAGTAAACGCAAAGCGAGAAGGCAGGTTTTGGGGAGGTCATGCGCGTTCAAAGGTTGTGAACAAACTGCCAAATCGCCGCGATCCAGATCCCGCCGCACAGCAGCATGGCCAGCAACACCGCGGCGCTGCCCATGTCTTTGGCGCGTTTGGACAAGTCGTGCCACTCCGGGCCCACGCGATCCACCACGGATTCAATCGCGGTGTTGAGCAACTCCACCATCATCACCAAAAGTACAGATCCCGACAACAAAGCCACCTCTACCCAGGATTGCCCAAGCCAAAAAGACAAAGGCAACATGACGATCGAGGCCAGAACTTCCTGGCGAAAGGCGGTTTCGTGCCAGCCTGATTTCAAGCCGGCCCAAGAGTAACCGGCAGCATGCATCAGGCGGTTCAATCCGCGACGCGCTTTCTGGGCATTTTGGTACTGCGGTTGGGGCGCACTCATGATTTGTCCTTGGGCGAAGGTTTGACCGAGATCAGGCGTGTGCCTGCCAGCTGGTCGTGCCAGAACTGCTGCTGGGGGTGGAAGCGACTAAGCAAGGCCCAAATGGCGATCCAGCCCACGCTCAGGATCAAAACCTGGGCCGCCGGCAGTTGAAAAAGCCACTGCATGGACAGGGGCGGCAGGAACCAGATCCAGCCGAGCAGGTAGCGTGCCAATGCCCGAGACTGGCTCAAGGGCTTGCCCTGGGTATCTGTGATGCGGATGTGCCAGGTTTTCATGGCCAGGGTCTGGCCTTTTGACCAGAACCAGGTGAAATAAATGCCCAGCACCAGAAATACGAAAAATTGCAGAGGGTGGCGGTTGTCCAGCGCGTTGCGCGTCTGGCTGAGTGTGCCGAACAAATAGCCTGCGATGAATACCACGCCGAACAGCAGCATGCCTTCGTACAGCCAGCAGGCCATTCGCCGGCGCAGGCCTGGTGCTTGCAAAGGAGGTTGGGGTGTGAGGTTCATTCGGGTCAAGAGCAATATCGAAGGGGATTATCGCACCCGATTGTTTTGCAAACCGGTGCGCCAGGATTGGTGCGATAATGCGCGTTTGCAACTGAAAACGAGCAAACGGATCATCATCCGGCCCGGTCACAAATTGTGGGCCCATGGTGTTGGTCTTAAGTCCCAAAGCCACTTCACAAGAGTCGTGCCAAGGGGCACCCAAGGTTTTTCGTCAGAGAAATTCACAAAGGTTGAAAATGGAAATGTCCAAAGCCGAAATGGCCTCCGCAGCGAACGCAGCCCAAGGGCAGGAATTGCGTGGCGCAGAAATTCTGGTCAAGGCCTTGCAAGCCGAAAACGTCAAATACATCTGGGGCTATCCTGGTGGTGCGGTCTTGCACATCTACGATGCCTTCTACAAACAAGACACCATCCAGCACGTGCTGGTGCGGCACGAGCAGGCGGCAGTCCACGCCGCTGACGGTTATGCGCGCGCCACAGGCGATGTGGGCGTGGCCCTTGTCACCTCCGGACCCGGGCTGACCAATGCGGTCACCGGTATCGCCACTGCCTATATGGACAGCATTCCCATGGTGATCATCTCCGGCCAGGTGCCCACTGCGGCCATTGGTCTGGATGCCTTCCAGGAGTGCGACACGGTCGGTATCACTCGCCCCATCGTCAAGCACAACTTCCTGGTCAAGGATGCTCGTGACATGGCCGATGTGATGAAAAAGGCCTTCCACATTGCCCGCAGTGGCCGTCCTGGCCCGGTGGTGGTGGACATTCCCAAGGACGTTTCCTTCAACAAGGCCTTGTACGCCGGTTATCCCGAATCGGTTGAAATGCGTTCCTACAATCCGGTGCGCAAAGGCCATGGCGGCCAAATCCGTAAAGCCTTGCAACTGTTGATGTCCGCCAAACGGCCCTACATCTATACCGGTGGTGGTGTGCTCCTGAGCAACGCCAGCGCGGAGTTGCGTGCCTTGGTGGACTTGCTCAATGTGCCAGTCACCAACACCTTGATGGGCTTGGGTGCTTTCCCCGCCACCGACCGCCGCTTCCTGGGCATGCTGGGCATGCACGGTACGCTCGAAGCCAACAATGCGATGCAGAACTGCGACGTGTTGCTGGCGGTTGGCGCACGTTTTGATGACCGCGTGATCGGTAACCCCAAGCACTTTGCCTCTGTGGAACGCAAGATCATTCACATCGACATTGACCCTTCGAGCATTTCCAAGCGCGTCAAGGTGGACGTGCCTATCGTGGGGGATGTCAAGGATGTGTTGACCGAGCTGATCGGCATGATTCGCGAGTCCAATCTCAAACTCGACGCCGAAGCACTCAAGAGCTGGTGGAACACGGTCGAAGGCTGGCGTTCGCGCGACTGCATGAAGTACGACCGCGGCAACACCCAGGTCATCAAGCCCCAGATGGTGGTTGAAACCCTGTGGAACATGACCAAGGATGCAGACGCCTACATCACGTCAGACGTGGGCCAGCACCAGATGTTTGCCGCCCAGTATTACAAGTTTGACGAGCCGCGTCGCTGGATCAACTCTGGCGGTCTGGGCACCATGGGCGTGGGCATTCCGTATGCCATGGGCATCAAGCTGGCCAAGCCTGAGAGCGAGGTTTTCTGCATCACGGGCGAGGGTTCGGTGCAGATGTGCATTCAGGAGCTCTCCACCTGCCTGCAGTACAACACGCCCATCAAAATTCTGTCGCTGAACAACCGCTACCTGGGCATGGTGCGCCAGTGGCAGGAAATCGAATATTCCGGCCGCTACAGCCACAGCTATATGGATGCGTTGCCTGACTTCGTGAAGCTGGCAGAAGCCTACGGGCATGTCGGCATGCGCATCGAGCGTCCACAAGACGTCGAAGGCGCCCTCATTGAGGCGCGCAAGCTCAAGGACCGCACGGTCTTCATCGACTTCCAGACCGACCCCACCGAGAACGTGTTCCCGATGGTGCAGGCAGGCAAGGGCATCACTGAGATGCTCCTGGCCTCCGAGGACCTTTAACCCATTGTTGAATCTATTGTCTGCCAAGCCTGCGCATTACCGTGCGCAGGGGAGGGCAGCGAAAAGAGGAAGCTAGAACATGAAACACATCATTGCCGTTTTGATTGAAAACGAAGCCGGTGCGCTCTCGCGTGTCGTGGGCTTGTTTTCCGCTCGTGGCTACAACATCGAGTCTTTGACCGTTGCGCCTACAGAAGATCCGAGCTTGTCGCGCATGACCATTCAGACAACCGGATCTGACGAAGTGATTGAGCAGATCACCAAGCACCTCAACCGCCTGATCGAGGTGGTCAAGGTGGTGGACCTGACCGAAGGTGCCTACACCGAGCGCGAGCTGATGCTCGTGAAAGTGCGCGCCGTGGGCAAGGAGCGCGAAGAAATGAAACGCATGGCCGACATCTTCCGCGGCCGTGTGATTGATGTAACCGACAAGAGCTACACCATTGAGCTCACCGGTGACTCATCCAAGAACGATGCTTTCCTGGAAGCGATTGACCGAAGCGCTATCCTCGAAACTGTACGTACAGGCGCTTGCGGCATTGGCCGTGGCGAACGCATTTTGCGTGTCTGATTTTTGACCTCACATTGAACTTATTCCAAAGGAGAACCCTGTGAAAGTTTTTTACGACAAAGACTGTGACCTCAGCCTGATCAAAGGCAAAACCGTGGCCATCATTGGTTACGGCAGCCAGGGTCACGCCCATGCCCAGAACCTCAATGACAGCGGCGTCAAAGTCGTGGTCGGCCTGCGCAAGGGCGGCGCTTCCTGGGACAAAGTGGCCAAAGCTGGCCTGACCGTCATGGAAGTCAACGATGCTGTCAAGGCTGCTGATGTGGTCATGATCCTGTTGCCCGACGAGAACATCCCCGAGGTGTACAACAACAACGTTGCCCCCAACATGAAGCAGGGTGCTACCCTGGCTTTTGCCCACGGCTTTAACGTGCACTACAACCAGGTCGTGCCCCGCGCTGACCTGGACGTGATCATGGTTGCCCCCAAAGGCCCTGGCCACACCGTGCGCTCCGAATACCTCAAGGGCGGCGGTGTGCCTTCCCTGATCGCCGTGTACCAGGACAAGTCCGGCAAGGCTCGCGATCTGGCCTTGTCTTACGCCATGGCCAACGGCGGTGGCAAGGGCGGCATCATCGAGACCAACTTCAAGGAAGAAACCGAGACTGACCTGTTCGGCGAGCAAGCCGTGCTGTGCGGTGGCGCAGTCGAACTGGTGAAGATGGGCTTCGAAACCTTGACCGAAGCTGGCTACGCCCCTGAAATGGCCTACTTCGAGTGCTTGCACGAGTTGAAGCTGATCGTTGACCTGATGTACGAAGGCGGCATCGCCAACATGAACTACTCCATCTCCAACAATGCAGAGTATGGTGAGTACGTGACCGGCACCGAAGTCATCAACGAAAAGTCTCGCGAAGCCATGCGCAATGCCTTGAAGCGCATCCAGACCGGTGAATACGCCAAGATGTTCATCCTGGAAGGTAAAACCAACTATCCCAGCATGACAGCTCGTCGTCGCCTGAACGCAGACCACTCGATCGAGAAAGTCGGCGCTCAACTTCGCGCCATGATGCCCTGGATCGCGAAAAACAAGCTGGTCGACCAGACGCGCAACTGATCGGTTCTGTGCGTTCACTCAAAGGCCACTTCGGTGGCCTTTTTTGTTGGCTGAACTCTGGCTTACACTTGGGGCCCAAGTATCGACCTCAGGTCGAGCCTGTTGAAACAAGGATATTCATGGATTCTCATCCGGTTCGTCGCAAGCCTTCCAAGGGCATTTATGTGTTGCCCAATCTGTTTACATTGGCAGCACTTTTTGGTGGCTTTTATGCCATCGTGATGGCCATGAATGGGCGCTATGACCTGTCTTGCATTGGTGTGTTCTGTGCCATGGTGCTCGACAGTCTGGATGGCCGCGTGGCCCGCATGACCAACACCCAAAGCGCTTTTGGCGAGCAAATGGACTCGCTGGCCGATATGGTGTCGTTTGGTGCAGCACCCGCATTGATTGCCTATGAATGGGCGTTGCGTGGGCTGGGCCGCTGGGGCTGGATTGCGGCTTTCGTGTATTGCGCTTGTGCGGCCTTGCGTCTTGCCCGATTCAACGTCAACACCGGCGTGGTGGATAAACGTTACTTTCAAGGCTTGCCGTCCCCAGCCGCTGCAGCGTTGGTGGTGGGGTTTATCTGGATCATGACGGATCTGGAGATGGCGCCCGCCAGTCTGGCATGGGCCATGTTTGCGCTGGCTCTGTATGCGGGCTTGACCATGGTGACCAATGTACCGTTTTACAGCTTCAAGGACCTGCAGCTCAAGAAAAGCGTGCCATTTGTCGGGTTGGTCATGCTGGTGCTGCTGATTGCAGTGATCAATATTCACCCGCCATCTGTGCTGTTTGGACTGTTCATGACCTACGGCCTGAGCGGCTATGCCATGTACCTGTGGCGTAAATTCAAGGGCGAACCGGTGAGCTTGATCAGCACCTCCACGGATGAGCCCGATGAGCGCGGCTTGCATGTGGACGAATGAGCAGTATTTTTCAAACTGTGCTACATTCATTGCCATGAATATGTTTTCGCTTGCTCTACTGCTAACGCCCTGCGGGCGGGATATGTAGCGCAAGCCAACAAACCCCAAAAAGCCCGCATGCAAACCGCAGCGGGCTTTTTGTTTTGTTTTTCAAACCCTGCGGTGATTTCGATACTGGAGTGAACATGGCAGACAAGTTGATCATTTTTGACACCACCTTGCGTGATGGCGAGCAGTCTCCCGGTGCGTCGATGACGCGTGACGAAAAGCTGCGTATTGCGCGCCAGCTGGAGCGACTGCGGGTGGATGTGATCGAGGCCGGTTTTGCTGCCAGCTCCAATGGCGACTTCGAAGCCGTGCAGACCATTGCCAACGCCATCAAGGACTCCACCGTGTGCTCGCTCTCGCGTGCCAACGATCGCGACATTTCGCGTGCGGCCGAAGCGCTCAAGGGGGCCAACAGCGGTCGTATCCACACCTTCATTGCCACGTCTCCGCTGCACATGGAAAAGAAGTTGCGCATGACGCCCGAGCAAGTGCTCGAGCAGGCCAAGCAGGCCGTGCGTTTCGCTCGTAACTTGTGCGCCGATGTCGAATTCAGTGCCGAGGATGGTTATCGCAGTGAAATCGACTTTCTGGCCCGTGTGGTCGAGGCCGTGATCAAAGAAGGTGCCACCACCATCAATATTCCGGACACGGTGGGCTATGCGATCCCCGAGTTGTATGGCAACTTCATCAAGACGCTTCGCGAGAAGGTGCCCAATGCCGACAAAGCCATCTGGTCGGTGCATTGTCATAACGACCTGGGCATGGCGGTCGCCAACTCGCTTGCGGGCGTGAAGATCGGTGGTGCGCGACAGGTGGAGTGCACCATCAATGGCCTGGGTGAGCGTGCGGGCAACTGCTCCCTGGAAGAGGTGGTGATGGCCGTCAAGACGCGCCGCGACTACTTCGGCCTGGATGTCGGTATCGACACCCAGCATATCGTGGCAGCCAGCCGTATGGTCAGCCAGACCACGGGCTTTGTGGTCCAGCCTAACAAGGCGGTGGTGGGTGCAAATGCGTTTGCACATGCTTCGGGCATTCACCAGGATGGCGTACTCAAGGCCCGCGACACCTATGAAATCATGCGTGCCGAGGATGTGGGCTGGAGCGCCAACAAGATTGTGCTGGGTAAACTGTCTGGTCGCAACGCCTTCAAACTGCGCTTGCAAGAGCTGGGCGTCGAGCTCGACAGCGAAACAGAGATCAACAACGCCTTTACCAAATTCAAGGAACTGGCGGATCGCAAGAGTGAAATTTTTGACGAGGATATTCTGGCGCTGCTCAACAGCGAGGGTGCGGCGGCCGAGCAAGACCAATACGGTTTTGTCTCCCTGTCGCAGCACAGTGAAACGGGCGAGCAGCCGCAGGCCGCGATTGTCTTTACCGTTCAGGGCAAAGAAGTCAAGAGTGAAGCGACAGGCAATGGCCCGGTGGATGCATCCATGAAAGCCATTGAAGCCCATGTGAAAAGTGGTGCGGAAATGGTGCTTTATTCGGTCAATGCCATCAGTGGCTCCACCGAAAGCCAGGGTGAGGTGACTGTGCGCCTGCAAAACAGCGGTCGGGTGGTCAACGGCGTGGGGGCGGACCCAGATATCGTGGTGGCTTCTGCCAAAGCCTACCTGAGTGCATTGAACAAGCTGCACAGCAAAGCCGAGCGCGTGGCAGCGCAAGGCTGATCTTTACAAAAAAACTGCGCTTCAACAAAGCCATGCAAGTGTTTGATCTTGCATGGCTTTTTTTATTCATATAAACTATCAGTCAGTTGTATTTTTGTTTTCGGCATTTTTTTAATGAAATTCACAAAAACTCCATATTTGGCAGCAGTTTTGGCCAATCGCCCGTGGGTCGGCCGCTGGGGTGGAGTGATGCTGGCTTTTGCGCTGGCTGTAGGGATGGTGGGCATGACGCCATCGGTGGTTGCTGCGGAAAAAACCACTCAAGTCAAGAAAAAGCGAGTTGCCAAAACGGTGACTCGCAAAGTCAGTCAGAAAAACCGTACGGTCAAGCGATCCTTCAAGGCTGCGCCTGTGGATGCAGCGTCATTTGGTCAGCAGGCGGGCTTGCATGCTGCACGAGACCCCTTGTCTTTGCGCTCGAGCGTAGCTTTGGTGATTGACCAGGACACGCGCGAGGTCCTGCTGAGCAAAAACGACCATGCTGTGCTCCCGATTGCGTCCCTGACCAAACTCATGACGGGGTTGCTGGTGTCCGAAGCGAAATTGCCCATGGATGAGATGATCACCATCACGCAAGACGATGTCGACACGGAAAAAGGCAGCTCCTCCCGATTGAACGTAGGGACGCGTTTGAGCCGTGGCGACTTGTTGCACCTGGCCCTGATGTCCAGCGAGAACCGTGCGGCTCATGCCTTGGGGCGTACATATCCCGGTGGCATGGACGTGTTTGTTCAGAAAATGAACGCCAAGGCGCGCGAACTGGGGATGGATGACACACGCTATGTGGAGCCCACCGGCTTGTCGAGCAAGAACCAGTCCAGTGCGCAGGATCTCACGCGTTTGGTGGCGGCCTCGTCGCGGCAGCCCCTGATGCGCGAGCTGTCCACTTCTCATGGTTATGAGGTGGAGGTGGGGCGCCGCACTCTGCAGTTTCGCAACACCAATCCATTGGTCAAAAGCCCCAACTGGGACATCAGTCTGCAAAAAACCGGGTACATCCGAGAGGCTGGACGTTGTCTGGTCATGAAGGCAGAAGTGTCCGGGCGCAATCTGATCATGGTGTTCCTGGATTCCGCTGGCAAGCTCAGCCGAATTGCTGATGCGGAGCGCGTGCGTCGCTGGATCGAGTCGCATGGCGGCCGCAGTGCAGCACTACAGGCTTTTGTCAGCGAGCACAGCAGCTAATGGAGAGTTCAGCTGTGCGGGTGCGGATCGTAGCCCAGCTCTTGTGAAATGGCATCGGCGGTGCTTTGCAGCTTGGGCAACCACTCGTCGTCCATGCGGTCTGCCGGTGCTGAAATCGACAATCCCGCCAGCAGTTTGCCCTGGTCATCGTAGATGCCTGCGGCAATGCATCGAACGCCCAACTCCAGCTCTTCGTTATCGCGCGCCACGCCGCTTTGCTTGACGCGTGAGAGTTCGCGTTCAAGCACCTGCAATTGCGTGATGCTGTTGCGGGTGTGGCCTGTCAGGCCGGTGCGGGTTGCATATCCGCGCACGCGCAGGGGGTCGTCCTGTGCCAAAAAAAGCTTGCCCACCGATGTCAGATGCAATGGAGCACGCCCACCAATGGCGCGAACCACCTGCATGCCCGAACGCTCGCTGTAGGCGCGCTCTACGTACACAATCTCGTCACCCTGGCGTACGCTGAGGTTGACGGGTTGCTGGATCAGTTTGTGCAAGGCCTTCATGGGTTCAATGGCGGCATCGCGTACATTCAGGCGGCCTTTGACCAGATTGCCCAATTCCAGCAGTCGCATGCCCAACCGGTAACTGCCAGCTTCGGGGCGGTCCACAAAGCGACCAAGCGTCAGATCATTGAGGATGCGGTGAGCAGTAGAGGGGTGCAGCCCTGTCTTTTCGCTGATTTCCTTGAGGGTGATGGCGTCTTCGCGCGAAGCCAGTACATCGATCAGGGTGAACATGCGTTCGATCACCTGGATCGTAGGTGTAGCGGGCGCTGCGGCATCTGCTTTTCTCATGGACAACCTCTCACAAAGCAAGCCTGAATTTTATACTGCGAAATTCAAATCGGCTTGTCTTGCCAGTGACCATGTTTCAGAATTTGACACGGTTGAAACTTGCTTTTGTAGGCCATTTTCGGGCTGTCGCTGATCCAGTAGCCAAGATAGACATACGGAACTTGAAGGTGGCGGGCTTGCTCGATTTGCCAAAGGACATTGAAGGTGCCCAGACCCTGTTTATGGGCAGGGTCGAAGAAAGTGTAGACCGCAGAGAGGCCATCATTGAGCACATCAATCAGGCTGACCATCAGAAGTTTGCCTGAGTCAGGGGCCCTGAATTCGACCAGACGCGAGTTGACTCGGCTTTGCAGCAGAAATTGCTGGTACTGCTCCACGTTGTCATCGTCCATGCCTCCCCCAGGGTGTCGGGAGCGCTGGTAGTGCAAGTACAGCGTGTAATGCTCAGTGTTGAAGTGCAGGTTCATGATCCGCACTTGCAGATGTTGGTGTGCTTGCCAGCAGCGGCGCTGGCTACGACTGGGTTTGAAGCGCTCGACCGGCACACGCAGCGCCACACATTGCTGGCAGCCATCGCAGTACGGACGATAGGTGAACAAACCGCTGCGGCGAAAGCCTTGCGTGACCAGATCCGAGTAAACCTCGTTGTCGATCAGATGGCTTGGGGTCGCCACTTGCGAGCGCGCCATCCGTTCGGGCAGGTAACTGCACGGATAGGGGGCTGTGGCATAAAACTGCAGAGCCTTGAGGGGGAGTTCCTGAATGCTGCTCACGGTCAAAGGTTCAAGAGTTCGTCCCAGTATAGGCCTTGCTCGGACCACGCAATGGTGTTCTTGCACTGTTCCTGCTTGACGATGTCAAGGAATCGTTGTCGGCTGATTTCTCCAGCCCCTAGACTGGCCAGGTGAGCTGTGTTTTGTTGGCAGTCAATCATGGGAACGTTGTGGCGCAGGCAAACGCTCACCAGCAGACTCAGCGCCATTTTGGAGCCATCGCGTAGCGAGGTGAACATGGACTCGCCAAAGACGGCATGTCCCAGACTCACAAAATACAGTCCCGCCATCAGCCTCTCGCCCAGCCACAACTCCGCGCTGTGGGCCAGTCCTTGCTGGTGCAATTCGGTATAGACCTCGATCATGCGCGGAACAATCCAGGTGCCGTTTTGTCCATGCCGCGGGCTGCTAGCACAGCGTTGCATGACCTGTGTGAAAGCGCTATCAAAGCACAGGCGAACGCCAGGCGTGTGCAGCTGTTTTTTGAGGCTTTGCTGAAGCGATCGATGAAAGCGAAAAGCCTTGGGCTGCAGCACCATGCGGGGGTCCGGTGACCACCACAACACCGGTTGTCCACGGCTGTACCAGGGAAAGGTGCCTTGAGCATAGGCCTGCGCGACCTGCTGCGCCGTCAAGTCCGGGCTGGCCGCCAACAGGCCCGGGGCTGAGCTTTGGGCGCCCCAGGCGCCATCGGGTGCAGGCAAGGCCTGGTCTGCTTCAATCCAGGGCAGGGGTGGGTCAGACATCGACATGACTCGATTAGACCGCAACTGGCGTTCAGTTGCACTCGCCAGGCGTTATGCTGCAAGCATGAGCACAGCCACCTCTACTGGACCTGATTTCAAGCCTGCCCCAGGGGGAGGACAGATCCTTGTTCCCCGTTGGTCAGTGCCCGCGCATGTGAAAGCTTGCATGTCCACCCGGACTGGGGGGGTCTCCAGCGCACCATGGAACAGCCTGAACCTCGGTGACCATGTCGGCGATGATCCTGAACACGTTCAAGCCAACCGTGCGCTTTGGCAACAGACGCTGGGGCGCAGGCCCGTTTATTTGACGCAGGTGCATGGGACCCGCAGCGTGGTGCTTTCCGAGGCGTCTGTAGACGGGCAAACGGCCGATGTGTGTGAGTGTGCTGATGCATCGGTGGCAGCCACCATCATGGTGGCGGATTGCATGCCTGTGCTCATGACCGACGCGCGTGGCCAATGGGTGGCTGCAGGGCATGCCGGTTGGCGCGGGCTGGCTGGGCATCAGGGCCAGGGTGTGCTGGAGGTCATGGTTCATGCTGCACGAGCACGAGGTATCGCTGCACACGAGTTGCATGCCTGGTTAGGCCCTTGTATCGGTCCCACAGCGTTTGAAGTGGGTGATGAGGTTCGTCAGATATTTGTGCAGCAGAGTCAGGGTGCGAGCACATGCTTTGTGCCGAGTCTCGTGCAGGGCAAGTGGCTGGCGGATTTGTCGGGTCTGGCCCGTTTGCGCCTGCGGCAATTGAACGTGCAGGCCATTGATGGCAACGATGGCGGGCCAGGCTGGTGCACCTTTACACAGTCATCGGTTTTCTTCTCCCACCGAAGGGATACCCGCCTGTTCGGAAGTTCCGGTCGCATGGCCGCCAGTATCTGGCTGACCAAGGCTTGATGCCGCTTCGCGCTGCTCTCTGGCGCGTCTGGCTTGACGTCTGGCGGGTGTGCCCATGAGGTAAACCACTAGAGCGATGGGCCCGATTCCATACAAAAACAAGGTCACAATGGCTCCAAGGATGCTGCCTTGAGTGCTGAAAGCTTCAGCCAGGCTCATCATCAAAGCGACATAGAACCATGCGATAACTACGAGATACGTCATTTGTGAAATTTGTAATTTCGGTGACAACTTATGGATTGATACTGATTCTGACCTGAATTTTTTCAATCAGGTCAACATTGTGCGGAGACAATGCGATGAATACGAATATGCCCGAGTTCTGGTCCCAGATGACTGAGCAATTCCAACAAAGTTTGACCCAGGGCTGGGGCCAGGCCATGCAGAACTTCCAAAGCATGGACCTGGGCGGTGCAGGTGCCTTACCCAAGGGCGCCGCACCTCAGTTAAAGCTGGATCCGCAGAAACTGCAGAAAATCCAAGGCGATTATTTCAAGGATGCAGCAGACCTCTGGAATCAGAGTTTGCAAAACAGCTTGCAGGTCAAGGACCGTCGCTTTTCCTCACAGGCATGGGCGTCCAACCCCTTGGCGAGCTTCAATGCTGCGGTTTATTTGCTCAATGCACGCACGCTGATGTCGCTGGCCGATGCGATTGATGCCGATGCCAAAACACGGGCACGTGTTCGTTTTGCCGTTGAGCAATGGGTGGCCGCCTCTGCGCCCAGCAACTACTTGGCCATGAATGCCGAGGCACAGCAAAAAGCAGTCGAAACCAAGGGCGAGAGCATCGCCAAAGGCATTCAGAACCTGGTGCACGACATGGAGCGAGGCCATGTGTCCATGACGGATGAAAGCCTGTTCGAGGTGGGCAAGAATGTCGCCACTACCGAAGGTGCGGTGGTGTTTGAAAACGAATTTTTCCAGCTGATCGAATACAAGCCGTTGACAGCCAAGGTGTATGAGCGGCCCCTCCTGCTGATTCCGCCTTGCATCAACAAGTTCTACATTCTGGACTTGCAGCCCGAGAATTCGCTGATTCGATACGCTGTCAGCAAGGGGCACCGCACATTTGTGGTCAGCTGGCGCAACCCGGACGACTCCATGTCGGGCAAGACGTGGGACGACTACATTGAACATGCGGCCATGGAGGCCATCCACACGGTCAAGGCCATCACTGGCGCACCGAAGATCAATGCCTTGGGCTTCTGTGTGGGTGGAACCATCTTGTCCAATGCACTGGCAGTGTTGGCTGCGCGTGGTGACGACTCTGTGGCCAGCGCGACGTTCCTGACCACACTGATCGACTTCACCGATACCGGTGTGCTGGATGTGTTCATTGACGAAAACTTCGTCAAGTTCCGTGAAATGCAAATGGGCAAGGGTGGTCTGCTCAAAGGGCAGGACTTGGCCTCCACTTTCAGTTTCCTGCGGCCCAATGACCTGGTCTGGAACTATGTGGTGGGCAACTACCTCAAGGGCGAGACGCCACCGCCGTTTGACCTGTTGTACTGGAACAGCGACTCCACCAACCTGCCTGGCCCCTTCTACGCCTGGTACCTGCGCAACACCTATCTTGAAAACAACCTGGTCAAGCCCTGCAAGGTGCAGGTGTGCGGCGAAGGTATTGACCTGCGCAAAGTGAACCTGCCGGTGTACCTGTATGGTTCGCGCGAGGACCATATTGTGCCGATTGATGGCGCTTATGCCAGCACACAGGTTCTGCCAGGCAAGAAGCGTTTTGTGATGGGGGCATCAGGTCACATCGCGGGCGTGATCAACCCGCCAGCATCCAAAAAACGCAGCCATTGGGTGCGTGAGGATGGCAAGTTCCCGGCAAACGCCAACGACTGGATTGCCGGAGCGACCGAGTTGCCAGGCAGCTGGTGGGATGACTGGTCGAATTGGCTCAAGACGCATGCGGGCAAGCAAATTGCGGCCCCGAAAACTTATGGCAAAGGTGCCAAATACAAGGCTATCGAGCCGGCACCTGGCCGTTATGTAAAGGCGAAAGCCTGATTGTTCATTTAGCAGGAGACTCTCAACATGGAAGATATCGTCATCGTTTCAGCCGCACGTACAGCCGTGGGCAAATTTGGTGGTTCGCTGGCCAAGGTGGCTGCCCCCGAATTGGGCAGCATCGTCATTCGGGAGGCCATGGCCCGTGCGGGTTTGCAGCCCGACCAGATCGGTGAAGTCATCATGGGCCAGGTGTTGGCAGCTGGCAGTGGCCAGAACCCTGCGCGTCAGTCTCTGCTCAAAGCCGGCATTGCCAAGGAGACCCCGGCGTTGACCATCAACGCTGTGTGCGGCTCGGGTCTCAAGGCCGTGATGCTGGCTGCCCAGGCTGTGGCCTGGGGCGACAGCGAAATCGTGGTCGCAGGTGGCCAGGAAAACATGAGTGCCTCGCCCCACGTGCTGATGGGCAGCCGTGACGGCCAACGCATGGGCAACTGGAACATGGTGGACTCCATGATCGTGGACGGTCTGTGGGACGTGTACAACCAGTACCACATGGGCATCACCGCTGAAAACGTGGCCAAGTTGCACGGCATCACCCGCGACATGCAAGACGAGCTGGCCCTGGGCAGTCAACGCAAGGCTTCGGCTGCGCAAGACGCCGGCAAGTTCAAGGACGAGATCGTGGACGTGGTCATTCCCCAACGCAAGGGTGACCCGGTGGTCTTCAATACCGACGAATTCATCAACAAGAAAACCAACGCCGAAGCCCTGGCGGGGCTGCGCCCCGCTTTCGACAAAGCTGGGTCTGTGACTGCTGGCAACGCTTCCGGCATCAACGATGGCGCAGCGGCCGTGGTGGTCATGACGGCCAAGAAAGCTGCTGCCTTGGGCCTCAAGCCGATGGCTCGCATCGCCGCTTTCGGCACTTCGGGTCTGGACCCCGCCACCATGGGCATGGGCCCGGTGCCTGCCACGCAAAAAGCCCTGGCCCGTGCGGGCTGGAATGTGCAGGACGTGGACGTGTTTGAACTCAACGAAGCCTTCGCTGCGCAAGCCTGCGCCGTCAACAAGGTGCTCGACATTGATCCGGCCAAGGTCAACCTCAATGGTGGCGCCATCGCCATCGGCCACCCCATTGGTGCCTCCGGTTGTCGCATTCTGGTGACCCTGCTGCATGAAATGCAGCGCAGCCAGGCCAAGAAGGGTGTCGCAGCCCTGTGCATCGGCGGTGGCATGGGTGTATCCCTGGCCATCGAACGCGTCTGATCATTTTTTTCACACAACTCATAACAAGGAGACAAACATGAGTCAAAAAGTTGCTTACGTCACCGGCGGCATGGGCGGTATCGGTACCGCCATTTGCCAGCGCCTGCACAAGGATGGCTTCAAGGTCATCGCCGGTTGTGGCCCCACCCGCGACTACCAAAAGTGGCTCGACGAGCAAAAAGCACTGGGCTATACCTTCTATGCATCGGTGGGCAACGTGGCAGATTGGGCTTCGACGGTAGATGCCTTCGCCAAGGCCAGGGCCGAACACGGCGTGATTGATGTGCTGGTCAACAACGCCGGTATCACCAAAGACCGTGTGTTCCTGAAAATGACCCGTGAAGACTGGGATGCTGTCATCGACACCAACCTCAACTCCATGTTCAACGTGACCAAACAGGTCGTGCCTGACATGGTGGAAAAAGGCTGGGGCCGTATCGTGCAGATCTCGTCCGTCAACGGCAACAAAGGCCAGGCTGGTCAGACCAACTACTCGGCGGCCAAAGCGGGCATGCACGGTTTCACCATGGCCTTGGCGCAGGAAATGGCGACCAAGGGCGTGACCGTCAACACCGTGAGCCCCGGTTATATCGGTACCGACATGGTTCGCGCCATTCGCCCCGATGTGCTCGAGAAAATCGTTGCCGGTGTGCCGGTCAAGCGTCTGGGTGAGCCTGCCGAAATTGCCTCCATGGTGGCCTGGCTGGCCAGCGAAGATGGTGGCTATGCAACTGGCGCTGACTTTGCTGTCAACGGTGGCTTGCACATGGGTTGATCTTGACGGATCTCCAGCTGAACCCCGCCTTTGGCGGGGTTTTCTTTTGAGGGCTGGGATAATCCGGGGATGCCAGAAATCTTGTCAACCTTGAGCCCGTGGCGAATGTCAGTCGCGCCCATGCTCGATTGGACCGATCGCCATTGCCGTTACTTTCACCGCTTGCTCACGCGTCACACCCGTCTGTACACCGAGATGGTGACGACAGGAGCGTTGACGCACGGCAGCGTGCAGCGTCACTTGCGTTTCAATGCTGAAGAGCACCCTGTCGCCCTGCAGTTGGGCGGCAGTGAGCCGGCTGATCTGGCGCAAGCGGCCAAGCTCGGGCAGCAGTGGGGTTATGACGAGATCAACCTCAACTGTGGCTGCCCATCAGACCGGGTGCAGCGTGGTGCATTCGGCGCTTGCCTGATGAATGTGCCCCAAACCGTGGCCGATGGGGTCAAGGCCATGCGTGATGTGGTCGATGTGCCCGTCACGGTCAAACACCGCATCGGCATTGACCGCATCGAAAGTTACGGTTTTGTGCGTGACTTTGTCGGTGCCGTGAGCGAGGCGGGGTGCGAGGTGTTCATCGTCCATGCTCGCAATGCCTGGCTCGATGGACTCTCGCCGAAGGAGAACCGCGAGATTCCGCCCCTGCGCTATGAGCTGGCGTATCAGCTCAAGAAAGACTTCCCGCAGCTGACTTTTGCTGTCAATGGCGGCATCAAAACCAACGACGCGATCGCGCAGCACCTGCAGCACCTCGATGGCGTGATGGTGGGGCGCGAGGCTTACTACAACCCGTGGTTGCTGACCACTTGGGATGCGCAGTTTTTTGACGCTGCGCATGCGGCCCCCACCCGCGAAGCGGTCGAGGAGGCGATGGTGCAGTACATGGAGCGTGCCCACGCCGAGGACGGTTGTCCTTGGTACCCGATTGC
>JBEEOS010000012.1:0-26347 GCA_041191485.1 Pseudomonadota bacterium
CACATCCAGCGCGTTCTGGCTGGCCTTGCGGGTGGCCACGGCATCGGGCTTGGCCACGATGGCTGCGAGCGCCTGCGCCAGCCCTTCGGCATAACGAGGACTGAGTTCGCCACGCATGCGGCGTTCAAACTCATCCGCCTCGTTAGGGAACTTGGCGCGATACGCCTCAAAACGCTCACGCCACTCGCGTTCTATATGGATTCCGCGCGCACGGCCATCCCAGGCTTGGGACACATCGGCTGGAATCTCGAACGGTGCGGCGTCCCAACCCAGCGCCTCGCGGGTGGCGGCAATTTCGGCGGCGCCCAAAGCTGCGCCATGCACATCGTGCGTGCCGGCCTTGTTGGGCGAGCCTTGGCCAATGACGGTTTTGCAGCAAATCAAGGTGGGCTTGCCGTTGGGCAGCACGGCTTGAGCTTTGGCAGCTTTAATGGCGGCGTCCACTGCAGCAGCATCGTGCCCATCCACTGCACGGATCACGTTCCAGCCATAGGCCTCAAAGCGCTTGGGCGTGTCGTCCGCAAACCAGCCTTCGACATGACCGTCGATCGAGATGCCGTTGTCGTCGTAGATCGCAACTAGTTTGGACAGACGCAGCGTCCCAGCCAGCGAGCAGGCTTCATGGCTGATGCCTTCCATCATGCAACCGTCGCCCAGGAAGGCGTAGGTGAAGTGGTCCACGATGGTGAACTGCTCCCCGCCCTCTTCCTGGTTGAACTCGGCGGCCAGCAGTTTTTCGGCCAGCGCCATGCCCACGGCATTGGTGATGCCCTGGCCCAGCGGACCGGTGGTGGTTTCCACGCCGGGGGTGATGCCCACTTCCGGGTGCCCAGGCGTCTTGCTGTGCAACTGGCGAAACTTTTTAAGCTCATCCATCGGCAGGTCGTAGCCCGTCAGATGCAACAAAGCATAGATCAACATGGAGCCGTGGCCGTTGGACAGCACAAAACGGTCACGGTCGGGCCACAAGGGGTTGCCAGGGTTGTGGCGCAGGTGGCGGTTCCACAGGACTTCGGCAATCTCGGCCATACCCATGGGCGCGCCCGGGTGGCCGGATTTGGCGGCTTCCACGGCGTCAATGGCCAGGAAGCGGATGGCGTTGGCCATGCGGTTGGCCATGTCTTTATTCGGTGTTGCGCTCATGTGTTGCACCCCCTCAAGCCAGACCCAGAGCGCGCTTTTTTCGCTCCATCATGCGCCAGACAAAAGGCGTGAAGATGAGCTGCATGGCAATTTCCATCTTGCCGCCGGGCACGACGATGGTATTGGCACGGCTCATCCAGGAGTTGTCGATCATGTTGAGCAGGTAGGGGAAATCAATGCCTTTGGGGTTGGCGAAGCGAATCACCACCACGCTCTCGTCCGCGCTGGGAATGTCGCGGGCGATGAAGGGGTTGGAGGTGTCCACCAGCGGCACGCGCTGGAAGTTGACATGCGTGTGCGCAAACTGCGGCACGATGTAGTTCACATAGTCGGGCATGCGGCGCAGGATGGTGTCGGTCACCGCCTCGGTGCTGTAGCCGCGCTGGTGCTTGTCGCGCCAGAGTTTCTGGATCCACTCCAGGTTGATGACAGGCACCACACCCACGCGCAGGTCGGGGTACTGGGCAATGTTGTGCTCGTCGGTCACCACGGCGCCATGCAGACCTTCGTAGAACAGCATGTCGGTGTCATTGGGCAGATCCTCCCAGGGCGTGAAGGTGCCGGGTTCCTGCTTATAGGGCTCAGCCTCTTCGGCGTTGTGCAGGTATTTGCGCGACTTGCCCTGGCCGGTTTCACCGTAGGTCTTGAACAGGTTCGCAATCTCGCCAAACAGGTTGTTCTCGGCGCTGAAATGGCTGAAGTGCGCATTGCCCGCCTTTTCAGCTTCGGCGCCACGGGCCTTCATTTCCTTGCGGTCGTAGCGGTGAAAGCTGTCGCCCTCAATGATGGCGGCCTTCACGCCTTCGCGGCGAAAGATATTGGAAAACGTGCGCGTGACGGTGCTGGTGCCTGCACCAGACGAGCCGGTGATGGCGATGATGGGGTGGCGTTCAGACATGGTGTGTCTCCTGAAGTTGAAATTCTTTTGAGGGGATGCGTCCCGGTTTGATTCAGTGCCCCGCTCAATCGCGGAACAGGCTGCGTTCGGCAAACAAGGGATTCCCGGTTTCCTCGACCTTCGTCGGCTCGGCGTGGTAGCGCTCGATGCGCTCGACCTCGTTTTTGGAGCCAAACACCAGGCCAATGCGCTGGTGCAAGCTGGTGGGTTGGACCTGCAGCATGGCCTGACGACCGGTGCTGGCGCGGCCACCGGCCTGCTCCATGATGAAGCCAATGGGGTTGGCCTCGTAGAGCAGGCGCAGGCGACCGGGCTTGCTGGGGTCCTTGGTGTCGCGGGGGTACATGAACACACCGCCGCGCATCAGGATGCGGTGCGCCTCGGCCACCATGGAGGCGATCCAGCGCATGTTGAAGTCCTTGCCGCGCGGACCGGTTTTTCCGGCCAGGCATTCGTCCACATAGCGCTTGACTGGGGCTTCCCAGAAGCGAGCATTGGACGCGTTGATGGCAAATTCCTGCGTGTCCTCGGGCACCTTCAGGTCGTGGTGGGTGAGCATGAACTCGCCCATCACCGGGTCCAGCGTGAAGCCGTGCACACCCGTGCCGACCGACAAGACCAGCATGGTGGTGGGTCCATACAGCGCATAGCCCGCAGCGGCCTGCTCTGCCCCGGGCTGGAAGAAGTCTGCAGCAGTAAGTTCGCCGCCGTCGCTCACATGTTTGGGCGCGCGCAGCACACTGAAAATGCTGCCCACGGACACGTTGACGTCGATGTTGGAGGAACCGTCCAGCGGGTCGAACACCAGCAGGTATTTGCCACGCGGCTTGCCTTCGGGAATCGGATACGGGTCATCCATTTCTTCGGAGGCCATGCCCGCCAGGTGACCACCCCATTCGTTCATGCGGATGAACAACTCATTGCTCAGCACATCCAGCTTTTTCTGGGTTTCGCCTTGTACGTTGACACTGCCGCTGCCATCACCCGGGTGGTTGCCCAGCATGTCGGCCAGGGCGCCGTAGGCGACCGACTTGGCAATGGCTTTGCAGGCCATGGCCACATCCAGAATGAGCGCATTGAAGTCGCCACTGGCATCAGGATGGCGACGGCGTTGCTCGATCAGAAACTGCGTGAGCGTGGAAGAAGTGCGAGGGGTCACGACAGTCGTCATGGGAATCTCCGTTTTTTGAATTGTTTTCAGTGAGCTGCCTGCTTGAGGGCCTGCATCACGCCGCGGTAACCGCCATCGGCATCGGGCGCGCCAAACACAGCGCTGCCAGCCACGCACACATCGGCGCCAGCGGCCACGATCTCGGCAATGTTGTCGGTCTTCACGCCACCATCGACTTCGAGCAGGATGGGCTGGCCGCCCGCTGCCACATGCGCATCGATGCGGGCGCGAGCCTGGCGCAACTTGGCCAGCGTGGAGGGAATGAATTTCTGACCGCCAAAGCCGGGGTTGACGCTCATGAGCAGGATCACATCGACCTTGTCCATGACGTGGTCCAGCCACTCCAGCGGCGTGGCGGGGTTGAACACCAGTCCGGCCTTGCAACCGTGGTCACGAATGAGCTGCAGGCTGCGGTCCACATGGCGGCTGGCCTCGGGGTGGAAGGTGATGATGTTGGCGCCCGCCTTGGCAAACATGGGAATGAGCGCATCCACCGGCTCGACCATGAGGTGCACATCGATCGGAATCTGCACATGCGGGCGAATCGCTTCGCACACCAGCGGACCGATGGTCAGGTTGGGCACGTAGTGGTTATCCATCACGTCAAAGTGCACCCAGTCGGCGCCTGCGGCTTCGATGGCACGGACCTCTTCGCCCAGGCGGGCAAAGTCGGCCGACAAAATGGAGGGGGCAATGCGAACGGTCATGGTGTTTTCTCTTTCGTGTTCAGGCTTGCGCTGCATGCCATTGGCGCAGCTGTGCCAGGCCCACGCCGTCCAGGCTCGGCAAGACGCGCAAGGCGCCCGTAAAGTCGTGATGCGCGGTGAAATCGTTTTGTGTGATCACGGTGGCCAGGCCAGCGCTACGCGCAGCCTTGAGGCCGTTGGCCGAATCTTCCAGGGCCAGGCAGTCGCTGGCATTCATCCCCAAACGCTTGAGGGTTTGCAGGTAAACCGAAGGATCAGGCTTCTTGCGCGGCGCAGTGGTCGCGTCTTCAATGACGGAAAAGTGCTTTTGCCAGTCCAGGCCCATGGCCTGTTTGAGCAGACTGGTGATGTTGACGGGCGAGGTGGTGGTGGCAATCGCCAGGACAAGGCCCGCATCCATGGCTTCGGCCATCAGGGGCAGCACACCGGGACGCATCTGCACCATGCCGTCCTGCACGGCCTGCTCGTAAGCAGCGGTCTTGAGTTCGTGCAGACGGGCAATGGTCTGGGCAATGCCATCGTGGCCGACATCCTTGGGCAGGTCGCCACGGCTTTCCCAGTAAGCACGGATGCGCTCCTTGCCGCCAGACACCTCCAGCAAGCGGGTGTACAAGGGCACATCCCAGCACCAATCCAGCCCCATTTGCGCAAAGGCGTGGTTGAAGGCGGCCAGATGCGCCATTTCCGTGTCGGCCAGCGTGCCATCCACATCGAAAATCAGCGCCTTGAGCATGTCTCCACCTCCACGAATCTATTGAGGTGTTGACTGTAAAAACTCCTTTAGATAAGGTAAATTCAATATTCGTTTGTTGCTGATTAAGTTTTTTATTAATCAGTGTTTGGCCGGGCCGCTAGCCTTGGTGGCAGCGTCAAAGCCGCCCTTGGCTTTCCACTCCTCCATGCCGCCCTGCAAAATCTTGACGTTGTCCCAGCCCGCCACACGCAGTGCAAAACCGGCTTGCGCAGACAAGGAGCCGGTGTTGCAATAAATCAGTACAGGCTTGTTTTTGGGGATGGTGTTTCGTTTGGCCAGAACCTGACGCCAGTCCATGTTGACCGCGCCGGGAATATGCCCTTTGGCAAACTGGGCGGCATCGCGTGCATCGATGACCATCATCTTGGGCCATTCGTCCTTGGGAATCTGTTCAGCGAAAATCACGCCACCACCGTAGTCCACAAACTCCAGGTAGCCCTCCATTTCATCGATGGCGGCCGCCTTGTTGTCGGCCCAGGCCATGGGGGTGATGGCCATGCTCGCAAAGGCAAAGCAAGCCACAAGGTATTGTCGACGGATCATGTTGTCTCCTCTTTAAGTTGCGGGTGAATTGGAAATCAATGTAGCAGGATGCAGCCGTGGATGGGTCTCTTCACCCAGCCACCACAAAAGCAGCCCGGAAGCCAGCATGGACAGAGCCACAAACCAGAAAGCGGCTTCGACCTGGCCGGTAAAGTGTGCCGTCAGCCCCAGGCCGAGCGCACCAATGCCGTAGCCCAGGTCACGCCAGAAACGGTAGATGCCGATGGCCGAACCACGCCAGCTCGGGTGAGAAATGTCGGCTACAGCCGCAGAAAGATTGGGGTAGAGCAAGGCCATGCCCAGGCCTGACAAGGCAGCAGACAAGGACCACCACCACACGCCTTGTCCACTGACCATCAAGGCCACACCGGCACCACACAAGCACATGCCCCACACATTGGGACGGTGTCTGCCGATGCGATCAGACAAACGACCGGTGAACAACTGCGAACCGCCCCAGGTCAGGCCGTACACCCCGATAACGGAACCCACTTGCGTCAGGCTGAGACCCTGTTGGAAAAGGTACACGGGGTAGAAGACCCACACCAAGGCATCGACAAACTTTTCGACCAATCCGGCCTGGCTGAGCGCAAACAATCTTCGGTCACGCCAGCTCATCAGGGTGAAGACTTCCAGCGTGCTCGGCTGGCTGCTGATGTTTTTCGGATAGCGTGGCCTGCTGTCGCTGGCTTGTGGGGCTGCGGCATGGCGTGCAGCCTCAGCCTGTGCCCATGGCAAGGTCTCACGCACCCACAACTGAGTCAGGATCAAGGCACCCAAGATCGTTACCATCCCGAAGACCAGCAAGCCGGTGCGTGGGCCTAACTGCGTTGCGAGCCAGGCCGTCACAACGCCAGCCAAAGCGACTCCCACATATCCCGCGAACTCATTCAGGCCAAGGGTCAGGCCGCGTTCTTGCATACGGGTGATGTCCAGTTTGGATGTTTGCGTCATCGACCAGGTCAAACCCTGGTTCACCCCCAACAGCACCGTCGCGGCCACTACCCACGCCCAAGAGGGGGCATACCAGATCATCAGCGGAATCGGGACCGCCACCCACCACCCTATCTGCAAAACCCGCCTGCGACCCAGCCGCTCGGACATACGACCGGCGACGAAGTTCATCACCCCCTTGACTACGCCAAAGGCCATCACAAAAGCGGCGAGCAACAAAAACGAGGTCTTGGGCACACCAAATTCGGACTCAGCCAGCGCAGGCACCACCGTGCGCATCATGCCAATGGTCAGACCCACCAGAAGCACCTGCAGCAACTGGTGCAGAAACTGGTTGAGGTTGATCCGGATACCGTGCTCGGGTGTCATGACTGGAGGTATCAAGCAAGACCCCTGTTCAGGCCGCTGAATTGACCGCCACGATGCGGTCCATATCGGCAGGTCGAGGTGGAATATGCGCAGTCAACTCACGCACAAATGCAGCCTTGTCCAGACCTAGCGCCGGATTGAATCGCTTTTCGAATCCGATGGTGGAAGAAGGCTTGCCCGACAAACCCACCCCACAAGCACTGCCGGCCTGATGCCCTGGGTAGATTTCCAGTTCGTTGGGCAAGGTCAATAATTTTTGCTGCAGGCTATCCCAGAGCATGGCCGCCATTTCAGCTTCGCGCCCTGCCAGATCCGGTCGACCGACCGCTCCGACAAACAAGGTATCACCCGTCACCACAAACCAGGGCTCATCACTACGGCGCGCATCCTTGACCAACAAACACATGCTGTCAACGGTGTGCCCTGGTGTGTGCAAGACCTCGACCTTCACATTGCCAATGTCCAATAATTGGCCATCGTGCAGGGCTTCAAAGTCAAACGTCACCATGCCCCCGGCTGCCTCATGCAAGCAATAGGGCGCCCGCAGGCGTTTGGCCAACTCGCGCCCACCGGTGTAGTGGTCTGCATGCACATGCGTGTCGATCACATGCGTGATCTGGACACCCGCCTCCTGTGCTTGCGCCATGAACCAGTCCTCATCCCCGGCCACAACGTCCACGGCCACAGCCTTGCCCAAACCTGCACAGCCGAAGAAATAGGACAAGGACGATTCACGCGTGGCCAATTGTTTGAAAAACATATCAACTCCGTTGAATTTAGGGAGCTCAATGAGTGACCAGCGGCATGCCTGCTGCCTGCCACTCGCTGACACCGTCGAGAAGTTTTTGAACCCGGTAACCCTTGCGCTTCAGGAGTTGGTAGGCTTCTTCCGAGAAAAGACAAAACGGACCACGGCAATAAGCCACGATCTCTTTGTCTTTGGGCAGTTCAGAAAGCCGGTGCGCAATTTCGTCCACCGGCATGGAGCGGGCGAAGGGCAGGTGCGCTTGCTCAAACTCCGGCTGTGGGCGCACGTCAATGACCAGAACTTCTCCACGCTTGGCGCGTTTGAGCAAGGTTTCGCGGTCCACCTTCAGTAGCTTGGAGGGCTCTGCAACCATCTGGTCTAAGGCCACGCGCAACTCCACCAGGTGTTCTTCAGCCACCTGACGCAGCGTCACCCATAGACCGGCAACATCTTCGCCCGTCAAGCTGTACACCACAAACTTGCCGTCCTTGCGGAAATTGACCATGCGCGCCTCGCGCAAGGCTCGCAAATGAGCACTGGCCAACTTGATGTCAATGGAGAGCTCTACTGCCAACTGATCCACCGACTTCTCGCCTTGGGCGAGCAACTCGAGGATTTCCAGCCGTTTGGGACTGGAAACGGCCTTGCCGATGCGTGCCACTTGCTCGTACAGCAAATCTTTGATGTGACGCTTGTTCATGAGAACATTCTAACGACTGTTTGATTGTTTGACCACATCGACGATAATGAACCTCTTCCGGATCACCTCTCCAGTCTTCATGCCCGTATCGGCGGCACATGGATCACAACCGAAAAAACACCTATTTCGCTGTTTTCTTCTCTCTTGCCTTGCACGCAGGGGTACTCGTGCTCGCCAGCCATGTGTTGTTCGACTCGCAATCCAGATCTCCAGAGCCTGTTCAAGAGGAAATCATTTTTACGGAGCTGCTACCTCCACCGCCTCCACCTCGCAAGAGAACCCCGGAGCCTCCAGCGGCGGCCTTGGCGCCTGACATTGCCTTGCATTCAGACGCCTCACGCCAGCGACCGGCACCGCAAAAACAAGCAGCCTCCATGGAGGCGCCCCCACCGCCCACCGCCGAGGAGTGGGCCTTTGCAGCGCAGTACACCAACAAGAACAGCAAGGGTTACCGTTACAGCTGGGGCCAGCAGGTGCGCAGCATGATGGGCACGGCGGTAGAGGGGCCTGACCAGGGCTATGTGCGCTTTCGCATCGAGATCGCGCCCAACGGCACATTGACACGCCTGGAGACCTTGTGGAGCACCTCCCCCGTGGCAGAAGCGCGTGCCCGCAAGGCCATTGAAACCATGGCAGCGCTGCCCGCTACGCCAACGGGCAAGCCCTTGATTTTCGAGAAGACGATTGCCTTCACACCCTTCGCCTCTGACGGCCCGCCCAGTTACCGCGACGATTGCCTGCCCGATCCTCCGGCATTCAAAAACCCGTTTGCTTGGGACGGCAAGTCGCCCCAAACGCGAGATGACCCGCCTCAGCCTCACAAGCTTGATCCTCAGGCTCTGGAGGAGTGCATGCGACAGCTGCCCAAGGATTCGATCGAAGCTGAAATGGCAAGAGACAAGCGCGCCATGGAGCGGTGGAACTGGAAATGAAATCGACTCAGCCGAGCACCACCCCTGCCAGTGCAGCCATACACGCCACCCACACCGGCGAGACCTTGCCAAACACCAGCAAGCCATAAGCCATCAGGACCAGAACCACATCTGCACGTGAACCTGCAGCGTGGGTCCATCCCAGGTCATACAGGGCTGCGCCCAAAATACCAACCACGGCTGCATTGATCCCGCCCATGGCGCGCGCAATGGCCTCGCGCTGGCGCAAAATTTCCCAGAAAGGCAGAGCACCGGCCACCAATAAAAACGAGGGCAAGAAGATGGCCAAAAGCGTAAGCAGCCCCCCTGCCCAGCCGCCCAGCGGCGCAGGCATCACCGCACCCAAGTACGCAGCAAACGTGAACAGCGGCCCAGGTACTGCTTGCGCTGCCCCATAGCCGGCCAGGAACAGGTCGTTGCTGACCGCACCAGAAGCCACCACCGTTGATTGCAGCAGCGGCAACACCACATGCCCACCACCAAACACCAAAGCCCCGGCTTGGTAAAAATCGGAAAAGGCCGCCAACACTGCAGAGTCCGTCAACCCAGATGCCAGCGGCAGACCAATCAGCAAGCTCGCAAAAATCAGCAACAACACTACAGCGGTAAATCGATCAACCGCAGGATCGCGATGTTCCACTGAGATTCTGTGTGGCGAGGACAGAAAACGCCATCCCAGAACGGCGCCCACCGCGATGACCAGCACCTGGCTTAATGCGCTGGACCACAGGACCGTCAGCAGCACAGCGGCCAAGGCAATGGCTGCACGCAGCCGATCCGTACAAAAAGATTTGGACATGCCCCAGACGGCTTGCGCCACCACAGCCACAGTCATGACCTGCAGCCCGTGCAATGCGCCTGCCCAACGTCCATCTGCCCAGTGGCTCACCCCAAAGGCAAACAACATGAGGGCCATGGCCGACGGCAGGGTAAAGCCGAACCAGGCAGCCAACGCTCCCCACCAGCCCGCTCGGCCCAGCCCCAATGCCATGCCCACCTGGCTACTGGCCGGACCCGGCAGGAATTGGCACAAGGCCACCAGATCAGAATAACGATGGTCATCCAGCCAGCGGCGACGCTCGACAAACTCTGCGCGAAAGTACGCCAAATGAGCGATCGGTCCGCCAAAAGAGGTGAGCCCCAGTTTCAGGAAGGCGCCAAACACCTCAAGCGGATGTCCATGCGCTTGGGTTTGCAGTTCTTCTGAACGGGGTGTGCCTTGCATGGCGCACAGTATGCACGCCTGATTTGACAAATCAGGGATTGGACTCGAAGTCCACAAACACCCGGCTCATGTTGGCGCGGTGGAGCTCTTCAAAGTTCTGCAAGTGCTTGAACGGGGCGGGCGAGGCAAACTTGTCGAGCGTTTCGCTCAAGGTGTCCATATTGCGTGCGGCTGCACCAACGCTGTTGATCAGGTAAGCGTAGTAGTCACCCGTTTCTTTTTGGGCTTGGGCCATGTCTGTCACCCTGCCGTGACCGGGCACCACATGTTTGGGGGCCAGGGCCTGCATGCGCTCGAAACCTTGCGCAGCTTTGCGCACATTGGACTGGGGCAACACGCCCAACAAACGGTCCACGTAGACCAAATCACCCGTGAAAGCGACCGAGGCCTGCGGCAGATGGATGAGGGTATCCCCAGGGTAGTGGGCGCTGGTGTCCAGCCAGCGCAAGGTCGTGCCGCCTAAAGTGAGCGTCACATCCGTGCCCGGGTGCACCACGGTGGCTTGGCGCGGCTGTGTGCCCTTGAGTTGCTCGCCCACAAAGCGTGCCAGACCCGTCATTTGCTGCTCGGCAGCGGCCTTCTGGGTCTTGACCGTGGCCGCCAGCGCATGCACCTCGGCCCCTTGCTTCGCAAAAAAATCATTGCCCAACCAGCGGTGGTCTTGCGAGCCAGTGTTGAGCACCCAGCGAATGGGTTGAGGGGTCACACGCTGCACCGCTTTTTGAAGCAACGCTGCGCTGTGCGCGCTGGCTCCGCTATCGATCAGGATGACGCCCTTGTCGGTAACGATGAATCCGTAATTGGCGTTGAGCCCGGCATTGGCTTCGCTGCGTTGGCCTAATGGGCCAACGATGGCGTAGACCTTGTCAGCCACCTGTTGGGCTTTGGGCTCAAAGGCTGGTTCATTCGCATAGCTCACATGAATGGCCAACCAAGGGGCGAGTAACAGGGCTTTCAAGCCCAAACGTTTGCGTTGTTGAATTTGCATCTTGGGACTTTCAGTTCTTTGGAATCCAGAGGGTAGCACCCGCCCGAATGGTGTATTGGTCCACGTGACCCGACACCGTCAGGTCCTTGTCGATGTAGTGCACATGAAAGCGTTCGCCGGGGTGGGAGACGATGCCTTCAAGTTTGGCACCGCTGTACACGCCCACCAGTTGACCATTGGCTTGTGGGTTGCGAAACACTTTCATGCCCGACTGCTGGTTAGCGTGACCTCCAGCATCTCCACCTTGCGCGCCGTGACCGTGCCCACCATGTCCACCATGACCCCCACCGGTTGAAGACTTTTCACCGGTAACCACATGCCAGATCAGATGCGCATAGTCGCCGGTGACACGAAACACGAACGGCTGATCCAGATCCAGTTTCTGCGCCTTGGCTTGATCCTTGGCAAAAGCTTCAAATTGTGATTGGTTCATATCGGAGGGGACTTTGACAGACACCCATTGTGTGACTTTGGTGCTGGCCCAGAGCACGGCTGAATCATTGGGCCGGGGAGCTTGCACCTTGCCCTGAGGATCGCCGCCAAGGCTGACCAACAACTTGCCATCCACTTGGATGACCTCGCCTTTGAGATCGGCCAAGGCCCCCACTCCCCACACGCCTGCAGCAGTGTCGAGTGTTGACAGTTTGATCTGCCCAGCCGTTTCACCCGTGTGCGACATATGCATGAAGTTGCCGTAGTGCTTGAAGCCCATGGGCTGTGCCCAGGCAAGCACGGCTGTCAGCGTGACGGATGCGATCAAGAGTTTCCTTTTCATATTCAGACAATCCTTCAATTATTTGCAGTTGTTGTGCAGCTTCCACTTTTCTTCGTGGCCCATCGCCTTGGCGAAATCGGGCACTTTGCAGCGCTCTTGTTCTGCGGCATCAGCTGAGGCTGCATTGGACGCACCTGTTGGTGCAGCAGACTGCACACCGAGGTCCGGCTTGAAAGTACCTTGTGCGCCAGTACTCACCAGGTGAGGCGCAGCCCAAGCCATCACCACAGCCACGGCCAGCAGCACCCCCCATTGCACAGGGCGCACGCGCTCAGCAGGATCGGGCGTGTACGCGCAAGCACCTCCTGGGCAAAGCTGGGCTTGTTCGGGCCGAATGCGGTTGTAGATCCAGCAGCCAATACAGATGCCGAAAGCGCTTTCGAAAAACAACAGCCACAGGCACGCCCCACACACCAACAGATTGATCGGGCCAATCACCCCTTTGAGCACCACCAGGTAAAGCATGGTCAGCGCCAGAGCAAAGCCAATGGCCCAGGCAAAACGCTTTTGTGGTGCGCCCGTCCAATCGGGTTGCTGGCGGCGCACCATCCATTGCCCCAGCACCATGCTGGGTGCCAGCGTCGGATTGACGAACAAACGGATGCTGAAGTCGATCAGGAACGCCACGACAAACACACGTGTTGGCGCGAAGTTGCCCAGCAGCCAGGCGTTCATGAAGGACACCATGGCCAGCAGGAACAAGATACCTGCTGCTGCGCGCACAGCACGCTCATTCAAAACCGGGACGCTGTAACCGGGCAGTGGCTTGCCGAAGGAAAAGATGGTGTTTTTCATGGGCGCAGTGTGGCTCAAGCGCCCACGACAAGCATATGATCATGATCACTTCACCCCAAGGTTTACCGTGTCTTTACCCCTCGCTCTTGAACAACTTTTGCCAGCCCGCTTGCATGCGCTGTGCGAAGCCGAGGTGCAAACGGCTGGCTCGGCACTTTTTCTGGCGGGCAAAACCCCGCGCTGGATGTTCTTTGTGGTGAGCGGCGAGGTGCTGCTCGAACGCCACGGCAAGGATGGCCAGGCCGCCTGCCTGCAACGCTGCCAAGGCGGTTTCGTGGGCGAAGCCAGTCTGACCTCCAGTCGCTACCACTGTGACGGCCGCGTCACACAGGACACACAGCTGATCAAAGTCCCGATCCCTGCATTGCGCCAGGCCTTGCAATCAGACATGGACTTTTCCAGCCGCTGGATCGAAATGCTCAGCCGTGAAGTGCGCCGCCTGCGGCTGCACAACGAAAGGCTGAGCCTGCCCAAAGTGCAGGACCGACTGATCCACCTCATCGAAACCGAAGGCGCGGGCCGCTACGCCCTGCCCTGCTCCCTCAAGGAGCTGGCCCGCCAGCTGGCCGTCACCCACGAGGCGCTGTACCGCACCCTCACCCGCCTGGAAGCGACAGGGGTACTGGTGCGGCGGGATGGGCAGCTGGTGCTGGTGGGCGTTGCGGGCTGAATTTCTGCGTGAATCGCTCCCAGACGGTCAGCGGGTCAATCTCAAAAACAGCGCCGCCAGCGTCCGGGGCAATTGCTCGATGTTATCCACCAGGGTGTAGTGCTCACCAAACACGGTGCGCACGCTGACTTCGTGGGCGGGGTGCAGCTGGATGCACCAGACAAACACACCCTGGGCCTGCAGCTCGCGCACGACCTGGCGGGCGTCTTGCGCGAGGTAGTCGGGGTCGCTCACATCTACATCGCTGGGCTCGCCGTCGGTGAGCACCAGCAGCAGTTTGCGTGGACTCTTGCGTTGCACCAGCGGGCGGGCGCCATGACGCAGAGCCGCGCCCAGGCGGGTGGACCAGGCCGGCGTGATGGCGGCCAGGCGCGCCTTGACGTCGTGTCCCCAGTCTTCGCCAAAGCCCTTGAGGTGCATGTAGCGCACTTCCTGGCGGCTGTTGGAGTGAAAGCCACCAATGGCCAGGGCATCGCCCAGTTGTTGCAGCGTCCAGCCCAGTATGGCCACGGCGGCCTGGCTCACTTGCAGCACAGTTTGTTCGCTGCCCTGCACGCGCTCGGCGAGTGAGGCCGAGAGGTCCATGACGAGCTGAACACTCACCTCGCGCTGATTCGTGCGCCAATGTTGTTGCACGCGTTTGCTGGGGCTGTGGCCGCTGCGCAGGTCCATCAAGGCTTGTTGGGCCAGGTCCAGGTCGAGCTCGCTGCCCTGCTCGAGGCGGCGCAGGCGTTCGCGGCCTTGGGGTTTGAGTCGGTCCAGCACGCGCTGCAGTCGTCGCGTAAGGCCGCTGTGCCGTGCCAGCAGCTGGTCCACCTCGCCCGCATGGCCTGCGGGGTGCAGGTACTCATAGACCTTGACCCAGTCGGGGCGCTCGCTTTGGCTGTGGTGGTCCCACTCGGGATACAGGCGCGGGGGCAAGCTGTGCAGCTCGTGTGGCGCTTCGCTGCGCGGGCTGGCGTGGGTGTCTTCTTCGTCACCGTCCTCAATGAAGCGCCAAAGGTGGCGGTTGTCGTCGCGCCAATCGAGCTGGGTACCTTCAAAGAACACGCGGGCTTGCTGATCGCTTTGGCGGCGGGTACGGGCCACAAAGCGCAGGGCCAAGCTGGCCATGGTTTGGGTGGCATGGCCAGTGGGCTCAGCATCAGGATCAAGCGATGCACCACCCACAGTCCCGTCTGCCAAAACGGCTTCAAATTCATCCACAAAACTTTTGAGCAGTGGGTCTTGCAGCACAAAGCGCGTATCCAGCACTGCGCGGGTGAACACGGCCAGGCGGTGGCGCAGGCAGGCAAATTGGGTTTCGTCACAGCCACCCTCTTGCACGGGCGGCAGCAGCGCGAGCATGGGCTCGCGCAAGCCGGGCCAGCGCGCGAGCAGCAGGCGGTCGATGCGGGCGTCTTCAAAGGCTTCCACCGCCAGGCGCTGCGCGGGGCTCCAGTTGTCGGCCACGCATTGGCCTGACCACGCTTGGTGCCCCGCTGCGTGCAACAACATGAGGCGGTAGCGTGTGAGGGCATCCACCCCGTGCAGAGGTTCGAGCACATCGGGTAAACCGAGGACCGGGTGCTCGCTGTGTTTTTGCAGGCCGGGCGAGGTGCGCCCTGCGCCAGCGTCTTCGCTTGTTTGGGGCACGAGCGGCAAGTCCCAGCCCCACAGTGCTTGCAGGCTCAGGCCCAGCGTGCGCTGCACGTCCACCAGCAAGGTGCCGTGTCGCTGCCGCTGCATCATGCTGATGCTGTCGGGGCTGACGAGGCCGAAGTAATCGGCTTGGTGTTGTGGATGTTGGATGTGCACGCGTGCGCCATGCTCCACCCAGCGGCGCAGGCCTGCCATCGAGAGCAGTTGCAGCAAACGCGGCACTTGTTCGAGCAAAGGCACCAGCCCCGGGCTGGGCAAGGTTTGCTGGCGACCATGGATCGAGCCCGTGGTTTGCTGCATGAACTGCTGCACCAGCAGCAGGTATTGACGCACGCTCTCGACAGCCCCCAGCCGACGTGTTGCTGTGGCCAGACTGCCCAGCAAGGGTGCAATCGCGGCGCTGTTGGGCGACTTGTGCATGGCGTGCACCAGCGCCAGCACGGCGTTGAGCAGCTCGTCGCCTTGGGCCTCTTCATCGCCGCGTGCGTTTATCAATGCCAGCACCTCGGGCCAGTGCATCAGCCAGGCTTGCACGGGCACGGCGCCGCGGCCCAGCTTGCCCAACTGACGACCTGCACCCCACAGGCCGTGTTGCTGAGCGGGCGTGAGGCGCTCCAGGATGGAGGGAATGGCGGCTTCAAACACCGCCTGCACGCCACTCAAGCGGCAGTCCAGCTCGCGCCAGGCAGCGAGCCACTGCGGGTCGTCAAACTCAGGCGCGGTGACGGTGGGATTTTGGCCGACCATGGCGAAGGCCCGTGCGTTTCAAACGCTCAAGCCGCCACAGCAGGCCAAAGCGCATCAATGGCGTGATCGAGGCTTTGGCGAATGTCGGCGTCATCGGTGATGGGTCGCACCAGCGCCATGCGACAAGCTGCGCGAGGCTCGACGCCTTGGGCCATGAGTTGCGCCGCGTACACCAGCAAGCGGGTGGAGACGCCCTCCACCAAACCATGGCCCTTGAGGTTACGAGCGGTCTGCGCCAGCTGCACCAAGGTAGTGGCGCGATCCTGCGCAATACCGGTTTCGCCTTGCAGGATGGCAACTTCCTGCGCGGCCTCGGGGTAGTCGAATTCAAAAGCCACAAAGCGCTGTTTGGTCGAAGGCTTGAGGTCCTTCATCAAGCTCTGGTAGCCGGGGTTGTAAGAGATGACCAGCTGAAAGTCCGGGTGCGCCTGCACGCTTTCGGCCTTTTTGTCGATGGGCAGGCTGCGGCGGTGGTCGGTCAGCGCGTGAATGACAACGGTGGTGTCGGCACGCGCTTCCACCACCTCGTCCAAATAACAAATGGCACCTTGGCGCGCCGCCTGGGTGAGCGGACCGTCCACCCAGCGGCTGCCTTGGGCGTCGAGCAAAAATCGCCCGATCAAATCGGAGGCTGTCATGTCTTCGTTGCAGGCCACCGTGATTAGTGGCTTGCCCAAGCGGTGCGCCATGTACTCGACAAAACGCGACTTGCCGCAACCCGTGGGCCCCTTGACCATGACGGGCAAACGGGCCGCGTAGGCCGCTTCGTACAAGGCGATCTCGTCACCTTGCGGCAAATAAAGTGGAGCAGCGGACATGAAGCCTCCTTTGCCTGGGCGTGCTTACTTGTGCACGCCCAGCTTTTCACGCCAGCCAGGGTACAGCGCATCAGCGTCCTTGGGGAAGGACTCGAAGGCGCGGGCAAATTCCTTGTGCTGCTTGGCGTACTCGATGGGGTCGGCACCCGACTTCCAGCATTCATACGACTGGCGCAGCGAAATGGCACCCGCAGCCGGGCTGTCGATGTGGCCGTACGAGCCGCCACCGGCGGTGTTGATGACGTTGCCGTGGCCCAGGTTCTTGAAGAAGCCCGGCAGGCGCAAGGCGTTCATGCCGCCCGAGATGATGGGCGTGGTGGGCTTCATGCCATACCACTTCTGGAAGTAAACCGGCCCTTGGCACTCGTCACGCTCGATCATGTAAGCGATGATCTTGTCGTCGTTCTCGCCTTCCATCTTGCCAAAGCCCATGGTCCCCACGTGGATGCCGGACGCGCCTTGCAGGCGGCTCATCTTCGCCAACACAAAAGCGGTGTAACCACGCTTGGAGCTGGGGCTGGTCACCGCGCCGTGGCCTGCGCGGTGGTAGTGCAGGTATTGAGAGGCGTATTGACGGCGTGCGGTGGTGACCATGCCGGGGCCGCCCACATAGCCGTCCACCAGGAAGGCCACTTTGTCGGCATCGGGGCCAAAGGTTTCGAGGATGAAGTCGGCGCGGGCACACATCTCAAAGTGGTCGTCGGCGGTGATGTTGGCCGAGAACAACTTGGCCTGACCGGTTTCGTCCATGGCCCGCTTCATGGCGTCGTAGACCAGCGGAATGGTTTTCTTCATGGGCGCGAACACCTGATTGCCCTGGGGTTCGTCGTTCTTGATGAAGTCGCCACCCAGCCAGAATTCGTAAGCGGCCTTGGCAAAGGGTTCGGGGCGCAAGCCCAGCTTGGGCTTGATGATGGTGCCGGCAATGTAGCCGCCGTCCTGGACTGGGCGACCCAGAATGCGCCACAGATCCGAGATGTCCTTGCTGGGGCCGTCGAAGAGCTGAATGGCTTTGGGCGGCATGAAGAAGTCGATCATCTTGGCGTGCTCGATGTCGCCCATGCCTTGGTTGTTGCCAATGGCCAACGTCAGGAACGAGACGATCATCATGCGGCCATCGGTGATGTTGCGGTCGAACAGGTCGATCGGGTAGGCAATGCGCATGTCTTCGCTGGCCTCATCGATGTAGTACACCAACGCGTCCACACCCTTGGTGAACTCGTCGGTGGTGCTGACCTCGACGTTGGTACCGGTGGACGACTCAGCCGCAAAGTGGGCCGCCGCCTCCAGGTAACCGTGGCCCGACTTGGGCTTCATTTTGTAGGCCACCAGAATGTGGCCCCCGCCAGCAATCAGGTCTTCTTCCTTGAGGCTGAGGTCGGCATAACGTGCGCTTTGGTCCATGTGTGTCTCCTTGAGTGGTCCTGGGTATCAGGGGATGTACGGACTTTAAAAATCTTATTGGATAAGGTAAATTCAAACTTAATAGACGTCTAGTTAAATATTTACTGAATGAAAAACGCCACCTTCCGACAATTGCGCGTGTTCAACGAGGTTGCCCGTCACCTCAGTTTTGTGCGCGCCGCAGAAAGCCTGCACCTGACCCCGCCCGCGGTGACCATGCAGATCAAGGAACTCGAGGGCCATGTCGGCATGCCCCTGTTCGAGCGAGCCGGCAAAAAGGTCAGCCTGACCACGGCAGGCGAATACATGCTGGTTTACGCACGCAAGATTCTGGCCACCGTCAAGGACGCCGAAGATGCCGCCGCCCGCTTGCAGCGGGCCGAAACCGGCGTCCTGACCATCGGCATGGTCAGCACTGCCAAATACTTCATGATGCGCATGCTGGCTGACTTTCGCAGCAAGCACACAGGTGTGGACATTCGCCTGTCCATGGGCAACCGCGAGCAGCTGGTGCGCATGCTGCAGGCCAACGAGGTGGACATTGCGGTCATGGGGCGGCCACCGAAGGAACTGCAAACCCGGGCAGAGCCTTTCGCCGCGCACCCCCACGTCTTTGTGTGCGCGCCAGATCACCCCCTGGTCGAGCGCGGACCGCTGACGCTGGAAGACGTGCGCCCTTACGACTTCATCGTGCGCGAGCCCGGCTCAGGCACGCGTGTGGCGATGGAGAAGTTTTTTGAGGATCACCATGTCGAGCCTCGCCTGAAGATGCAATTGCACAGCAATGAGACCCTCAAGCAAGCGGTCATGGCGGGTTTGGGGCTGGGCTTTGTGTCCCTGCACACGATTGGGCTGGAAATCGAGCAAGGCCTCATTCATGTGCTCGACATCCAGGATGCGCCGGTGGTGCGCGCCTGGAACGTGGTGCACACCCAGTCCAAAATGCTTTCACCCGCCGCAGAGGCCTTTCGCTACTTCATGCTGGAGCAGGCCGAGGGGTATCTAGCCGCCAGGTTTGGTCCACTCTGGCCGGGGCCGTCTGCGCAGGACGGCGTCAATCCATGAGCAAACGCTCGTTGCGGATCTCATAGCGACGGCCCTGCTTGTCCAGCGGGACCAAGGCGCCATCGCGCACCAGGGCGCTGATTTCGCGACTGACGGTTTCGAGCTTGAGGTCGAGCATGGCGCCCATGTCGTCGCGCGCAAAAAACGAAGTGGTTTGAGGCGCATCCGGGTCACGCATTTTCAGCGCCAGCCCCGCCACACGCTGGCGAGCGGTGCCGAAGTTCAGCTCAGCCAGCCAGTCGTCCGCATCCTTGAGGGCTTGCTGCCACTTTTGCATCAGGCGCATGTGCATGCGCGGCGAATTGGACGACAGGTTGTGAATCACCGACAGCGGAATGCGGCACACACTCACCTCGGTCAAGGCCACCGCCTCGCTGTCGTAATGCGCTGTGGCCAGCGCCTCCAGGCCCAGCACATCGCCAGGGCGCAGCACACGCACAATGCGCTCGCGCCCGTCGCTGGTGGAGCGCACCAACTTGACCATGCCTTTGCGCAGCGTGAAAAGGCCCAAGGCGTTTTCACCTTCGGTGTAGATCACCTCGTCTGCAGGGAAAGTCAGGTCATCAATGGGGGAATGGATCAGGCTGAAATCCTGCTCATTCAAGTCTGCAAACAGCACCATGTCACGAATGCCGCAGCTGCGGCAATCGGAGGTGCCTTTCCAGGCGGATTCAATTTTGATGGGTATCACTGCTTGTGCCTCTGACACGTCCACCCGTTTTGGGCGATGCCGAAATTTATCACGCCTTGATTTGCATCATGACCCCAACGGCCATTTCCCCCCGGGGTATGCGGTCACTCACAAGCCCTGGCGCGCTTGCTGCAACCGCTCTTGCAGATAAGGGCCGTAGAAATCGGGCAGGTATGTGCCCTGCATGCGCTCGGCCACTTCCTTGCCGCCTGCCCCGATGAACAGCAGGGTGGGCGCCACCTTGATCTGCCAGCGGCGCGCCATCTGGTCGTGCGTGACGGGCTTGCCATCAAAGTCCTCGGTCATGGCATCCGAGCGCATATCGACCTGGACAATAGGCATGCCAGCCTTCCACATCGGGTTCAAATGGCTTTGCCGTGAAATGCGGCAAAACGGACAATTGGGCAAGCTGACCATCACCACCAAGGGCTCGTGGCGCTGCCGGGCCTGCGCCAGCTCCCTGGCCAATGACGTTGAGGTTGGCAAAGGGGCATCTGGCGCAGAATGTGCCACGCCAACCCCAAGCATCCCCCCCACCAAGGCAAGCCTGAACAGGCGAATCCACACACGCCCAAAGCCCAACTCCAAGCTCATGCCCAGCCCTTTCTGAAAACACCGACAATAGCAGGTTGCCTGAATATCAGGCTTTTATATAAGAAACCGCTGAATTATTCGTGATGATGGAATTTCTCGCAAGCTCGATTGAGCGCTTTGGTGACCTACAGGTGCTGGCCATCGGCGGCCTGGTGATTGGCCTCTTGTTTGGTCTGTTGGCCCAGCGCACTCGTTACTGTGCACGCGCTGCCGTACTGGAGTGCTGCGAGCGACAGCCCGCTCTGCGCACCAGCGTGTGGTGGCTGGGCTTTGCGGTCTGCGTGTTGGCCGTGCAATTACTGGTTCTGGCTGGCGGCTTGCGGCCTGAGGTGAGCCGTTTCATGGCCCAGCCTGGCAGCTACTCGGGCGCCATTTTGGGTGGCCTGCTGTTTGGCATGGGCATGGTGCTGGCCAAAGCGTGTGCGGGTCGCATGATCGTGTTGTCGGGCCAGGGCAATTTGCGCGCCTTGTTGGCCGGTCTGATTTTTGCTGTGGCCGTACAGGCAAGCATTGGTGGCTGGCTGGCGCCCTTGCGTCGCAGTTTGGCAGGACTGTGGCAGGTGGATCCCGGCCCCCATCGCAACGTGCTCAGCCTTGTGGGCGCGGCACCGTGGCTGGGCACGGCACTTGGGCTGGCCATGCTGGTCTCTGCGCTGGTTCTTTTTTCACGCCACCACAAAGGCCGCTGGGGTCTGGGGCTGATGGCCTCGGGTGCAGGCTTGTGCGTGGCCCTGGCTTGGGGCTTTACCCAGGCTGTGGCCAGCCAGTCCTTTGAAGCCATTGCCGTGCAGAGCCTGACCTACAGCAGCCCGTCGGCCGAGTGGCTCATGCGTGTGCTCTCCAGCGACAACGCCGCCAGCTTTGGCTTTGAAAGCGGTCTGCTGCCAGCCACCTTTGTCGGGGCTTTTCTGGGTGCCCTCGTGGGGCGCGACTTCAAACTTGAAGGCTTCAAGACCGAAAACCGCCTGGGTCACTACATGATCGGCGCTATCTTGATGGGCTTTGGCGCGGTGCTGGCCGGTGGTTGCACGATTGGCGCCGGCATGAGCGGTGGTTCGATTTTTGCCGTCAGCGCCTGGCTGACCCTGATCTCCATCTGGTTGGGCGCCGCCCTGACGTGGCGGACGCACAAAGCCCTGGGCTGGAGCGTTTAAGCCCCACACAATCTTGAGTTGCGTCAATCTGGCGTCAGCCCGGCGCGCGTACCATTGCATTCGTATTCACGGATAGACGAATGGAGTGAGCCATGTCGATGGCGCAATGGGTGGAGTCCTACGGACACGATTGGGTGCTGGCTGTCGCTGGCGCCGGCGCAGGCTTGATGTTCGGTTTCATGGGGCAGCGCTCCAAGTTTTGCCTGCGCGCAGCGGTCATTGAATTCTGGCACCGCAAGTTCGGCGAAAAACTGATCGTCTGGCTGCTGGCGTTTTCCTCGGCCGTCATCGCCGTGCAGGCCATGAGTCTGCTGGGCTGGCTGGACACCAGCTCGGCCCGCCAGATTGCAAGCACCGGGAGTGTGTCCGGCGCCTTGATTGGCGGCCTGATTTTTGGTGCGGGCATGATTCTGACCCGCGGCTGCGCCAGCCGCTTGCTGGTGCTCTCGGCCAATGGCAATTTGCGCGCCCTCCTTTCGGGCCTGATCTTTGCCGTAGCGGCGCAATCTGCCCTGTCGGGCGCTTTGTCGCCATTACGTCTTGAAATCAGCAGCTGGTGGACTGTCGAAGGCGGGCCTTCGCGGGACCTGCTGGCTCGTCTGGGTGTGGGCCATGGCTTTGGCCTGGCGATGGGGGGCATCTGGCTGGTGGCGGCACTGTACTTTGCCTGGTACAGCCCCAAACGCAGCTTCTGGATGTGGATCGGCGGCATCGGTACTGGCCTGAGCGTCGCCTTGGCCTGGGGGCTGACGCAGTGGGTGTCCATCGAAACATTTGGAGAAGCCCAGATCCAGGGCGTCACCTTCAGCGGCCCCTCTGCCGACTGGTTGATGCGCGTGGTGAAGTGGCCCGCGGCTGGACTTGATTTTGGCTTTGGCCTGATGCCCGGCGTGTTCCTCGGCTCTTTCCTGGGGGCCTTGATCGGCCGAGAGTGGAAACTGGAAGGCTTCAAAGACGGCTACAGCATGCGCCGTTACATCGTAGGCGCCATCTTCATGGGCTTTAGCGCCATGCTGGCAGGCGGTTGTGCCGTGGGCGCTGGCGTCACGGGCGGCTCCATTTTTGCGGTCACGGCTTGGCTCAGCCTGGTGGGCATGTGGATCGGCGCCGGATTGACAGACCGCTTGATGGACAACGCTGAACACCAGGTTTGCCATGACCCTGTCAACATTGACCCCGAAAACGGCCTGCGTATTCCCTGAGGCAGCCTCTGTCCATCAGGACGGCTGGGCCCCACAAAAAAGCGCTGCAACCGCCAAGTTGCAGCGCCTGGATGGAATGCGCAACGTCAGGGCTTGAGGTACACGAAACGCTCGTTGGCCTGCAGCTTGGCAACTTCGGCCACGCCGGAGGGAACCACAACAGCTTCCATGGCCAACTTGTCCTTGGTGATCTTGCGGGACACCAAGGTGTTGTTGCACACACGGAACTCCACACCCTTGCTGGCCAGATCACCAATATCACCTGTGAAGGCAGCGCCATTGGGTTTTTGCGCACCTTCGAGCATGAAGTCGATGCCGCTGCCGTGTGAAACCACCACAATCTTGGCAGTCGGGTCAGCTGCTAGGTGATTGCGGATGTTGTTCATGGCCTTGGCGGCCTGAGCCACACCATCCGTCAGGTGGTACGCCACCTTGACCTGTGCGAAAGAAAGCGTACAAGCCAGTACACCGGCAGACAGCAAGAACAGTTTTTTCATAAGCAACTCCTTATGGATGAATGGTAGGAACACATCAGCACTTGCGTCACAGTAAAAACCCGCAAGACCAAGCGCTTTATATTTCAGAGGCAATCTGCACACACACCGCGCGACACAGCGTGACCACACGCTCATTGATGATGCGGTAGTAAATCTGCACACCTTCACGCCGCTTGCCCAGCACACCGGCCTGGTACAAGGTGTTCAGGTGCTGCGACATGTTGGGCTGCGTGGTGTTGACTTCGGCGATCAGCTCGCCCACGTTCTTTTCGCCATTGCACAAGGCACTGACAATACGCAGCCGCATCGGGGCCGACATGACCCGGAACATTTCTGCGGCTTTTTCAAAAACCTCATCAGACTCTGCGATGGCAGCGTCTTCAGCGGAAGCTTTGGCCTGTTTGACCATGGTGGCGCTCTCGTGGATGACAAGAAAGTCTTGAATTGTCCCTGATTTGAGGGGCAAGACCACTATCGTCTTTATAAAAGAGACTGTTGTCGCAGACGCAGGACTTCTTGCCGCAAGTCTGCCGCCCATCGGCGGCGATCTCGCCCCTGGTCCTGCTCTGCCCGCCCCCAATGCACGCGGGCCACAATGCCCGGCGAACGCAAGGTGCGCCAGACCGACCCGATCAAGGTGTCGTCATCGATGTAGCACACCGCTCGGGAGGGCTCACCGGAATGTTTGTCCACAAACTGCAAGGCCAAAGGTTGTACCGGCGCCTGCGCCAGCAAGGCGGCTTCAATCAGGTTGGCATGAAAAGGCAGGACATCCAGCCCGTTGCTGGTGGTGCCTTCGGGAAAAACCGCGATCACATCGCCCTGGCGCATGGCTTCGCCAACGTCGCGCACCATGCGGTGCGCATCGCGGCGGCGATGTCGCTCGATGTAGAGGGTGCCCGCACTGGTGGCCAACGTGCCCACCAGAGGCCAACGCTGAATATCGGACTTGGACACAAACCGGCAATGCCGGCTGGCATGCATGACCACAATGTCCAGCCAGGAAATGTGGTTGCTGACCAGCAAGGCAGCACCCTCCTGGTGCGCCTGTCCCAGGGTTTGCAGCTCAATGCCCCACAGCTGCAGCAGACGCTGCGCCCAGGCTTGCACGGCCTGCTCGCGCTCGGCTTCGGAGAGCCTGCGAAAGCGTACCCGGACGGTCCACCAGCCCCCCAGAACATGCCAGGAGCCGCGGATCAGTCGCCAGCTGGCCACCAGGTCGCGACGCATGGTCCGCTCTTCAGTTCGCCTCGAAGGCGATGTGCCCACCCACCAGGGTCATGCGCACGGCACCGGGCAACTCGTAGCCTTCAAACGGCGTGTTCTTGCCCTGGCTGCGCAAGGCTTGAGCCTTCACGGGCCAGTGACCGGCTTCGCTCAAGACCACCACATCGGCCACGCCCCCCACGGCCAAGCGCCCCAAGGGGCCCTGAACGGTTTTGACCGCTCCGTCCAGCAAGGCGGCAGGAGCAGCCGTCAGGCATTCCAGCACCCGGGACATGGGTACCCCTTGCTCCTGGCCCCATTTCAGGGCCAGGCTCCAGAGCAGCTCGACACCCGTGGCACCGGGTTCAGCCTCGGCGAAAGGCAAGGCTTTGGCATCTTCATCGACCGGGGTGTGATCAGACACCAACGCATCCACCGTACCCTCGGCCAGCGCAGCGCGCAGGGCATCGCGATCGCGTTGCTGGCGCAGCGGCGGGTTCAGGCGGGCTCGGCTGTCAAAGTAGCCCATGTCCACATCGGTCAGGTGCAAGGAGTTGATGCTCACGTCGCACGACACCTTCAGGCCTTCGGCCTTGGCCTGGCGCACCAACTCAACACCCGCTGCGCTACTGATACGGCACAGGTGCACACGGGCGCCAGTCGATCGCATCAACTCGAAAATCGTGTGCAAGGCAATGGTCTCGGCCATGACCGGCACGCCAGACAAGCCCATGCGCGTGGCCAGCGGGCCGCTGGCGGCCACGCCTTTGCCCAGGAAGTGGTCTTGCGCACGCAGCCAGACGGTGTAGCCAAAGGTGCTGGCGTACTGAAAGGCGCGTTGCATGACCTGCGTGTTGGCCAAGCTGACTTCGGCTTGCGAAAAGCCTACACAACCTGCGGCGGTCAACTGACCCATCTCGGTCAGCACTTCGCCCTTGAGCCCGCGCGTGAGCGCCCCCAAAGGCAACACGCGTGAGCGGTGCAGTTTTTCGGCGCGGTGGCGCAGCATCTCAATCTGACCGGACTCATCGAGCACCGGGTCGGTGTCGGGCGGGCACACCAGGCTGGTCACCCCGCCTGCCACGGCAGCGGCCAGCTCAGATTCGAGCATGCCTTCGTGCTCATGGCCGGGCTCGCGCAGGCGCGCCGCCAGGTCCACCAGGCCAGGGGCCACGATGCAGCCCTTCGCATCGACCGTGCGGTTGGGCACAAAGTCGGCGGGCACCTGCCCGATGCCCGCAATGCGACCTGCGGCGATGGCCACATCAGCCACCTGGTCCAGGCCGCTGGCGGGATCGATCACACGACCGTTTTGAATCAGGATTTTCATGCTTCATTCCCCGCAACAATACCCATCACGGCCATGCGCACCGCGATGCCGAAGGTCACCTGAGGCAGGATCACGCTTTGCTGTCCGTCGACCACGGCCGAGTCGATTTCCACCCCCCGATTGATCGGGCCGGGGTGCATGACGATGGCATCGGGCTTGGCCAGTTGCAGCTTCTCGGGCGTGAGGCCAAAGCTCTCGAAGTATTCCTGACTGGAGGGCAACAACGCACCACTCATGCGCTCGTTTTGCAGGCGCAGCATGATGACCACATCGCAGCCTTTGATGCCTTCTTCGAGGTTATTGAAAACGCGAACCCCCATTTGCGCCATATCGCCAGGCACCAGCGTTTTGGGGCCGACCACACGCACTTCGGCGCAGCCCAGGGTGGTGAGCGCATGGATGTCCGAACGCGCCACCCGAGAATGCAGCACGTCGCCCACAATGGCCACGGTGAGGTTGGAGAAATCTTTCTTGTAGTGCCGGATGGTGTACATGTCCAGCAGCGCCTGGGTGGGGTGGGCGTGGCGCCCGTCACCCGCGTTGACCACGTGCACGTGCGGCGCCACGTGCTGCGCGATCAGGTAGGGCGCGCCCGACTCGCTGTGGCGCACCACAAAAATGTCGGC
>JBEEOS010000013.1:0-1256 GCA_041191485.1 Pseudomonadota bacterium
CTTGCAGGCGGCGGCCACGCTTTCGGCGTCATAGTTGGGGGCCTTGCCGCCACGCAGGATCACGTGGCAATCCTTGTTGCCCTGGGTCTGCACGATAGCGACCTGGCCATTCTTGTGTACCGACAGGAAGTGGTGACCACGTGCAGCCGCCTGGATGGCATCGGTCGCGATCTTGATATTGCCATCGGTGCCGTTCTTGAAACCGATGGGGGCCGAAATACCCGAGGCCAGTTCGCGGTGCACCTGGCTCTCGGTGGTGCGTGCGCCGATGGCGCCCCAGCTGATCAGGTCCCCGATGTACTGCGGCGAAATCACATCCAGGAACTCGCTGGCGGCCGGCAGACCGGCGCGGTTGATCTCGATGAGCAGCTGGCGCGCGATGCGCAGGCCCTCGTCGATGCGGTAGCTCTCGTCCAGGTAGGGGTCATTGATCAGGCCTTTCCAGCCCACGGTGGTGCGGGGCTTTTCGAAGTACACGCGCATCACGATTTCGAGCGTGTCGGCGTACTTGTCACGCAGCGGCTTCAGACGGCGGGCGTATTCGAGGGCTGCAGCTGGGTCATGGATCGAGCAGGGACCGATGATGACCAGCAGGCGGTCGTCCTGGCCATGCAAGATGTGATGGATGGTCTTGCGGGTTTTGGCGATGAGCTTTTCCACGGCCGTTCCGGCGATCGGGAAAAAGCGCATGAGGTGTTCGGGTGGGGGCAACACAGTGATGTCCTTGATGCGTTCGTCGTCGGTCTGGCCAGTGCGGTCTGCGGGGTGCTGTTGCCAGGCGTCCAGCGTGGTTTTGGCGTTCATCGAGGGCTCCTTGTGCTTGATAGTGAAAAAGGTTCAGGTGAAAAAAAACCGCCGGGCTTTGGGGCTCCGGCGGTTGCTTGTGAGGTGTTCGGGTGTTTACGCCTTCGCCTCTCGTCCGCCGGGGACTGAGAACCAAAAGTAAAAAAAGTAAAAGGCGAAGCGCGAAGACATGGGGTTCAATGTATCACAGGTTTCTGACGGGGCTTGTCAGGGGATGTCCGGAACTGTTTCACTTGCTCGTGCGGGGAGCCTCACGGGGCAGGCTGGGGCCAGGACTCCTCATGATGCGGGTACGCATAAATCGTCGCCCTGGCCCCAGCCCGCCCCATGAGGCTTGTGGGCATTTGAGGCTTGCGGTTTTCAACGGGGTCGCAGACCCCGTCGCCTCTGTGTGGGCGCGGTGAGGGTGTCTTCGTGTGACGATTTCTGTGCTTTGGCGCAGCATGAGGAAC
>JBEEOS010000013.1:1271-27448 GCA_041191485.1 Pseudomonadota bacterium
TGGCGCAGCATGAGGAACGCGGAGACACCCTCACCGCGCCCACACAGAGGCTCCCCCACCAGCGAAACCAAAACCGTCAGGCCGTCCCACCCACGGTCAAGCCATCGATGCGCAGGGTCGGCTGCCCCACCCCCACCGGCACGCTCTGGCCTTCCTTGCCACACGTGCCCACACCCGAGTCCAGGCGCATGTCGTTGCCGATCATGCTCACCTTCTTGAGCGACTCCGGACCGCTGCCGATGATGGTGGCACCCTTGACCGGGTAGAGGATCTTGCCGTTTTCCACCCAGTAGGCCTCGCTGGCCGAGAACACGAACTTGCCGCTGGTGATGTCCACCTGACCGCCACCAAAGTTGGTCGCGTACAGGCCTTTCTTGATGCTGGCCACGATCTCCTGTGGGTCCTTGTCGCCACCCAACATATAGGTGTTGGTCATGCGCGGCATGGGCACATGGGCGTAGCTTTCGCGGCGGCCATTGCCGGTGGGCTTGACGCCCATCAGGCGCGCATTCATGGAATCCTGGATGTAGCCGCGCAGGATGCCGTCTTCGATCAGCACATTCTTCTGGCTGGCATGGCCCTCGTCGTCCACATTGAGCGAGCCGCGGCGGTCGGCGATGGTGCCGTCGTCCAGCACCGTCACGCCCTTGGCCGCCACGCGCTGGCCAATGCGGCCACTGAAGGCGCTGGAGCCCTTGCGGTTGAAGTCGCCTTCCAGACCATGGCCCACCGCCTCGTGCAGCAGCACGCCGGGCCAGCCTGAGCCAAGAACCACCGTCATCTCGCCCGCAGGTGCGGGGCGGGCGTCCAGGTTGGTCAGCGCCGCGTGCACGGCTTCATCGACGTAAGTTTCGACCAGGGTGTCGTCAAAGTAGGCCAGGCCAAAGCGCCCGCCACCACCGCTGCTGCCCGCTTCGCGCCGGCCGCTCTGCTCGGCGATCACCGACACCGACAAGCGAATCAGCGGCCGCACATCGGCCGCCAGGGTGCCGTCGGCTCGGGCCACCAGCACCACGTCGTATTCGGTAGCGAGCCCAGCCATCACCTGCACCACGCGCGGGTCCTTGGCGCGGGCGAGTTTTTCGACTTTCTCCAGCAGCTTGACCTTGGTGGTGCTGTCCATGGTGGACATCGGGTCCAGCGAGGGGTAGAGCGAGCGGCTGGCCGACACCTTGCGCGCAGGCACCTTGCTGCGCTTGTTTTGTGAGGCGGCGGCAATGGCGCGCACCGTGGCGGCGGCGTCCATCAGCGAGGCTTCGGAAATGTCGTCGGAGTAGGCAAAGGCAGTCTTCTCGCCTGCGACTGCACGCACGCCCACGCCCTGGTCGATGCTGAAGCTGCCGGTCTTGACGATGCCTTCTTCCAGGCTCCAGCCTTCGGAGCGGGTGTACTGGAAGTACAGGTCGGCGTCATCGACCTGGTGCGCCTTGATGGCATTGAGGGCGCGACTCAAATGCCCTTCGTCCAGACCAAAGGGATCAAGCAAGAGGGACTTGGCCGTGGCCAAGCGTTCAAGAGTGGGTTCGCGCGAAATCATGGCACCCATTTTAGGCAGGAGCCGACAGCCTTGCAGATCAAAGGGTGGGCTTTAACGCTCGGCGCGCATCCACGTCAGCAAGGCGGCATCATCCAGATCGGCCAAACCGCCCTCGACTGCCGAAGCAAAAACCTCTTGCGCAAGGGCGCCAAGCAAAGGCGCAAACCCTGCTGCAGCCGCGGCCTCAACAGCCAGGCGGCTGTCCTTGGCCAGCAAGGTGGTGTGTGCCCGAGGCGCATAGTCCTCTTCCAGCGCGCGGCGCATACGGTCCGAGCCGATCCAGCTTTGGCCACTTGAGGCTTCGATGACGGACAAGGTGGACCGCGCATCCAGGCCCATCCGCTCCGCCAGCGCCAGCACCTCGGCTGCGCCCGCCAGGTTGATGGCCGCCAGCAGGTTGTTCACCAGCTTGGTGCGCGCCGCATCCCCCACGAGGGAGCCTACCCGAAACACCTTGTTGCTGAGCTGTTCAATGATGCCCTGCGTGCGCTGCCACGTCTGATCAGAACAAGCCACCATCAGGCTCATCGTGCCATCTGCCGCACGTTGCGGTCCACCCGACATGGGCGCATCCGCACAAAGCACACCCGCCTGCGTCAATTGCCCGGCTTGCTGCGCCACAAAGTCCGGCGCCAGCGTGGGGCACAACATCACCGCCTGGCCCGGCTGCAGCGCAGATGCCGCGCCGTGCTCGCCCCACAAGACCTGACGGGTTTGGGCGTCATCCACCACAGCAATGATCAACACCCCTTGGGGTGCAAGCGACTGCACCAGCTGAGCGGGCGTCGCGCACACCTGGGCGCCCAATTGCCTGGCTTGGGCCTCGCGCAACGGGTCCAGGTCACAGGCCGCCACACTGACCTGCAGCGATCGCAAGCGCGCCAGCATACCCCCGCCCATATTGCCCACGCCGATGATGCCCACCGAGTTCATGTCTGCACCAGCTGTTTGGAGCGCGCAATCGACATCAAGATGCCCAAAGCCAAGCCCAGCGTGACCATGGCTGTGCCGCCATAACTGATGAAGGGCAGGGGTACCCCCACCACCGGCAAAATGCCACTGACCATGCCCATGTTCACAAAGGCATAGGTGAAAAAGATCATGGTCAGGCTCGCCGTCAGCAAGCGCGTGAACAGCGAAGGGGCCTGCCTTGCGATCACCAGGCCACGGTAAATCAGCAAGCCGTAACCTGCCAGCAACAAAACACCGCCCAACAGACCAAACTCCTCACCGAAGGCGGCAAAAATGAAGTCGGTGGTGCGCTCGGGAATGAACTCCAGGTGCGTCTGCGTCCCCTGCATGAAGCCCTTGCCCAGGATGCCCCCGGAGCCAATGGCAATCATGCCCTGGATGATGTGAAAGCCCTTGCCCAAGGGGTCTCGCGCCGGGTCCAGCAAGGTACACACCCGTTGACGTTGGTATTCGTGCAGGATTTTCCAGTCCACGCCGTCCGCACACCAGCTCGGCTCCATGATGACCAGCACCACGATGGCCACAAGACCCAGGACCACAGGCGGCACAATCCAGCGCCATTTGAGCCCGGCAAAAAAGATCACGGCCAGACCCGAAGCCAGCACCAGCAAGGACGTGCCCAGGTCGGGCTGCTTCATGATCAGGCCCACCGGCACGGCCAGCAAGGCCAGTGCCACCAGAAAATCCAGCCGGGCCAGTCGCCCCTCGCGCTTTTGGAACCACCAGGCCAGCATGAGGGGCATGGCAATTTTCAGGATCTCACTGGGCTGAATCACCACACCCACATTGATCCAGCGGCGTGCGCCTTTTTTGGTGATGCCAAAAACCGCCACGGCAATCAGCAGAGCCACCCCCACCGTGTAAAGCGGCACTGCAATGGCCATCAGCTTTTGCGGCGGCAGCTGGGCCACCAGCACCAGCAAGAAACCCGCGAGCAACATGTTGCGCGCATGGTCAAAAAACCGCGTGCCATGGTCGTAGCCCGAGGAGTACATGATGGTCAGACCCGCACCCGCCAGCAATGCCACGGCCAGGGCCAATGGCCCGTCCATGCCCTGCACCCAGCTGCTGATGTGCTGGCGCCAGGTCGGTCGTTGAATCACTGCTCCCATGGGGCTCGATTATCGGGCCAGCAGGCCGCGTTTTGCTCTAGCATCTGCGGATGAATGCTTCTGTGCCCATCTACCCTGCAGTGACCCATCTGCTGTACCTGCATGGCTTTCGTTCCTCTCCCGCCTCGTTCAAGGCGCGCCTGATGGCGCAGTGGGTGCAGCGCCATCAGCCCAAGGTACATTGGGTTTGCCCCCAGCTGCCCGCCTCCCCCAGGCTGGCCATGGAGATGGCCCTGTCGCTGACAAAAGACTGGCCCTTGGCGAGCAGCGCGATCGTGGGGTCCTCCCTCGGCGGCTTCTACGCCCAATGGCTGGCCCGCACGCTTGGCATGCGCGCGGTGTTGCTGAACCCGGCCGTGCACCCGGCCCGTGACCTCGCCAGCCAGATCGGTACCCACCCGGCCTGGCACGACAACGCTCAGCAGGTGCACTTTCAGCCCGAATTTGTCGACGAACTGGCCCAGCTGGAGTGCAGCATGCCCGCCCCGCGCAACGACACACTGGCCATCATCGCCAAAGGTGACGAGGTGCTGGACTGGCGGGAAATGCTGCAAGCCTGCCAGCACGGCCAGGTGCTGCTGCTTGAAGGCAGCGATCACGGCATCAGCGACTTTGAGGCTCATCTGCCCCGCCTCACTTCCTTCCTGGGGTGGGGCTGAAACGCATCTGGCCATGGGACAATGCCACCCATGTTTGTTCTGTATGAAGACGCTGGCAAATTCCTGGCCGGCAGGATCCTTTCCGAGGCTGAAGCGTCGGCCCAGGTCGAGCTCGATTCCGGCAAGCGCGCCAAGGTCAAGGCGGCGCACATGCTGCTGCGTTTTGAAAAGCCCAGCCCGGGCGAACTGATGTCGCAGGCCGCCACCCTGGCCGGCAGCATTGATCTGGACCTGGCCTGGGAGTTTGCCCCCGAAGAGGAGTTTGGCTTTGCCGATCTGGCCAAAGACTATTTTTCAGCTTCGCCCAGCATGCTCGAGCAAGCCGCGGCCTTGATGCGGTTGCACGAGGCCCCCCACTACTTTCGCCGTGCCGGCAAGGGTCGGTTTCGCAAGGCCTCAGCCGAGATCGTGCAGCAGGCTCTGGCCGCCATCGAAAAGAAAAAGCAGGTCCAGGCCCAGATCGAGTCCTGGGCGCAGGATCTGGCAGGGGGCACTTGCCCGCCGCCGGTGCGCGAGCAGCTCTACAAGATCCTCTTTCGGCCCGACAAGAACGCGCCCGAATACAAGGCCGTGGTCGAGGCCAGCAAGGCCAGCCAGAAAGCCCCGCTGGCGCTGCTGCAGGACGCGGGCGCCATCGACTCGCCCTGGGACTTCCACTGGCAACGCTTCCTGTTTGACTGGTTCCCCAAGGGCACGGGCTTTCCCAGCCTGCAGGCGCCGGCCATCACCGACGAACTGCCACTGGCCGATGTGCAGGCGTTTTCCATCGACGATTCGCACACCACCGAAATCGACGACGCGCTCTCGCTGCAGGGCCTGGGGACCGGCACCGTCACCGTGGGCATCCACATCGCGGCGCCGGGTCTGGCCATCCAGCCGGGCAGCCCGATCGACCAGGTCGGCCGCCAGCGTCTGTCCACCGTGTACATGCCGGGCTACAAGATCACCATGCTGCCCGATGCCGTGGTGCAAAACTACACCCTGGCCGAAGGCCAGTCCTGCCCGGCCGTATCGCTCTATGTGACCTTCAACGAAGCCGATCTGGAGGTCCAGAGCACCGAAACCCGGCTGGAGCGGGTGCCGATCGTGGTCAACCTGAGGCACGACCAGCTCGACGACCGCATCACGCGCGAATGGCTTGAAGGCGAAGACAGCACCGACCACGCCGATGTGCCCGTGAGCCGCGCCACGCTGGCCTTCTTCTGGCGACTGGCGCAGACGCTCAAGGCGCGGCGCGAGGTGGTGCGCGGCAAGCCCGAGACCTTCAACCGCCCGGACTACAGCTTCAAGCTCGAACGCGCCAGCAACGACACGCCGCCCACCGGTAACGAGACCGTGGTCATCGGCACCCGCCAGCGCGGCGCGCCGCTGGACCTGATGGTGGCCGAGGCCATGATCCTGGCCAACAGCTCCTGGGGGCAGTGGATGGCCCAGCTGGGCGTGCCCGGCATCTACCGCAGCCAGGCCAGCCTGGCCCCGGGCGTGAAAGTGCGCATGGGCACCAAGGCTCTGCCGCACGCGGGCATCGGCGTGCCCAGCTACGCCTGGAGCACCTCCCCGCTGCGCCGCTACACCGATCTGGTCAACCAGTGGCAGATCATTGCCTGCGCACGCCACGGCGCGACCGCCGCGCTGGCCGCCCCCTTCAAGCCCAAGGATGCCGAGCTGTTCTCGATCATCAGCGCCTTTGACGCCGCCTACAGCGGCTACAACGGCGTGCAGTCGGGCATGGAACGCTACTGGACGCTCAAGCACCTGCAGCAGCAGGGCATCACCGAACTCGACGCCGCGCTCGTCAAGGAAGCTGGCGGCGGCGCCTGGCTGGTGCGGGCCGACACCCTGCCGCTGGTCTTCACTGTCATGGGCGCGCAAGGCCTGCCGCGCGGCGCCAAAGTGCGCGTCAAGCTCGGCGAGATCGATCTGATGGCGCTGGACGTGCACGGCACCGTGCTGGCCCATCTGGACGGCTCAGACACGCCCACTGCGCAAGACGAAGACGACGACGAAGTGGTCACCGGTACCGTTCATATTGCCGTGGACTTGAACGAAGCCGAGCAGCCCCCTGCCAACGGGACAGGCACATGAGCTGTGCATCCAACCGGACGCTGATCTGGGCACTGGGCTTGTCGGTACTGGCCCACGCCAGCTTGTTGCTGTTGCGCTTTGCCGCACCCGAGACCTTCAACCGCGTGTTTGAAAACACACCGCTGGAGGTGGTGCTGGTCAACGCCCAGAGCAAGGACGCACCGCGCAAAGCCCAGGCCTTGGCGCAAGTGCAACTGGCCGGCGGCGGCGAAGACACCTTGCAGGCAAGCCTGTCCAGCTCCCCCTTGCCCCCCACCGCCACACCCTCGGAGGGTGTGGACATCGCCGAGATGCAGCGCAAGATCGAAGCCCTGCGCGCCCAGCAGGTACAACTGCTGAGCCAGCTCAAGCAAGAGTTGGCAGAGCTCTCACGCGATAACACGGGCAACCTGGGTACCGAGCAGGATCGCGAGGCTCGCGAAGAACGCAAAGCCCAACTGGCCCGAAACCTGGCGCGCATAGAGCAAAGCGTGCAAAAAACGCAGCAGGCTCCTCGCAAACGCTACATCAGCCCCGCCACACGCGAGGCGGTATACGCCCTGTACTACGACAAGTTGCGCCGCCAGATCGAGCTCAAAGGCACTGAAAATTTCCCTCAGGCCAACGGGCAAAAGCTCTACGGCAAACTGACCATGGTGGTCACGGTCGACGCCAGTGGCCAGCTGGCAGGTGCCGAAGTGGCCGTGACTTCGCACAACCCGCTGCTGGACGAACGAGCCGTGGCCATTGTGCGCAACACCGCCCCGTTTGACGCTTTCAGCAGCAAAATGCGCAAACAGGCCGATCAGATCGTGGTGGTAGCTCGTTTCATGTTCTCTCGTGATGAAACCTTGCAAACGCGTGTCCTCAGCCCCGAACCCAACCGGCCATGAAGCCCTTCATCCACCCTTGACCCATGAAAGCACTGCTGCGCTGGATCCTCTTGCTGGGCCTGAGTCTGCTGGCCCTGCAGCTGTATTTCGTGCTGCGCATTGCCCTCATGGCGGTGGTAGATCCGCAATCCACCACCTTTGAGCGCACACAAATTTGGCGCATCACCAACGAGCAGCAGCGTCTGCCCTGGCGGCAGGACTGGCGCGACCAGGACCAGATGGCCAACAGCCTCAAGCGGGCCGTGATTGCGTCGGAGGACAGTGCCTTTGTCCAGCACCACGGCATCTGGTGGGACGCACTGGAGCAAGCCTGGCAAAAGAACGCCAAGGCACAGGCCCGTGCAGAGCAGCAAGCTCAGCGCAGGCCCAACGCCGCACCACGCCCGGTCAAGATTGTGGGCGGCTCCACCATCACGCAACAGCTGGCCAAAAACCTGTTCCTCAGCGGCGAGCGCACTTTGGTGCGCAAGGCCCAGGAAATGATGATCACGCTCACCCTGGAAGCCTTGCTCAGCAAGCGCCGCATTCTGGAGATTTACCTCAACCACGTGGAGTGGGGTGAAGGCGTGTTTGGCGCCGAAGCCGCCGCACAGCATTACTTTCGCAAACCAGCTGCGCGACTGGACAACTGGGAGGCCGCCAGGCTTGCCGTCATGCTGCCGCGGCCACGCTATTTTGAAAAAATGGCCCAGTCCAGTTATCTGAACGAGCGGGCATTCACCATCACCGCGCGCATGGCCGAGGTCCGTATTCCATGAGTGCGACAACAGACACCGTGCGCATTCTGGGCATCGACCCCGGCTTGCAGACCACCGGCTTTGGTGTGATCGACATGCAGGGGCAAAAGCTCAGCTATGTCGCCAGTGGCGTGATCGAAACCACCCAGGGTGAGATGGGCAACCTGCCCGCCCGACTGAAGATCATCTACGACGGCATTCGCGAAATCCATGCCCGTTATCAGCCCGATGTGGCCTCTGTCGAGATTGTGTTCATCAACGTCAACCCGCAGGCCAGCCTGATGCTGGGCCAGGCGCGCGGCTGTTGCGTCACGGCCCTGGTGTCTTGCGACCTGCCCGTGGCCGAATACACCGCCTTGCAAATGAAACAGGCGGTCACCGGCCATGGACGCGCCGCCAAGGCGCAGATTCAGGAAATGGTCAAGCGCCTGCTGCAACTGCCGGGCACACCGCGCCAGGACGCTGCCGATGCACTGGGCCTGGCCATTGCCCACGCGCACGCCAGCCCTTCCATGAACAAGCTGGCGGCTCAAGGCGCTCTTCAGCGCAAGACACATGGGATGTACCGCAGTGGCCGCAGCCACTGACGCGCCCAACCGGATTTACCAGGAGGGCTGCAAACGCGCGTAGCCAGCGGGCGCCTGGGCCTCGTTGGCAAAGCTCACCACTTCATAAGCGTCCGGGTGGGACAGAAGTTCGCGCAAAAGCTGGTTGTTCATGGCGTGACCGGAGCGAAAGGCGGTGTAGGCCGCAAGCAGCGGACGCCCCACCACATACAAATCGCCAATCGCGTCCAGGATCTTGTGCTTGACGAACTCGTCGTCATAGCGCAGGCCATCGGCGTTGAGGACTTTGTAGTCATCCATGACGATGGCATTGTCCAGCCCGCCTCCCAAGGCCAGGCCGTTGGAGCGCAGCATCTCCACGTCTTTGGTGAAACCGAAGGTGCGCGCGCGGGCAATATCCCGGGCATAAACCCCCTCGGTAAAGTCAAACTTGACCATCTGCCCGGTGGAGTCCACCGCCGGGTGGCGGAAATCAATTTCAAAGCTCAGACTGAACCCGTGATAAGGCTCCAGACGGGCCCACTTGGCTTGAGCGCCCTGGCCTTCGCGCACCTCCACAGGCTTGAGCACACGAATGAATTTTTTGGGAGCCTTCTGAGTGACCACTCCCGCGCTTTGCAGCAGGAACACAAATGAGGAGGCCGAGCCGTCAAGAATCGGTACCTCTTCGGCAGTGATGTCCACGTACAGATTGTCAATACCCAGACCGGCACAGGCGGACATCAGATGTTCAATGGTGTGTACCTTGGCATCACCGGTGCCAATGGTCGAGGCCAGACGGGTGTCCGTGATCGCCTGCGCATTGACGGCAATTTCTACAGGTTCAGGCAAGTCCACGCGGCGAAACACAATGCCGGTGTCTGCGGGCGCCGGACGCAACGTCAACTCCACGCGCTGCCCACTGTGCAGGCCGACGCCCACAGCACGGGTCAGGGTTTTGAGTGTTCGTTGTTCAAGCATGAGGGCAATTTTAGGTTTTTCGACTCAACCTTGCACAGCACAAGACATGCTGCTGTTTCATCTGTTTACAAGTTACAAAAAACCGGACAGGCTGCGTAGCCTGCCCGGTAAAGAGCATTGCGATACCTGCCAGCATCCAGCGGATGCCGACATCTCAAGGACGCGAGGTCAGTCAGCCTGCTTGCGCAGGAAGGCCGGAATCTCGATGTCGTCCATACCCGCCGACGACATGCCATCCACACGCGCAGCAGCGTGCGTGCGGCTGCTGCGCCAGACTGCTGGCGTGCTCATGCCCGAAGCCATGGCTGCTGGAGCTGCGGCAACGGCCATGGGCTCAGGGCCAGCGCCCACTGCAAAGGGCGCATCGTCAGTACCGGTACGCAGCACCTGCAGCGTTGGCGCATTGCGGCGAGCTGCCAGTTTGGACAGACCGGTGGCCACCACTGTGACGCGGATCTGGTCACCCAGGGATTCGTCGTAAGCAGTACCGTAGATCACGTGAGCCTCTTCCGATGCGTAAGCGCGAATGGTGTTCATGGCCTGCTTGGACTCGGACAGCTTGAGCGAACCTTTGGCTGCACTGATCAGCACCAGCACGCCTTTGGCACCGGAGAGGTCAACACCATCGAGCAAGGGGCAAGCCACAGCTTGCTCGGCTGCAAGGCGGGCGCGGTCGGGACCACTGGCCATGGCGGTTCCCATCATGGCCTTGCCGGGCTCACCCATCACGGTGCGGACGTCTTCGAAGTCGACGTTCACGTGGCCTGGCACGTTGATGATTTCTGCAATGCCGCCGACGGCGTTTTTCAGCACATCGTTGGCGTGCGCAAAAGCCTCATCCTGGGTCATGTCTTCACCGCCGGGCAGTTCCAGCAGTTTTTCGTTGAGCACCACAATCAGCGAGTCCACATTGGCCTCAAGTTCAGACATGCCTTCGTCCGCATTTTTCATGCGGCGGCCACCTTCAAACTCGAAAGGTTTGGTGACCACGCCCACGGTGAGAATGCCCATTTCCTTGGCAATGCGCGCAATCACGGGGGCTGCGCCAGTGCCTGTGCCGCCGCCCATACCGGCGGTGATGAACAGCATGTGCGAACCCGAAATGGCTTCGCGGATGGTCGCTTCCGCAGCTTCTGCCGCCTCACGCCCCTTCTCAGGTTTGCTGCCGGCACCCAAGCCACTGTTGCCCAGCTGGATAAAGCTGTGCGCCGAGCTGCGGGCCAGCGCCTGCGCATCGGTATTGGCGCAGACAAATTCCACGCCCTGGACATTGCGCTCGATCATGTGCTCGACCGCATTGCCACCGCCACCGCCCACACCGATCACTTTGATCTGCGTGCCCTGGTTGAACTCTTCAGTTTCGATCATCTCAATGCTCATGGTGCTCTCCTGTTATTTGATGTGCCAGTTGAAGTTGAAAAATGAATGCGTGAGTCGGACGTTTTCGTCGTCGACATCGCCCCTGCGGGCCTGCCACCGGAGGGCTGCCCTGCTGAAGAAGATGTCTGTGAAAAACCATCAGAAGTTCCCCACGATGAAGTCCTTGAAGCGGGTGAAAGCATTGTTCACCGAGCTCTTTTTCTGGGTCACTTTGAAGCCCCGCAGACGCGCCAGGCGGGCCTCTTCAAGCAAACCCATGACCGTGGCTGCTCTGGGCTGCCCGACCATGTCAGACAAGGCGCCGTTGTATTTGGGAATCCCACGACGCACGGGCTTGAGGAAGATGTCCTCGCCCAGCTCGATCATGCCGGGCATGACGGCGCTGCCACCGGTCAGCACAATGCCTGACGAGAGCACTTCTTCGTACCCTGACTCGCGCACCACCTGCTGCACGAGCGAGAAAATTTCTTCCACCCGAGGCTCAATCACCCCTGCCAGCGCCTGCTGGCTGAGCATGCGAGGGCCGCGGTCACCCAGGCCCGGAACTTCCACCTGCGCCTCGGCATTGGCCAGCAGCTGCTTGGCATAGCCGTTTTCCACTTTGATGTCTTCTGCATCTTTGGTGGGCGTGCGCAAAGCCATGGCGATATCGCTGGTGATCAAGTCGCCAGCAATGGGAATCACTGCGGTGTGCCGGATGGAGCCGCCCGCAAAAATGGCCACATCGGTCGTGCCAGCGCCAATGTCCACACAAGCGACACCCAGCTCGCGCTCGTCCTCGGTCAGCACCGCCAGGCTTGAAGACTGCGGATTGAGCAGCAGCTGATCCACCTCCAGACCACAGCGGCGTACGCACTTGATGATGTTCTCGGCCGCACTTTGCGCACCGGTCACGATGTGCACTTTCGCCTCCAGCCGCATGCCACTCATGCCAATGGGCTCCTTGACTTCCTGCCCATCGATCACAAATTCCTGAGGCGCCACCAGGAGCAAGCGCTGATCCGTCGAAATATTGAGGGCACGCGCTGTCTCCATGACGCGAGCGACATCGGCCGGGCTGACTTCCTTGTCCTTGATGGCCACCATGCCACTGGAATTGAGGCCGCGGATGTGGCTGCCGGTGATACCGGTGTTCACACGCGTGATCTTGCAGTCCGCCATCAGCTCCGCCTCTTTGAGCGCTTGCTGGATGCTTTGCACCGTGGCATCAATATTGACCACCGCACCACGCTTGAGGCCATTGCCTGGCGCGATGCCAAGGCCCGCCAGCTTGAGGTCACCGGAGGCCATGACCTCAGCCACCACCACCATGACTTTGGACGTGCCAATGTCCAGACCAACGACCAGATCTTTGTATTCTTTAGCCATTTGTCATTTCACCATTCAGATCAGTTTCAATAAAACACATCACCGCACTCAAGGTTTTCGAGCCGGCACTTGCCCAGGCTCCAATGTGGTCACACCCTTGAGACGCAGCGCATAACCGTTTTCATGTCGCAAGTCGGCACTTTGCAGGGCGGTCGGGGAGCGCCCATAACGCGCCGTGACTTGCGACAAGGTTTTCCAGAACATCTCCAGCCTGCTCATCACCTCTGGGGTGCTGCCCTTTCCAAGCTCGATCTGGGCACCCTGACTGGTGCTCAGACTCCAGGTCCCCCGGCCCGAAAGCTGCAAGCGATCAATGTCCATATCCATGCCTTGCAAGACCGGTTGCAGCTGCTGGTACATCTCCAGCACGCGACGTGCCTGATCTCGCGGTCCTTCAAAACGGGGGAGATGCCCGACATCGGCATCGTCGGCCTGCGCCTCGAACAATTGCCCATAACGGTTGACCATCACGCTGCCACTGACGTCATCGCCCCACACCGCTACCGGGTGATGCTCCAACAAAGACACGCGCAAACGGTTCGGAAACTCGCGCTGCACCACCGCCGCTCGTACCCAAGGCACCGCCTCGAATGACTGGCGCACGCGTTGCAGGTTCATGGTGAAGAAATTGCCTGCCAATTGCGGGAGCACGTTGGCACGCAAGGTCACCTCGTTGTTGTGCATCAACTCGCCTTGCACCGTGATCCGGTTGAAGTTGAACAGCGGCAGTCGCACCAGCCAGACCAGGCTGCCATAGATGACCACGCCAATGGCCACAACCGCCAGTGCACTGGCCGTCAGGTTCATCAGACGTACATCCATGGGCAAGGCCTGGCGTTCGCTCATGCAAGGGCCTCCTGCGGCGGCTCGTTGTCCAGCTGTGCCGCCTGCAACAGTTGCAAGCAAAGTTGCTCGTAACTGATGCCAGCCGCACGTGCCGACATGGGCACCAGCGAATGCCCGGTCATGCCTGGCGAGGTGTTGATCTCCAGGAGATAGGGCTTGCGGGTACGCGCATCGATCATCACGTCGATCCGCCCCCAGCCGCGGCAACCCAGCACCTGGTACGCCTTGATCACCAAGGCCTGAATGGCTTGCTCCTCACCTTCAGGCAGACCGCAAGGCACCAGGTACTGCGTGTCGTCGGTGAAATATTTGTTTTGATAGTCGTAATTGCCATCCGGGGCCACGATGCGGATGACCGGCAAGGCATGCGCGTCATCGCCCTGCCCCAGAACGGGACAGGTCACCTCATCGCCCACAATGCACTGCTCGCACAAAATGTCCGCATCACAGCGTGCGGCCGCCTCAAGGGCAGGCGCCAGTTGCTCGGCACGATCCACCCGCGTGACACCAATCGACGAGCCTTCACGTGCAGGCTTGACGATCATGGGCAGGCCCAGTTGTGCGATCAGGGCTTGCATGTCCACCTTGGCCAATGCGGCACGGTGCACCAGCACATGCGCAGGTGTGGGCAAGCCCTCGGCCACCCAGACCCGTTTGGTCATGGCTTTATCCATGGCGATACTGGAGGCCATCACTCCCGAGCCGGTGTAGGGAATGCCCAGCAACTCCAGAGCGCCTTGTACCGCGCCGTCTTCGCCGTAACGACCGTGCAATGCAATAAAGCACCGGTCCACCCCCAAGGTTTTGAGATCGCCCAGGGGACGCTCGGCGGGATCGAAGGACTGAACATCCACGCCCGATGTTTGCAGCGCCTGCAGCACGCCTTGCCCCGACATCAAGGAGACTTCGCGCTCGGCGGACAAGCCGCCCAGGAGCACCGCGACCTTACCCAGATTCATACGGTTCCTCCCAACTGCACAAGCTGTGCAGGCACGCCACCAATCGAACCCGCCCCCATGCACATGAGCACATCACCATCACGGGCGTTGTTCAAAATGCTTTGGGGCATGTCGGCAATCTGCTCCACAAACACGGGCTCCATCTGGCCTGCCACGCGCAGTGCGCGAGCCAGAGAACGGCCGTCAGCCGCCACAATCGGCGCCTCGCCTGCGGCATACACTTCGGACAACAACACCGCATCGCAGCCCTGACTGATGACTTTGACAAAGTCCTCAAAACAGTCGCGCGTGCGGCTGTAACGGTGCGGCTGGAAAGCCAGCACCAGCCGACGCCCTGGAAATGCTCCTCGTGCAGCAGCCAGCGTGGCCGCCATTTCCACAGGATGGTGACCATAGTCATCAATCACCGTGAAGTACCCTTTGCCGTCGACCGTGCGAACATCACCGTAGCGCTGGAAGCGACGCCCCACACCCTTGAACTCGGCCAATGCACGCAGCACGGCCTCATCAGGCACGCCCAGCTCCACAGCAACCGCAATGGCGGCCAGAGCATTGCGCACGTTGTGCTCGCCGGCCAGATTGAGCACCACGTTCATATCCGGCAAGGTCACGCCGTTGCGGCGCTGCACCTTGAAGTGCATTTGGCCGTTCTCGGCATGCACATCCACAGCACGAACCTGTGCGCCTTCATTCAAACCGTAGGTGGTGACAGGGCGCGCAATATCGTCCAGGATGGAACGTACGCCAGCATCGTCGCTGCACACAATCGCAGTGCCATAAAACGGCATCTTGTGCAGAAACTCCACAAAGGCCTGCTTGAGCCGACCGAAATCGTGCCCGTAGGTTTCCATGTGGTCGGCATCGATATTGGTGACCACCGCCATCACGGGCAGCAGGTTCAAAAACGATGCATCAGACTCGTCGGCTTCGACCACGATGTAGTCGCCGGTCCCGAGCTTGGCATTGGCTCCGACACTGTTGAGTCGGCCACCAATGACAAACGTGGGATCCAGCCCCGCCGCCGCCAGCACACTGGCGACCAGACTGGTGGTGGTGGTCTTGCCGTGCGTGCCGGCAATGGCCACACCGTTTTTCAGGCGCATGAGCTCCGCCAGCATGATCGCCCGCGGCACGATGGGAATATGGCGCTCACGCGCGGCCAGCACCTCGGGGTTGTCGGCCTTCACAGCGGTGGAGGTCACAACCGCATCGGCCTCTTTGACGTTTTCAGCTGCATGCCCCACATGGGTTTCAATGCCCAGACTGTTCAGGCGACGCAAGGTCGCGCTGTCACTCAGGTCGGAACCCGAAATCTGGTAGCCCAGGTTGAGCAGAACTTCAGCAATGCCGCTCATGCCCGAGCCGCCAATGCCAATGAAATGAATTTTGCGGATGGCGTGCTTCATGCCAGCAACTCCTCACAAGCCATCACGACCTCCCTGGTCGCGTTTGTTTTTCGTTGTTCAAATGCGTGCTGGGCACAGGCCAGCAGCTGCTCACGGTTCAGCGTCCGCAAACGATCTGCCAGGTCTTGCGCCGACAAATCCGATTGCTGCACCAGCCAGGCACCACCGTGTTGCGCCAGGAATCGTGCGTTGGTGGTCTGGTGATCGTCCACCGCAAACGGGAAAGGCACAAACAGTGCGGCAGCGCCCACGGCAGCAATCTCAGTCACCGTGCTTGCACCTGCACGGGCAATGATCAGATCTGCCTGCGCAAATGCTGTTGCCGTGTCTTCGATAAAAGGCGTCAGCTCAGCCTCCACCCCCGCTTGGGCGTAGGCTGCGCGCAATGCGTCAATCTGTTTCGCCCCGCTTTGATGCGTGACCTGCGGGCGCTCATCTTCGGCAAGCAAAGCCAGGGCCTGGGGCACCACCTCGTTGAGCGCCTTTGCCCCCAGGCTGCCCCCGACCACCAGCACCTTCAACGCACCGGTACGATTCAAAAAGCGGGTCGCAGGATCTGCTTGCACCAAAAATGCGCGACGCAGTGGATTGCCCACCCACTGCGCACCCGGCAGCACATTCGGAAAGGCCGTGAACACGCGGTCGGCCAGTCGTGCCAGCACCTTGTTGGCCAGCCCTGCTACCGAGTTTTGCTCGTGCAGCACCAAAGGCTTGCCCCACAGGCTGGCCATCATGCCACCAGGGAAGGTGATGTAACCGCCCAGACCGATTACCACATCTGGCTGCACACGACGCACCACCTGCAGGCTTTGCCAGAATGCACGCAACAGGCGCAGCGGAAGCAACGCTAGCGTCTTGAGCCCTTTGCCACGCACGCCCCCGAATTGCACTGCCTCGAAAGCAAAACCACGCGCAGGCACCAGCTGCGCCTCCATGCTGGCAGGAGCGCCCAACCAGTGCACTTGCCAGCCTTGCTCGCGCAGCGCCTCAGCCACTGCCAGGCCCGGGAAGATGTGTCCACCCGTGCCGCCCGCCATCACCAGTGCCTTGCGGACCTTCATGCGCGACCTCCCCGCATGAGCTGCTTGTTTTCTGCATCAATCCGCAACACCACGGCGATCGCCACCAGGTTCATCAAGATGGCTGAGCCGCCATAACTCATCAGCGGCAAAGTCAGGCCCTTGGTGGGCAAGGCACCCAGGTTCACCCCCATGTTGATGAAGGATTGAAAGCCTACCCAGATGCCCACGCCCTGCGCCACCAGACCGGCAAACACCTTGTCCATGGCAATGGCCTGACGGCCAATGACCATGATGCGGCGCGTCAGCCACAAAAACAGCATGATCACCACCGTCACACCGACCAGACCAAACTCTTCGCCAATGACGGCCAGCAGAAAGTCGGTATGCGCCTCGGGCAGCCAATGCAGTTTTTCCACGCTGCCGCCCAGTCCGACACCAAAGATTTCGCCACGCCCGATCGCAATCAATGAGTGCGAGAGTTGATAGCCACGCCCCAGCGCGTGCTCAGCGCTGAAGGGGTCCAGGTAGGCAAAGATGCGGTCTCGCCGCCAGGGCGAGAACATGATCATCATGACAAACGCCCCGACCAGCACGCTCAAGATCATGAAGAACATGCGCGCGTTGACGCCCCCCAGAAACAAGATCCCCATGGCTGCAATGGCAATCACCATGAAAGCGCCCATGTCCGGCTCGGCCAGCAACAGCACGCCTGCCATCGCGACCGCAGTTCCCATGGGCAAAACGGCCTTGAAGAAGCGCTCTTTCACGTCCATCTTGCGCACCATGTAGTCGGCGGCATAAATGATGGTGGCCAGCTTGGCCAACTCGGAAGGCTGAAAATTCATGAAGCCCAGTGCAATCCAGCGACGGGCGCCATTGACGCCTTTGCCGATGTGCGGCACCAGCACCAACGCCAGCAACACCAGCGCAACCACAAACAAGGGTCTGGCCAGGCGTTCCCAGGTCTGCATCGGGATCTGGAAAGCGATCAAGGACGCCACAAAAGCCACCCCAATCGAAAACACATGTTTGATCAGGAACTGCGTCGAGGTGTAGTTGGCAAAGCGCGGGTTGTCCGGCATGGCAATCGAGGCCGAGTACACCATGACCATGCCCCACATCAGCAAGGCCACGACCACAGCCACCAATTGACGATCGATGCCTTGCATTTGCGCTGGCGAAACCTGCCCGTTGTGCACAAACTCGTAACCGCCCAGGTTGACGGGCAAATGCACCGCCCCTGCAGACTGCGGCTGCAAGCGACCGAAAGAGAGCCAACTGCCCAGACGCGACACGGACTGGCGCAAGCGTTCAACCCTGGACAGCTGCTCACTCACAGTGCGCCCTCCATGCTGTTGCCGCTGGCCAGCGCCAGTTCCTGCACCTCGTCGCAGAAGACTTGTGCGCGGTGCGCATAGTTGTCAAACATGTCCAGGCTCGCGCAAGCGGGCGACAGCAGCACCGCATCACCAGCCTGCGCCAGCTCATGGGATTTGTGCACAGCCTCTTGCAAGGTCTTCGCATGCACCTTGGGCAGGCTCACTTCCTGCAAAGCCTGCTCAATCAACGCCGCATCTTTGCCAATCAACACTACGGCGCGGGCACAACGTTGCACGGGCGCAACCAGTGGCGTGAAATCTTGCCCTTTGCCCTCCCCGCCCAAAATCACCACCAGGCGACGGTCCGCACCCAGGCCTTCCAATGCGGCCACGGTGGCTCCCACATTGGTGCCCTTGCTGTCGTCCACATATTCGATGTCGTTGACCACCGCCACCGACTGCACACGATGCGGCTCACCCTCGTACTCGCGAAGGCCATACAGCATGGGCGCCAGCGCGCAACCCGCGGCACTGGCCAAGGCCAAGGCAGCCAGGGCATTGCTGGCGTTGTGACGGCCTCGGATCCGCAGTGCGTCAGCGGGCATCAAACGCTGAATGAAGAGTTCTTCTTGCTCATTTTTGCGACGCTTGCGGGTTTCGTCTGCCTCCTGCGCGCGCACCAGCCAGGCCATGCCATTGACCACTTCAAGGCCCCAGTCCCCTGGGCGCTGAGGCATGTCCAGGCCAAAGGTCACATGGGCACGCTCGACGGGACGCTGCAGCTTGACGCGCACGGGTGGCGGCAACATGGCCATCACCGCAGCGTCTTGACGATTGAGCACCATCACGCCTTGCTGACCAAAGATGCGCGCCTTGGCATCGGCGTAAGCCTGCATGGTGCCGTGCCAGTCCAGGTGGTCCTGCGTGAGGTTGAGCACCGTGGCTGCGGTGGGCTCAAAACCCTCACTGCTGTCAAGCTGAAAACTGGAGAGCTCAAGCACCCAGACTTCAGGCAGCACGCGAGCCATGGCGGACAAGGCTTCAGGTGCCTGCATCACCAAAGGCGAAACGTCCTCTTCATCGCCCTCATCTGTTGGCTGGTCTTGTGACTGGACGTCGTCATCAGCAACTTCTTCTGTGGGCGCCTCATCTGGGACTGGCGCTTTGGGGGCCTGCTCAGCCTCACGGCGCTCCAGCTCAGCCTGGCGCTCTTGCAGCTCCAGCACTGGCGCATCGACCTCGGCTTGTGCGATGGCTTGCGCCAGCGTATCGAGCAAGGTCGGGCCAATGTTGCCCGCCACGCGCACGGTCTTGCCTGCGCGCGCGACCAATTGTCCCGTCAGAGAGGTGACCGTCGTCTTGCCGTTAGTCCCCGTGATGCCCAGCACCTTGGGGGCATATGCAAAGCGCGTCTTCAGGTCTTGGAGCGCGGCGGCAAAAAGGCTGAGCTCCCCGCCTTGCCACAAGCCCGCAGCGCGGGCCGCGTCGACCACGGGAGCCACTGCCTGCGGCGACAAGCCAGGGCTGCGGAAGACTGCGCGCACAGGCGTGCCTTCGACCAGGGCTGCACTGAACGCGCCAGTCACAAACTTCACTGCGGGCCACTCAGCCTGCAAAGCCGCCAGTTGCGGGGGAGCTTCGCGTGTATCAGCCACAGTCACCACCGCCCCATGGCGGGCGCACCAACGCGCCATGGCCAGGCCCGAAGCGCCTAAGCCAAGGATGAGAACGTGGAGGTCGCGAAGCTGCTGCATGGCTTATCTCAGCTTCAGGGTGGACAAGCCCACCAGACACAGCAGCATGGTGATGATCCAGAAACGCACGACGACCTGCGTTTCCTTCCAGCCGCTTTTTTCAAAATGGTGATGCAAAGGCGCCATCTTCAGGATGCGACGCCCCTCGCCGTATTTCTTCTTGGTGTACTTGAAATACGTCACCTGCAGCATGACCGACAGGGCCTCCACCACGAAGATGCCCCCCATGATGGCCAGCACGATTTCCTGGCGCACGATGACCGCAATGGTGCCCAACGCAGCGCCCAGGGCCAGCGCGCCCACATCACCCATGAAGACCTGCGCAGGGTGGGTGTTGAACCACAGGAAGGCCAGCCCGGCACCGGCCATGGCTGCACAAAAAATCATCAGTTCACCCGAGCCGGGGATGTAAGGGAAAAACAGGTATTTGGAATAAACCGAACTGCCCGTGACGTAGGCGAACACACCCAATGCGGAGCCCACCATGACCACCGGCATGATGGCCAGGCCATCGAGCCCGTCGGTGAGGTTGACGGCATTGCTCGAGCCCACAATGACCAGGTAAGTCATGATGACAAAACCGAACACACCCAGGGGATAGCTCACCTCCTTGATGAAGGGCAATTGCAAGCCCGCCTTGGGGGGCAAGTTGACATCAAAGCCCGACATGACCCAATTGCCGAACAGCTCCACCACCTTGAGGTTGTTGCTCTCGGAGATGCTGAACACCAGGTACAAGGCAGCCACCAAACCGATGACCGACTGCCAGAAGTACTTTTCACGCGAACGCATCCCCTCCGGGTCCTTGCGCACCACCTTGCGCCAGTCATCCACCCAGCCAATCGCGCCAAACCCCAGTGTCACGATCAGCACGATCCAGACAAAACGGTTGGACAGGTCAAACCACAGCAGCGTGGACAAGGCAATGGCCAACAAGATCAGCACCCCCCCCATGGTGGGGGTACCACTTTTGACCAGGTGCGTCTGCATGGCGTACTCGCGCACAGGCTGACCAATCTTGAGCGCCGTCAGGCGGCGAATCACAAACGGCCCGGCGATCAGCCCGATCAGCAAAGCCGTCATGGCCGACATCACCGCACGGAAGGTGATGTAGTTGAACACCCGCAGGAAGCTCCATTCCGGATGCAGCCCCTGTAACCATTGCGCCAGGCTAAGCAGCATGGACTTCCCCCTTCTGATCTTGTTCTTGCAAGGCCTCGACCACTCGCTCCATCTTCATGAAACGTGATCCTTTGACCACGATGCTGGCCACACTGCGCCAGACCGCTGCCACTGCAGCTTGCAGTGGCACCATGTCGGCGAAATGTTGGCCACGCTGGGCACCAAAGGCCCGATGCGCATGCACGCTCAGCTCGCCCAAAGTAAAGAGCGCATCAATGCCTTTTTCTGCGGCATACGCACCCACTTCGGCATGAAACTGCGCCCCCTGATCGCCGACCTCGCCCATGTCGCCCAGCACGAGCAGACGCGGCCCCGGCAGTTCAGCCAGCACATCGATGGCGGCCCGTACCGAATCAGGGTTGGCGTTGTAGGTGTCGTCCACCAGCGTGATGCGGCCAGCATCAAGCGCCAATGCACGCGAACGGCCCTTGACCGGTTCAAACGCCTGCAAGCCTTGCGCGACTGCAGGCAATGGAACCCCCGCTGCCAGGGCGCATGCGGCTGCAGCCAAAGCGTTTTTCACGTTGTGGCGGCCGGCAATATGCAAAGTCACGGCTGCGGTGCCCTGCTCGGCCTTGAGCGTGAACTGCCAGGCGCCGGCGTGCCAGACCACCACAGCTGCACACACAGACGCCTGCGCGGTGCCGAACTGCATCTGCGTGCGTGCGCCGGCCAGACCTTGCCACACGGGCGTCCACTCGTCCTGCGCAGGAAAAACCGCCACACCATTGGCAGGCAATGCCGTCAGCACCGCACCGTTTTCTTCGGCCACCGCCTGCACGGTGTGCATGAATTCCTGATGCTCTCGCTGCGCGTTGTTCACCAAAGCCACTGTGGGCCGGGCGATGCGAGCGAGATAAGCAATTTCACCTTGATGGTTCATGCCCAGCTCCACCACCGCCAGGCGATGGTGTGCGCGCAGACCCAGCAAGGTCAGGGGCACGCCGATGTCGTTGTTCAGATTGCCACGCGTGGCATAGGCCGCATCTGCGGCATACGCCTTCAGAATGCTCGCCACCATTTGCGTGACGGTGGTCTTGCCGTTGCTGCCCGTCACGGCGATCAGCGGTAGATCGAACTGTGCGCGCCAGCCTGCCGCCAGCTCACCCAGAGCCAGACGGCTGTCAGGCACCACCAAGGCAGGCAATCCTGCCTGGCGCGCAGCCTCCTGACCAGCTGCTTCACACAACACAGCGCTTGCCCCTTGCGCCGCGGCTTGAGCGATGAAGGTGTGCGCATCAAAGCGCTCACCGCGCAGCGCAACAAACAAGTCCCCCGCTTGCAAGCTACGGGTGTCGGTATGCACCCGATCCACGCGCGCGCCATCCATGCGCTCGGCGTGCACACCCGTGAGCCAGGCGCTGGCCTGCGCAAGCGACAGGTTCATGGGCGTGAAGGCATCTACATGGTTCATGCATGCACCCCCATCAAAGCCTGGGCAATGTGCTCGGTGTCCGAAAACGGATGGAACACGCCAGCCATTTCCTGCGTGGTTTCGTGCCCCTTGCCCGCCACCAGGACGACATCCTGGGCGCTTGCTTGCGAGATGGCAAAGCGAATCGCGGCAGCACGGTCTTCGATCAGCGCCAACGGCTCACCCCGTTGCCAGCCCGCACGCACTTGCTCCAGAATGTCCGCGGCCGACTCCGAGCGGGGGTTGTCACTGGTCAGCACCACCACATCGGCGCCACGTTCGGCCACCCCACCCATCAAGGGACGTTTAGCCGCATCGCGATCTCCGCCACAGCCAAACACACACCACAGACGTCCGCCACGTTCGCTTGCCAACGGGCGCAGCGCCTGCAAAGCATGCTCCAGCGCATCGGGCGTGTGGGCATAGTCCACCAGCGCCAAAGGCCCGGTCACGCCTTGCGGCAACGCCACCGTTTGCATACGTCCCGGCACCGCCGACAGACGGCCACAAATGTCAGCAGCTTCCTGCAAGGACACGCCCTGCGTGCGCAAGGCCGCGATGACGCACAAAAGGTTGTCGATGTTGTAGTCGCCTGCCAGACCGGTTTGCACACGACAGCAGGCTTCGCCTTCGTACACATCAAAAGACAAGCCCTGCGTATGCGGCACCTGCCGGGCGCGCAAACGGGCATCCCCCTGACGACTGCACGTCCACAGGTCCAGGCCTGAGGTTTCAAGTTCACGCGCCAGCTTCGCACCTTGTGGATCATCCACATGGATCACCGCAGCCTGCAGCCCGACCCAGTCGAACAATGCACGTTTGGCCTCCCAATAGGCTTGCATGCTGCCGTGGTAGTCCAGATGGTCCTGCGTGAAATTGGTAAAGATGGCTGTCCGGATGCGCGTTCCATCCAGGCGATGTTCAGCCAGCCCAATCGAAGAAGCCTCAATGGCGCAATAGGTCGCCCCCGCCTGCAGCACATCCGCAAAAGTTTGCTGCAGCCGCACAGGGTCCGGCGTGGTCATGCCGGTGTACTCCAGCGTGGGCCAGATGCCCACACCCAAGGTACCCACCACGCCACAGCGCTGCCCGCCACCGACCGCTGACAAGGCCTGCGCCAGCCAGCATGCCGTAGACGTTTTGCCGTTGGTTCCAGTCACCGCCAGCACATGCAAGCGTTCGCTGGGGTGGGCATAAAAGGCATCAGCCACCACGCCGGTGTCGCGCTTGAGGTTGGGCAAGCTGGCCACGCGCTGCGCAGGCTCCAGACCTCGCCAGGCCTCACTGCCTTGCGCCTCGATCAAACAGGCTGCAGCCCCCTGTGCCAGGGCCGCTGGTACAAAACGGCGTCCATCCACCGCCGCTCCTGGCCAGGCAATGAAACCGTCGCCCGCGCCCACCTTGCGGCTGTCCGCACGCAAAGCACCGGTGACACTTTGGCGCAGCCACTTTGCGGCTTGCTGAGGCGTCTGGAGCTCGATCATCAGAACGACTCCTCCACGGCTTGCGTCACCACCTGGGGCTTGACCGCCATGTCTGGCTGCACACCCAACACGCGCAAGGTTTGCTGTACGGCTTCACTGAACACCGGTGCCGCGACATCGCCACCGTAGTACTTGCCATTGCTGGGCTCATCGATCATGACAGCCACTACGATGCGTGGCTCATCGATCGGCGCCATGCCAACGAACACACCACGGTATTTGTGGCCCGCGTACCCTTTGCCCTCTTGCTTGTGCGCCGTACCCGTTTTGCCACCCACCGAGTAGCCTATGGTCTGGGCCTTCTGAGCCGTTCCACCCGGGCCTGCAGCCATGTTGAGCATCTTTCGCATGGCGCGGGCATTGGCTACGCTGATGACACGCACCCCTTGCACCGGCGCCTCTGATTTGAGCAGACTGGGATTGACCACCTCTCCATCGCGCGCAAACAAGGTGTAAGCCCGCGCCAGCTGCAGCAAACTCACCGATTGGCCATAGCCATAGCTCATGGTGGCCTGCTCGATGGGTCGCCAGGTCTTGTAGGGCCTGAGGCGACCACTGGCCACCCCTGGAAACGGCACATTGGGCTTTTGACCCAACCCCACCTCCGTGAACATCTCCCACATGTCACGCGGCGTCATTTGCATGGCAATCTTGACGGTACCGACGTTGCTGGACTTCTGAATCACCTCATTGACCGTCAAGGCGCCATGCGGATGGGCATCGGTGATGGTCGAGCCCGTGATGGTGATGCGTCCAGGCGCGGTCTGAATCACCGTTTCTGGTCGAATCAGGTTTTTTTCCAGCGCCAACGCAATGGCAAAAGGCTTCATGGTCGAGCCCGGCTCAAAGGTGTCCGTCAACGCCCGGTTGCGCAACTGCTCGCCACTGAGGTTGACCCGCTTGTCGGGCTGGTAGCTGGGGTAATTGGCCAGCGCCAGCAACTCACCACTGTGTGCATCCAGGACCACCACACTGCCCGCCTTGGCTTTGTGCTCCAGCACAGCCTCGCGCAGCTTCTGGTACGCAAAGAACTGAACCTTGCTGTCAATCGAGAGTTGTATGTCGCGCCCGTCTTCCGGCGGCAGGACATCACCCACCGTCTCGACCACCCGGCCCAAACGGTCCTTGATCACGCGGCGAGAACCCGGCTTGCCAGCCAGGGCCTTCTGAAACACCAGCTCCACGCCCTCTTGCCCCTGGTCTTCCACGTTGGTAAAGCCCACAATGTGCGCGGCCGCCTCGCCCTCGGGGTACAGACGCTTGTATTCCTTGTGGCTGTAAATACCTTTGATGCCCAACGCCAAGACAGCCTTGGCATCTTGCTCATCCATCTGCCTGCGCAGCCAGACAAAGGTCTTGTCTTCATCCTCCAGCTTCTTGCCCAGCGCCGAGGCACTCATGCCCAGCAGTTTGGCCAAGTCCCTCAGTTTTGCCGGATCGCGATCCATCTCCTCCGGGTTGGCCCAGATGCTGGGCGCAGGCACGCTCGAAGCCAGCAACATGCCATTGCGGTCAACGATCTTGCCGCGGCTGGGAGGCATCACCAGCGTGCGGGCATACCGCACCTCGCCTTGGCGCTGGAAGAAGGCGTTGTTGAACACCTGCACATAGGCCGCACGCCCCACCAGCCCCAGAAAGCCCAATGCCATCGCCGCCACAATGAATTTGCTGCGCCAGACAGGCGTCTTGCTGGCCAGCAAGGGACTGGTGGAAAACTGGACACTGCGGCTGCCACTCATTTGGCGACTCCAGCAGGCGCAACCACCGCATTGCCAGGCGTCATTGACACATATTGTGTGATGGCGGGCGTAGCCACACGCATTTGCAACTTCTGCTGCGCCAGCGTCTGCACGCGCTGAGGTGTCGCCTGCGCGCGGCGCTCGACCAAGAGGCGCTGATGCTCGACCTCAAGCAAGGCCGCTTCCTTGTTGACCTTTTCAATGGCCATCACCAGACGACGCGTTTCGTATTGCGAACGCACCAGCGCCAGCGCGCTGAGCACCACAGCCAGCAGCAAGAGCACATTCAGCCGCATCATGCCGGCACCTCCGTGCGCTCGGCCACACGCATGATGGCGCTGCGCGAACGCGCATTGGCCGCCACCTCAGCCTCAGACGGCTTGATGCGATCAAGCGCCTTGAGCTTCATGGGCTTGGGCTGCGCAAACGGCACGCGGCGATCCACCACCTCTTTGCTGTGCTTGGCAATGAACTGCTTGACAATGCGGTCTTCAAGGGAGTGAAAGCTGATCACCACCAAGCGCCCACCCGGACGCAACACGCGAACCGCAGCGTCTAGCGCCTGCTCGAGCTCTTCAAGCTCGGCGTTGATGAAAATCCGAAAAGCCTGAAATGTCCGCGTTGCAGGGTTCTGACCCGGCTCGCGGGTTTTGACCGTGTCAGCCACGAGCTGGGCCAGTTCAGTGGTGGATGAAATTGGGCCCCGCTCCTGTCGGCGAGCCACAATCGCCTTTGCAATCTGAACAGCAAACCGTTCTTCGCCATAGTCACGAATCACCTCTGCAATCTGCCCCATTTCGGCGG
>JBEEOS010000014.1:0-45401 GCA_041191485.1 Pseudomonadota bacterium
TGCGAGAGCTGCTTGGCCACCGGCAAGCCCCGCAAAGCCATGAGGCGGTAGGTTTCAAACTCCAGCACGCGTTGAGAGATGCGTCCGGCGCGACCCTCGGGCGTCCTGCCGCCGGTGACCACCAGCATGCGCTCGAAACCATCGTCTCCAATGCGAAAGTGCGTGAGCAGGCACGAGTGAGATTGGCCGCTGACGGTGTTGCCCATGTGCGAGCCAATCACCATGCCCTCGCCCAGCCACTGCTGCGCCTTGCTCAGCATGTCTTCATCGCCCATGCCTTCAGCCATCATGGCCATTTGAATGGCGGCCACGGTCTTGCCGGGCAATCCACGCAACCAGTCGGTGCCGGTGGCCACATGGCTGGCCAGTTCAGGCAAAGTGGCGCCCCAGCCTGCGTGTGCAGGCAAGGGCTGGACAATCGAGTAACGGGTGAATTCTGTGTGGCGCTCCCACTTGACGGTGTAGCCGTCGCAACGCAAGCGCAGGAAATTGCCCTGCAGTTGCTGCAGGCTCAGATCGGCATGGCCGGGCAAGCGCTGCAGCTGAGCGAGCTCGTGTTCACGCGTGACACCCTCGTTGAGCAAGGCCACATAGGTGATGAGCGCGGGCAAGCGTACACGCGCAGACGGGCGCGCGTGCACCTCGTTGTGCAACACCCGGCGTTGGGCATCGTCGGCCGGCAGAAAGCGGGAGTCGATCTCGTTCATGCGCTCATTCTCCCACTGTGGTCAGCTTGCCAAAGCTTCACTTCAAACGCGCCCCGGTGCTGTCGAACACCTGGGTTTCAATCGCAATGCCCTGACCCACGCTTTGGGTCACGGTGCAATACTGTTCAAAGCTCTCCAGCACACGATCCAGATGCTCCAGACTGGCCCCCGGCACACCTAGTGTGAGCGTGGCCGTGATTTTGAGAACCCTCAGGCGGTTATCCGCATTGCGACCCACCTCGGCCTGGACTGTGCAGCGGATAGGTTCGGGCGCCTGCTTGAATTTGCGCAGCGCAAACAACAAGGAGTCTGACAGGCAGTTGCCGACAGCCGCGCACAGCAACTGCACAGGCGACGGCCCAAGGCCCGTGCCCAAGGGCGCAGGCTCGTCGGTGGTCACCATCGGCATGTCGCCGTCAAAATGCACATCAAACCGGTAATCATGCTGCTGCACGAGTTCAATCTGGATGGTTTTGTCGCTCATCTGCTTTCCTTGCAGGTTCAGGGTTTGGGCGCAGGGCCAGGCTCAGGCTGCAGCAAATCGCCACTGCGCAGCCCCCAGAAGGTCCAACGCACCAGGGCGGTGATCACCACACTGGCCAAGACCAGCGCCACCAACCCAACCCATTGCGGCAACCAGCCCGCCTGACCCACACGCAAGCTCAGCGATGCAAAAGCGGCCAAGGGGAAAGACAGGCTCCACATGCCCATGCCGAAAGGCTGGTCAAAACACTTTGGCAATTGGGACAGGGCCCACAGGACAAAGGCCAGCGCCAGCACCCAGCACAACAGGGTCGGCACAGCCCCCGTCTGCCAGACGATCAGGTCGGCGCCGATCACCGAAGGGGGCGCGATCAAGACAAACACACTCGGTCGCAGTCGATCCGGCCACCAACCCAGGCGCTGCACGCGCATTACCAGCAACAACAGCACCACAGGCCACAACACGATGCCCAGCAAGGCTTGCGCCCGGGCCCATTCGGCATGCCCCAAGGCCACACCCGCCAAAGGCACCAACACATTTCCCACGACAGGAATCAGCAAGCCGGGCGTGACGCCCACCCAGCGCGCCGTGTGCATGCGTACCCAGCGCACCAGCACAGCCACCGTGAGTGCCGCCTGCGCAGCAGCACCAATTTGCCAGAGCACATTCCAGTGCGTGGCCACACCCGTCAGGTTCACGCCCACCGTCGCCAGCAAGATCATGGACACCGGCACCGTGGCGATGAAAACATAGCGCACGGGGTGCATCCATTTGTGATGCGCCAAATGCGGCCAGCGCAGCAAACGCGCCGCCGTCAGGCCCAGCATGACCACGAACCACAGCGCTGCAAAGGCCCCCAGCAGCTGCGACACGAGCAAGCCGTTATCGCCAAACTGAGGAGCCGCTTGTCGCCAGGCCAGAGACAGGCCCGACAAACCCATGACCGGAATGAACCAGGTCAGGCCCATGTGCTCCAAAGACGCGGGGGCACGCGGCGGCTGTGGGGCCGCAGACACTGAACAACTCAAGGCTGGCCTCTTAGCAGCAACCGCCGCTACCGCAGGCGTTACCGTCCTTCACGCCCAGCTTGCGCAGGATGACACCCATGGGGCAGAAATTGGTCAAGCCAAACTGGAACAGATTCAAGCCCACAAAGGCCGTGAAGGCCAGGAACCACTTGTTCACGAACAGGGGGCTGCCTTCGACGCCCAATGCGAGCGACAGCATGATGAACAGGCCTGCGAATACACGGATATAACGTTCAACAGTCATGGTTTTCTCCTTTAAAAAATCAAACAGATTCGTAGCGCTTGCGGTACAGCGCGTAGTACAGCACCGGGATGACGACCAGCGTCAGCATGGTGGACACCAGAATGCCAAAAATCAGGGAAATGGCCAGACCATTGAAGATCGGGTCATCCAGAATGAAGAAGGCACCAATCATGGCCGCCAAACCAGTCAGGGCAATCGGCTGGGCGCGCACAGCTGCGGACTGCACCACCGCATCCTTGAAGGCCAAGCCGTTCTTGACCTGCAGCTCGATGAAGTCCACCAGCAAGATGGAATTGCGCACAATGATGCCGGCCAGCGCGATCATGCCGATCATGCTGGTGGCCGTGAACTGCGACTGCAGCAGCGCATGGCCCGGCATGACGCCAATGATGGTCAGTGGAATCGGCGCCATGATGACCAGTGGCGTGGAATAACTCTTGAACTGCGCGACCACCAAGAGGTAAATCAGGATCAGGCCCACGCCGTAGGCTGCGCCCATGTCGCGGAAGGTTTCGTAAGTGACCTGCCACTCGCCGTCCCACTTGAGTGCGTATTGCCGGAATGCATCATTAGGCTGACGGATCCAGTACTCACCCAGCTCACCGGTATCGGGCAAGGCGGCAGCCTTGAGGTTGGGACGAATCGCAAACAAGCCGTACAGCGGCGAATCCAGCTTGCCCGCCATGTCGCCAAAGACATAGCTGACAGGTTGCAAATCCTTGGTGAACAAAGGCTTGTCAATCACACCCGTATCCACCTGCACCAGCTCGGACAGCGGAACCAGACGACCGTTAGCTGCACGCAGCGGCAAGGCAAGCAAGGCATCGAGCCCCACTTGAGCGTTTTGCGGCAGCTGCAAACGCACTGGCACAGGCAGCTTGGACTGACCATCGTGCAGATACGCAGCGTCCATGCCGGACAGGGCACCATTGACGGTCTGCGCAATCATGGCCACCGGAATGCCCAAAGCCTCGGCCCGCTGGCGACGCACCGTCAGGTGAGCGCGCGGCGCATCTTCCTTGAGTGTGGTGTCCACGCCCACGATGTCGTCGGTCTGGTCAAAAGCCTTGGCCACGCGGGCGGCCAGCGCCTGACGCCCCGCTTCGTCCGGTCCGTAGATTTCGGCCACCAGCGGACTCATCACCGGCGGGCCCGGAGGCACTTCCACCACTTTGACGCGGGCGCCGTGACGTGCACCGATCTTTTCAAGTTCCGGACGCAGACGCTGCGCAATCGCATGGCTCTTGTCGCTGCGGTGGTGCTTGTCCACCAAATTGACTTGCAAGTCCCCTTGTTCGGCATCCGCGCGCATGTAGTACTGACGCACCAGGCCGTTGAAGGTGATGGGGCTGGCCGTGCCAGCATAGCCCTGCACATCCGTCACTTCTTTTTGTTTGGCCAGGAACGCGCCCATTTCATGCAAGGCAGAGGCAGTGCTCTCCAGCGGCGTGCCAGCCGGCATTTCCAACACCACCTGGAACTCGCTCTTGTTGTCAAAGGGCAGCATCTTGAGCACCACCCATTGCACCAGCGTCAGGCCCACCGACAGCATGAGCGCCACCAAAATACCCACCAGCAGCATCCAGCGTTTGCGGGCGCTGTGCAAGAAGGGGGTCAGCACACGCGCAAAAAGGGTCTGTAGCTTGGCGGCCAGTCCTGCGGGCTCGCCTCCATGCGCATGACCATGCCCCTGGCTCTTCATGAGCTTGAGCGCCAGCCAGGGCGTGACCGTGAAGGCGATGGCCAGCGACAGCGCCATGCCCAAGCTGGAATTGATCGGAATGGGGCTCATGTAGGGACCCATCAGGCCACTCACAAAGGCCATGGGCAGCAAGGCCGCAATCACGGTCAGCGTCGCCAAAATGGTGGGACCACCGACTTCGTCCACTGCAGCCGGAATGATTTCACGCAAGGGCTTGCCAGGGAACAGTTGCTGGTGCCGGTGAATGTTCTCCACCACCACAATCGCATCGTCCACCAAAATACCGATGGAGAAAATCAGCGCAAACAAACTCACACGGTTGAGCGTGAAGCCCCAGGCCCAGCTCGCAAACAGCGTGGCCGTGAGCGTCAAAATCACCGCGCCGCCCACAATCACCGCCTCGCGGCGGCCCAGCGCGAGACCCACCAGCAAAATCACCGAACCGGTGGCAAACGCCAGTTTCTGGATCAGCTTGTTGGCTTTTTCGGCAGCTGTCTGGCCATAGTCGCGCGTGACGCTCACGTTCACACCTGCCGGAATGACGGTGTTGTGCAACACATCGAGTTTGGCGCGAGCCGCCGAGGCCACATCCACTGCGTTTTCGCCCGGCTTCTTGGTCACGGTCAAAGTCACGGCCGGGTACACCTTGCCAGTGTTGTCGGTCGCCGCCTTGTCATCCAGCACCTGCGCCGCAGCTCCCGGTGTGTACCAGACATAGCGCTGCGGCAATTGCGGACCCACATCGATGCGCGCCACCTCACGCAAGAACACCGGGCGGCCATTGCTGACGCCCACCACCAGGTTGCCCACCTCGTCGGCGGACTTCAGGAACTCGCCCGTCTCCACCGTCAGCATCTGACCGTTGTCTGGCTGAATGACCGAACCCGAGGGCATGCCAAAGTTGGCAGCGGCAATCGTGTTCTTCAGGCTCAGCAGATCGACGCCGCGCTCGCGCAGGCGTGTGGGGTCAATCCAGACTTGCACCGCGCGGCCGGGACCGCCAATGGTCTGCACTTCACGCGCACCTTTGACTTGCTTGAGCTCCATCTCCAAGGTGCGCGCCACGCGCTCCAGATCGGCAGCCGATTCGTCCTCTTTGCTCCACAGCGTCACGGCCAACACGGGCACATCGTCAATACCCTTGGGCTTGACGATCGGCGCCAGAGTGCCCAGATCACGAGGCAGCCAGTCCTGGTTGGCGTTGAGCACGTCATACAAACGCACCAAGGCTTCGGTGCGCGGCACGCCCACCTTGAACTGCACCGTCAGCACAGCCACGCCGGGGCGGGCCACTGAATACGTGTGCTCAATGCCCTGGATCTGGCTGAGCACCTGCTCGGCCGGACGCGCCACCATGCGCTGCACGCTGTCACTGCTGGCGCCCGGGAAAGGAATCAGCACATTGGCCATGGTCACGTTGATTTGTGGCTCTTCCTCGCGGGGGGTGACCATGACCGCAAACAGCCCCAGCAGCAAGGCCACCAGCGCCAGCAGTGGGGTGATGGCGTTGGACTGGAAGGCTGCTGCCAGGCGTCCGGAAACGCCCATTTTGTTGTCTTGTTCTTGTTGCATGGCCAACCTCAGTTCTTGGCCGCTTGTGCACCTGCCAGGCCCGCCTTGACGGCATCGACCGCCACAGCATCACCCGCCTTCAGCCCGGCCAGCACTTCCACGCCCGCCACGCCATGCTCAGCGCCCAGGCGAACGGCCTTGAGGGCAAACCCTTCTGCAGTGGCCACATACACCCCCGTCACCTCGCCGCGCTTGAGCACAGCCGCAGCTGGCACCACCATGCGCTGCGCTGCGCCGGACACAAAGCGCACCCGCGACTGCTGCCCCGGCACCAATTGCGCCGCCGCTGCAGCCGGCACGTCCAGCTTCCAGGTCATGGTCTGGCTGACCGGATCGGCCGCCCCTACCGGCTGCTGACCTGCCGGCTTGACCCAGCTTGCGCCCTGCGCACCCGGCACTTGCAACAACACTTGCTGTGCAGACTTGGCGTTACCCGCCTGCGAAGTGGGCACCTGCACCACCACACGCAAAGGCTGGGGCGCGTATACCGTTGCAACCGGTGCACCTGGCACGGCCAGATCACCCGCCTGGGTCAGGGTTTCAAACACATAGCCATCAAACGGTGCCGTCACCTTGGTGAAGGACTGCGCCAATTGCGCCTGCTTTGCACCCGCCCCCGCACCATCGCGTCCAGCCAAGGCCGCCTTGTATTGGGTTTGCGCCATATCCAGCGCCGCCTGGCTCACAAAACCTTTGGCCTGCAGATCCTGCGTACGCCTGAAATTGGCCTGTGCATTGCTCAGCTCGGCCTCGGCCTGAGCCAATTGCGCGCCGGAGCGTTGCACCAGGGTTTGCGTATCGCGGTCGTCAATCAGGGCCAGAACCTGGCCCGCGCGAACACGGTCTCCCGCCTTGACCAGCAATTGCGACACACGCCCGCTGGCCTGCGCGGCCACCGTGGCGTGTTTGACGGGCTCAACCACACCGTCAATTTCGTAGCCCGTGGTCACCGCTTCGGCGGCCATTTTCTTGACGGGCACCTCTGGCCCTGCCCAGGCGGAAACGGAACACATGGCCGAGGCAGCCATCAACGCAAGGGGGTACAGGGATTTGATTGTCTTTGCACGCATGGAATTTCTCCTTGTGGCGAATTCTATCTTATACCCCATGGGGTATGCAAATCGATACAAAAAAACCCGTCGAAACCTCAGTTTGACGGGCTGGCGTGACGCATCAAAGTCGTCAAAGCTTGTGTTTAGAACGGGATGTCGTCATCCATGTCGTCGAAACCCGTGGGCGCCGGACGGGCAGCCGCCGGGGCTGGACGGGCGGCAGGCGCCGCCGGGCGGGCAGCCGGTGCGCTGCGGGGAGCGTCGTAACCTTCGCCGCCATCAGACGGACCGCCCATACCTTGACGACCGCCCAGCATCTGCATGGTCTCGGCGCGGATTTCGGTGGCGTACTTTTCCACGCCATCCTTGTCCGTGTACTTGCGGGTGCGCAAGCTGCCCTCGACGTAGACCTGGCTGCCTTTTTTCAGGTACTGGCCGGCAATCTCGGCCAGCTTGCCGAAGAAGCTGATGCGGTGCCACTCGGTGGCTTCGCGCATTTCGCCGGACTGTTTGTCCTTGTAGCGGTCGGTGGTCGCCACATTGATGTTGGTGACGGCATCGCCCGAAGGCATGTAACGGGTCTCGGGGTCGCGCCCCAGGTTACCGACGATGATGACTTTGTTGACCGATGCCATGAAAACTCCTCGAATAAGCCCCGATTATGCGGGTTTTGCGTTGGCTGCAGGGCGCGCCGGCAACTCCAGTCGCCAGACCACGGCCAGCCAGACCAGCAAGGCCACACCCGTACTCAAAAACAGCACTTGCGCGCCCCCGGATTTGACCAGCAAGCCTCCCAGGCCGCCACCCACAAAAAAGCCCAGGGACTGAAGCGTGTTGTACAGCCCCATGGCGGCGCCACGCATCTGGCTGGACGCCATGCGCGTGACCAGGCTGGGCTGGGTGGCCTCCATGACGTTGAAACCCGCGAAAAACAAAAACAAAAGCACCCCCAAAGGCCACAGAGCGGGAGCACCCTGCGCCTGCCACATCAGGCCCAACTGCACCAACAGCATCAGCACAATGGCCAGGCGCATCACAGTTTTCAGGTGCCCACGCCGCTCCAGGGCAAAAACGCCGCCCATCAGCAAAAAGGACAGGCCCACCGCCGGCAGGTACACCTGCCAATGCGCCTCTTTGGACAATCCCGCCTGCACCAGCAGGGCGGGCACTGCCATCCACATGGCCAGCTGCACGGCATGCAGCACAAAAACGCCGACGTTCAGGCGGCGCAACCCCGCATGCTTGAACACATCGCGCAGCCCCATGCGCGCTTCATGAACATGCTGCACGGGCTCTGCAGGCACGGCCCGCCACACCACCAGCACCCCCAGCAAAGCCAAGCTCCCGGTCAGTGCAAACAGACCATGCAGGCCTACCCAGGCATTGAGCACGGGCGCAGCCACCAAAGAAACAGCAAACATCAGGCCAATGCTGGCGCCCACCAGGGCCATGGCTTTGGTACGCACTTCGTCACGAGTCAAGTCGGCCAACAAAGCGCTGACCGCTGCAGAAATGGCACCCGCACCCTGCAGGCTGCGCCCCACAATCAAGGCCTGCAGCGTGTCTGCCGAAGCCGCCAGAAAGCTGCCCGCAGCAAACACCAACAGCCCCAGCACGATCACACGTTTGCGGCCAAAGCGGTCAGACGCCATGCCCAAGGGCAGCTGCAAGGCGGCTTGAGTCAGGCCGTAAATGCCCATCGCCAGGCCCAGCAAGGCAGCATCATCCCCACCGGGGTACTTGCGCGCCTCCAGGGCAAACACCGGCAACACCAGAAAGAGCCCCAGCATGCGCAAGGCAAAAATGGACGCCAGCGAAACGCTGGCGCGCCGCTCGTCGCCGGTCATGGCTGTGGAAGAAGATCGGGCCAAAGGGGTCCCCCGTGAACACGCTGTCAAAAACAAACGCCGATTGTCCCCGATCCCGCGGCCGACTGTCCAAAACCGGCTGCGCACCCGATAATGAAGGGTTTTGTCAGCCGGCCCCCAACGTGAACCAGCCTCTTTCCGACCCAGCGCTCCTGAGCCCTTCCGAGGGTGCTTACCTGCCCGTTGCAGCCAGGCACCACCGCATCAGCATCCGCGGCGCGCGCACGCACAACCTCAAGAACATCGACCTGGACATCCCGCGCGACAAGCTGGTGGTGATCACTGGGCTGTCGGGCTCGGGCAAGTCCAGCCTGGCTTTTGACACGCTGTACGCCGAAGGCCAGCGCCGCTATGTGGAAAGCCTCTCGGCTTATGCGCGGCAGTTTTTGCAGCTGATGGACAAGCCCGATGTGGACCTGATCGAGGGCCTGTCGCCCGCGATTTCCATCGAGCAAAAAGCCACCAGCCACAACCCGCGCTCCACGGTGGGCACGGTGACCGAGATCCACGACTATCTGCGCCTGCTGTTCGCACGCGCCGGCACGCCGCACTGCCCCGACCACGACCTGCCGCTGCAGGCCCAGACCGTGGCCCAGATGGTGGATGCGGTGATGGCCCTGCCACAGGACACCAAGCTGATGATCCTGGCTCCGGTGGCACGCGAGAAAAAAGGCGAGTTCGAAAAGCTCTTTGAGCAAATGCAGGCCCTGGGCTATGTGCGCTTTCGCGTGGGTGGCCAGGTGTTCGAGGCCGAGGACCTGCCCGAGCTGAAAAAGAACGAAAAGCACAACATCGATGTGGTGATCGACCGCCTGAAAGTGCGATCAGAGGACGATGCCAAGGCCCGCGACGCCCTGCGCCAGCGCCTGGCCGAAAGCTTCGAGGCGGCATTGAATCTGGCCGAACAACGCGCCCTGGCGGTGGAGATGGACAGCGGCAAGGAACACCTGTTCAACGCCCGCTTTGCCTGCCCGGTCTGCAACCACTCGATCGCCGAGCTGGAGCCGCGCGTGTTCTCGTTCAACTCGCCGCAAGGCGCCTGCCCCAGCTGCGACGGCATCGGCACCATGGAATTCTTCGACCCGGAGCGGGTGGTCGCCTTTCCGAGCCTGAGCCTGGCCAGCGGCGCCATCAAGGGCTGGGACCGGCGCAACGGCTTTTACTTCAGCATGCTGGAGAGCCTGGCCAAACACTACAAGTTCGACGTCGAGGCCCCGTTCGAGAACCTGGCGCCCGAAATCCAGCAGGTCATCCTGCATGGCTCCGGCGAAGAAGAAATCAAGTTCAGCTACATCATGGAGTCCGGGGCTTCGCAGGGCAAAAAGGTCAGCAAGAAGCACCCCTTCGAGGGCATCATCCCCAACATGACGCGGCGCTACCGCGAGACCCTGCCACGGCACCCGCCTCAAGCGCGACGCGCGCCATGTGCGCATTGGCGAAGGCGCGCAGGCCCGCGCCATCTACGAGATCAGCCACGCCACCCTGGGCGAGGCGCAACACTACTTTCAGAGCCTGCAGCTCAAGGGCGCCAAGGCCGACATCGCCGACAAGGTGGTGCGCGAAATCGCCTCGCGCCTGAAGTTCCTCAACGACGTGGGCCTGAACTACCTCAGCCTGGACCGCAGCGCCGACACCCTAAGTGGCGGCGAAGCCCAGCGCATCCGCCTGGCCAGCCAGATCGGTTCGGGCCTGACGGGTGTGATGTACGTTCTCGACGAGCCCAGCATCGGCCTGCACCAGCGCGACAACGACCGCCTGATCGGCACGCTCAAGCACCTGCGCGACATTGGCAACAGTGTGCTGGTGGTCGAGCACGACGAGGACATGATCCGCGTCGCCGACCATGTGATCGACATGGGCCCCGGCGCGGGCGTGCACGGCGGGCGCGTGATGGCGCAAGGCACATGCGCTGACATCCTGGCGGCACCCGACTCCATCACTGGCCAATACATGTCGGGCCGCAAGCAAATTGCTATCCCCAAGCGCCACGCCCCCGGCAAGGACTGGCTGGAAGTGGTGGGCGCCAGCGGCCACAGCCTGAAAAACGTGAGCGCCAAATTCCCAGTCGGGCTGCTGACCTGCGTGACCGGCGTGTCGGGCTCGGGCAAGTCCACCTTGGTGAACGACACGCTTTACACCGCTGCGGCCCAGCAGATCCACCGCGCACATGACGAGCCGGCAGCGCACGAAGAAATCCGGGGCCTGCAGCACTTTGACAAGGTCATCAACGTCGACCAGTCGCCCATTGGCCGCACGCCGCGCAGCAACCCGGCCACCTACACGGGGCTGTTCACCCACATTCGCGAACTGATGGCCGAAGTGCCTGCGGCGCGCGAGCGTGGCTATGGGCCGGGCCGGTTCAGCTTCAATGTGACCGGTGGTCGCTGCGAAGCCTGCCAAGGCGATGGCGTGGTGAAGGTGGAAATGCACTTTCTGCCTGACGTGTACGTGCCCTGCGATGTGTGCCACGGCATGCGTTACAACCGCGAGACATTGGAAATTCAGTACAAGGGCCAGAACATTGCGCAGATCCTGGACATGACGGTCGAGGCCGCCCACACCTTCTTCAGCGCCGTGCCCAGCATCGCGCGCAAGCTGCAGACCCTGCTGGACGTAGGCCTGAGTTACATCCGCCTGGGCCAGAGCGCCACCACGCTCTCGGGCGGTGAGGCGCAGCGCGTCAAGCTCGCGCAGGAACTCTCCAAGCGCGACACCGGCCGCACGCTCTACATCCTGGACGAGCCAACCACCGGCCTGCACTTTGCCGACATTGATTTGCTGCTCAAGGTGCTGCACCAGCTGCGCGACGCGGGCAACACCATCGTCGTGATCGAGCACAACCTCGACGTCATCAAGACGGCCGACTGGCTGATCGACATGGGGCCGGAAGGCGGTGCGGGTGGAGGCACCGTGGTGGCTGAAGGCACGCCCGAGCAGATCGCGGCGCACCCTCAAAGTCACACCGGCAAGTACCTGGCGCGCTTGCTCTGAATCCGCATGAGCCAGGAAACCGAACTCAAACTCACGCTCGACGCAGCAGAGCTTGCGCACCTGCTGGCGCACCCTCTGTTGCGCACACCCACACAGACGCAACGCCTGCTCAACACCTACTTCGACACGCCCACGCTGGAGCTCCAAGCCCGGCGCATGGCCGTGCGCGAACGCCTGGCGGGCCAGCAATGGTTGCTGACCGTGAAAACCGCTGGCACCAGCACGGGAGGCCTGTCGCGCCGGCAGGAATGGGAAGGGCCCACCACGCCCGGCGCGCTGGACTTTGCAGGCTTGGTGTCAGACGCCGATTTGGCCGCTGAATTGATGGCGCTGCGCGAAAAGCTGAAAGCGCTTTTTCGTACTGACTTTGAGCGCCAACGCTGGGTACTCTCGCATGCAGAGGCCCGCATTGAAGTGGCGTTGGACCAGGGGCATATCACCGTGCCAGGCACGCAGGCCAGCGAGCCCATTCTGGAGCTGGAACTTGAATTGCTCAGCGGCCCCGAAGTTGCCTTGCTCAGCTTGGCCGAGGCCCTGCGCCAGACGCCCACTCAAACCTTGGCATTGACCCCGTCGGACGCCAGCAAAGCCCAGCGCGGCATGGCGCTGTGGGCCTTGACGCGCTGATCAAGCCTGCTTGGCCGCTTCCAGCGTGTCGCGCGTGGCCATGGCTACTTTGCGGGCTGCATCGGCAAAGTCTTCGCCGCTGCTGGCGTACAGCACGGCACGCGAGGAGTTCACGATGATGGAGGCGCCCTCGCGCCAACCTGCCTTGACGGTGGCCACCGCATCGCCACCTTGTGCGCCCACGCCAGGTATCAGCAAAGGCACCGTGGGAGCGATCTCGCGCACACGCTCAATCTCGTTGGGGTAAGTCGCGCCCACCACCAGGCCCAGCTGACCATTCAGATTCCACGGCCCCTGCGCCAGCGCGGCCACATGTTCGTACACACGCGGCTCACCAGCCACAGTAGACAGGCGCTGGTTCTGCAAATCGTCCCCGCCCGGGTTGGAGGTGCGGCACAGCAGGAATGCCCCCTTGCCCTCGTACTTGAGGTAAGGCGCCACCGAATCCCAACCCATGAAGGGCGAGAGCGTCACCGCGTCGGCACCATAACGGTCAAAAGCTTCCTTGGCGTACTGCTCGGCAGTGGAGCCGATGTCGCCGCGCTTGGCATCCAGAATGATCGGCACCTGCGGCGCCACACGGCGCATGTGCTCCATCAAGCGCTCCAGCTGCCCTTCGGCGCGGTGCGCGGCAAAGTAGGCAATCTGCGGCTTGAAGCTGCTGACCAGGTCAGCCGTGGCGTCCACGATGCGGGCGCAAAAGTCGTAAATCTTGTTGGCATCGCCCTTCATGCCAGCGGGAAACTTGGCAGGCTCAGGGTCCAGGCCCACGCACAGCATGGAGCGGTTTTGGCGCTCGGCGGCGCGCAGCATGTCTAGGAAGGTCATGATGGAATTTTATGCGGCCAAGCCAATGATGGTATGACTCAACCCGCAAACAACTCCTGCAAGGTTTTAAGCACCTTCTGATGTGTCTGGGCGCTCAGCGTTCCCAACTTCTTCACCAGCCGCGCTTTGTCCACGGTGCGAATCTGATCGAGCAAGATGCGCCCGTTGGTGCCCTGAAAAGTCAATGCGGGTCTGAAGGGTGCATCGAAGCCCTGGGACGTCATGGGCGCCACGATGACGGTGCGCAAATGCTCGTTCATTTCCACGGGGGACACGACCACGCAGGGACGGGTTTTGCGTATTTCGCTGCCCACGGTCGGGTCCAGGTTGATCAACCAGATCTCGCCGCGCTTCACCATTGCCAGTCCTCCTCGCTGGCCAAGGGTTGGTCGCCCAGGACTTGCTCGTCCTGTCCTCGCTGTGCCAAGGCCTGCGCGGCCTGAGCCCAGCCCTGGCGCACGGGGGCCTGCACCGGGCGTAAGACCAAGGTGCCGTCTTGCACCACGATGTCGGCCTCATCCTCCAGACCAACTTGGGCCAGCAAGGGCTTGGGAATGATGACTCCCTTAGAGTTGCCAAAAGGCCGAATAGTGACGTGCATAAAGAACTTCCTTGTAGAAGGCTGTGATGTTATTACATTGAAATAACTTTTTCAAGCCATTCAACCGGTCGCCCATGTTCTGCAACATTCGTTGTCTTGCCATAAGATGCCCGCCATGCACAAACTCTCCACCCGTCAATGGACCTTGCTGGCCCTGCTCACCTTGGTATGGGGGGTGAACTGGCCGATCATGAAAGCCGGGGTCACGGGCTTTCCACCGTTGACGTTTCGTCTGTGGTGTTTGTGGCTGGGGGTGCCGGTGCTGGCACTGGTGCTCAGGCACCAGAAACTGCCTTTTGCGATTGAGCGCAAGCACTGGCCAGAGGTGCTCAAACTGTCGCTATTCAACATGATTTTGTGGCACAGCCTGATCATTGTGGCGGTGCAATCCTTGTCCAGCGGGCGGGCGGCGATTTTGGGTTACACCATGCCGATTTTTTCGGCGGTGCTGGGAGCTGCGGTGTTCAAAGACCGCTTGCCGCATCGCGCCTGGATGGGGGTGGGCGCTGCTGCCGGCGGGGTGTTGCTGCTCTTGTGGCACGAGCTGTCCAACCTGAGCGGTCGCCCCTTGGGCGTGATGCTGGCCTTGGGCGCCGCTGCGGCCTGGGCCATGGGCACGCAGCTATTGCGCAGAACCCGGGTGCCCGCCCACACCCTGACCCTGGCGTTCTGGATGAGCGTACTCACCAGCATCAGCCTGACCGTGTTGGCCTGGATTTTTGAGCGCGATCAGTGGCACGCCGCGCCTGCTCATACCGTGGGTGCGATTGTGTACAACGCCGTCCTGGTGATTGGCTTTGCGCACAGTGTCTGGTTTTACCTGGCGCGCAGCCTGCCGCCTATTGCGTCCACGCTGAGCGTGATGATGATTCCGATTGTGGGTGTGTTCAGCGGCGCCCTCTGGCTGGGCGAAGTGCTGCACTGGCAAGACTGGAGCGCCATCGCCTTGGTGCTGGTGGCCATTGCCAGCGTGCTGTGGCCCAAACGCAAGGCAGCTTAAGCCCTCTGCGGCTCTCTGCGGCACACTGCGGCACACTGCGGCAACCATGGGGCGACCTACAATCGCCCCATGCTCAAATTTGACCTGCTCAAAACCGACCCTTCCAACCACGCCCGCCGTGGCACGCTGACCCTGAACCACGGCGTGGTGCAGACACCCATCTTCATGCCCGTGGGCACGTATGGCACGGTCAAAGGCGTGATGCCGCGCAGCCTGCACGAGATGGGCGCGCAGATCATTCTGGGCAACACCTTTCACCTGTGGATGCGTCCGGGTCTGGACATCATGAAGGGTTTTGGCGGTCTGCATCAGTTCGAAAAATGGGACAAGCCCATCCTCACCGACTCGGGCGGTTTTCAGGTCTGGTCGCTGGGCGACATGCGCAAGATCACCGAGGAAGGCGTGCACTTTGCCAGCCCGGTCAATGGCGACAAGCTGTTCATGTCGCCCGAGGTCAGCATGCAGATCCAGACCATCCTGAACTCGGACATCGTGATGCAGCTCGACGAGTGCACACCCTACGAGACCAAGGGCCACATCACCACCGAGGCCGAAGCCCGCAAGAGCATGGAGATGAGCCGCCGCTGGGCTGTGCGCAGCCAAAATGAATTCGCGCGCCTGGAAAACCCCAACGCGCTGTTTGGCATCGTGCAAGGCGGTATGTTTGAAAACCTGCGCCAGGAGTCGCTCGAAGCGCTGGTGGAAATGGACTTTCCGGGCTATGCAATTGGCGGCGTGAGCGTGGGCGAGCCCAAAGACCAGATGCTGCAGATCATGGCGCACACCCCGCACCGTCTGCCTGCAAACAAACCCCGTTACCTGATGGGCGTAGGCACGCCCGAAGACCTGGTGCAAGGCGTGGCCGATGGTGTGGACATGTTCGACTGCGTGATGCCCACCCGCAACGCGCGCAACGGCACGGTGTTCACCCGCTATGGCGATCTGAAGCTGCGCAACGCCCGCCACAAAACCGACCCGCAGCCGCTGGACCCCAGCTGCACTTGCCACGCCTGCGCGGGCGCTTCAGGGGTGTCTTGGGACCAAGGCGGTCGCGATGGTTTCAGCCGCGCCTACCTGCACCACCTGGATCGCTGCGGTGAGATGCTTGGCCCCATGCTGACGACCATCCACAACCTGCACTACTACCTCAACCTCATGCGCGAAGTGCGCGAGTCTCTGGATGCAGGGACGTTTGCGCAGTTCCGCACCCAGTTCAAGAGCGACCGCGCACGCGGCGTCTAAGCCCGCTGCAGCTTACTTGGCGGCAGTCTTTCGGGATGCCGTTCTTGCAGCGGCTTTGGTGGCTGGCTTTTTGGCAGTCGTCTTTTTGGCGGCTGGTTTGCGAGCGGTCTTTTTAGCTGCAGGTCGAGTTGCCTCGGACGGCTTGTCCTCTGCCGCGCTGGCGGACTTGGCCTTCATGGCCTCGGCCGCCACGTCTTTCATGGCGGTGGCTGCAATGTTCTGAAACTGTTGCGACAAAGAACCCCACCACGCCATCGGGTCCACCATGGGTTTGTCAGCCGCTTTATCTTTGCCCTTGCGGCTCGGCTTGGCTTGGGCTTCAACTTGAGGTTCTGCATCCTCAGTCACCTCAGAGTCGGGAGGACTCTCCGTTTCAGCGGGTGCAGCAGATGCAGCCGCTGAAGACGTAGGCGCAGGCGCTGCCGCAGATTCAGGCTTGACCGAAAACGCCTTGGCCAGATCAGCCATGTTGACGTTCATGCCCTGCAAGGTGGCAAGCGTCATTTTTTGCACCTCCATGGCCTGAATGGTGGCCTTGAGCGTGGTGACGTTTTGCTCCAGCCAGAACTGCACCGCCTTCAGGTCGGTGATGCGTTTGTCCAGCTCTTCCACACTCAGCGTAGGCGCTACCCAGGACGGTGCCGCCCCAGGCTGCGCCTTGCCCGCGGACTGGGCAATGTTCTGCAAAAAGTCAAAACCCGGAATGAACTTGCCAAAGCCAAAAGCCGATGCATCGCTCATGGTGCGCTCCTGTTGGATATCACCCAAGATTAAACCAAACGGTTCTTGGCTTGAAACTGACAAGCCGAAACGCTCAGCAGCCTCAGTGCGTTGTGCGAGCCGTTTCTTCCGAGATCACACTGGCCATGATGAACATAGCCTGCATGATCATGCACTGCGCCAACATCAAGACTCATCGAATGAAGCGTTTGCGGTAAGTCAGCCAAACCTCCACCAATGCCACCAGCACTGCACTTGCAGCCAGCACCGGCATGGCCACCAGCATGAATACCCCCCCCAACCAAGCCCAGGGACTGACGTTGCGCCAAGCTCCTGGCAAGACCACGGGCCAAACAGGCGCACCGCTTGCACGGCGCTTGAAGAACATCACCCAGCCAGACACCAGCGAAAACAGAATGCCCGCGCCAAAGACAAAGAGCAGGACTTGGTTCCAGGCACCGAACTCGCCCCGGTGAAATGGAATGCCAATGGCGGTGGCCTTGCCAAATGCCGTTTGATCTGCCCAACCGCTGTAATACAGTTTTTGGCCTGAATAAGCGTCCAGCAGCAAATCAAACCGCTTGGTCGGATCACCCCTGTCCATTTGGTTGGCACGCCAGACCCCTTCAGGGCCCTTGGGTGCCATGACCATCATGGACACACTTGGCGCTTCACGGCGAATGGCCTGCAGCGCTTGCTCCCAGGTCAGGAGTTTCGCGCCTTCGGTCACCGTGGACTTGAACTGCGCCGGAATGCGCGGCGGCGTCTGGCCTGTGGCGTCTCGTGCCCATCTGATTTGATTGCCAGCGTTCTGACTCCAGGTCAGGCCCGTTGTCAGGATGACGAAACTGACCAGCCCCAAGGCCACGCCCAGAAACGCATGCCACTGCCGCCAGGCCACGCGGCCCTTGGCACCGGATTGCGGCAAGCCAGACTGGCCAGAACGTGGCCACCAGAGGTACACCCCAGTGACCAGCATGACCATGGTCCAGCTGGCCGCCAGCTCAATCATCCAGCGCCAGCCATCGCCTTGCTGCAAACTTGAATGCAGCTTGCGAGCCCAAGTGGCAAAGCGCTCAGATTCTTTCAGCTGACCCAGCACCTCAGCGGTGTAGGGGTTGACGTAGACAACCAAGGCGCGGGCCGGAATGCCAAAGTTGGGTCGCAAAAATGGCGACTTGACTTGGGCATTGTCGGCACCCGCGCCATGACCTGAATGCCCTCCGTGCCCACCTCCTTGAGCTTTTTCTGGCATGGGGGCGGTGAAAGCCACACGCACGCTGTCATCCGGCGCAAAGGCCGGAATCACCGAATGCAGGCTCCACCCCTCGGGCGCAACCTGCTTGGCTGCTGAAACAGCTTCGTCCAGACTGCGCGCTTGTGACTGCGGTTGAACCGAGTCCAGATGTCCATGCCATGCGCGTTCAATTTGCGGTGTGAACACATAAAGCAAACCAGTCAGACAAGCGACCAGCACAAAAGGGCTGGCGATCAATGCAGCCCAGAAATGCAAACGACAGAGCAAGCTGCGACGGCGCGCATGGATCTGGGCAAGTGAGAGAGTCTTCATGTGAATGTCCTTTTCAGATCAACGACCGCCGAACGTTTTGGTTACTAGAGCAAGCGGTCAGCGTGATGGGCGCCATCGCCATAGGTGTAGCCAACACATGTGAGGCCCAAAACGTCGGTTTGCGCCGGGCACCAGTACTGGCCAGTTTGATGGCCGTCTTGGCTTTGGGCTTGCGGGGCATGAGCGCGTTGAGCTCGCGGCAAACGGTCTCGAAGGCGGAGTCCACAATTTGCGCCATCTCGCGCAGGGTGGGCAGCTCATCGCGCTGCACGATGTGAACACGTCCCGCCTGGTCTTTGCCCAACACCGTGAGCAAGTAAGCCAGACGCTGCTGGATGCTGCCGCTGCGCAGGCGCATCATGTCCAGGGTTTGGCGTTGTTGCTGCAAAAAGGCTTGCGCCAAGGTGGCGGTATAGCCCAACTCGCCGGTAGGCTCCAGCAGCTCTATTTCGGCTGTGCACAGCGCAGAGACCGTGTAGGCGTGGGGCAGCGCACACAAGGCTTCCACGCCCACCAGGTCGCCCGGCAAGGCCAGCTGGACGAGCATGGTGCCGCCCTGGCCAGGGCGCTCCAGACGCAACACGCCGGAGCGAACACGCCAGACAGGGCCTTCCTGTCCGGCCTCGATCAACAAGTGACCACTTTCAAGTGTCCGCAATAAGGGGGCGGACGGAGGGGTTTTCATGGTTTTCTCCTGACAAATCACGCCGCCCGCGCAAGCAGGCAGCAAGGCGCACCGCAAAACGGCGCGACACGACATGGGTCAGGAAAAAACAGGAGGCGCACGCGACTGCACCGCCCATGGGCGGCTGGTCAGCGTGAATGCAAGTGCAAAAGCAGAAAAAACCGGGGGCGCTTGTGGCAAGCCTTGCCACGCAAAGGGCTGCGGTGGAGGTGCCAGCCTATCGGCCATGAGCACACACAAGGGGCAGTGGTCCACCACCACAGGGTCAGGGGCGCTCTGGTCTTGCCCCGACACCGCCACTTTTTGCATGCCCTGGTTGGTGCAGACCTCCATCCACGTGACCGCCGTCGCGCCTTGTGCAGCCGCACGGGCACGCGACACCGTGGGCGCCAAGGCGCCCATCAGCATCACCGCCAGCAGCCACCAGGCCAGCGTTCGACGAAGACGAGAGGTCAGCCCCATTTCAAGGCCATGCAGTCAACAGATCAATGCTTGTGTTCACCATGCATGTGGCCGTTCATGGGCATGTCTTTGCTCATGGCTGGCTTGCTCATCATGCCTTCCACCACCAAGGTCACAGGCACCATGTCGCCGTCTTTGACCTGAGATTTGAGGTCCATCAGCATGACGTGGTAGCCACCAGGCTTGAGTTCAACGGCTTTGCCGGCGGGCAGGGCCAGGAACGGAACCGGGCGCATTTTCATGACACCGTTGTCCATGGCCATTTCATGCACTTCCACCACGCCAGCCACGGGCGACTGAGCGGCCACCAGTTTGGATTCCTGCTTGGATTCCAGCATCATGAAGGCGCCGGTGGCTTTTTGTTGGGCGACGGTGGCACGCACCCATGCATCCTTGACGGACACTTGGGCATGGGCCAAGCTGGCGAGCAGAGACAGGGACAATGCAGAAAGCACTTTTTTCATGGAGAACTCCTAGGTAAAAAAACTCAAGATGAGGGTTGCCCCTCGGGCATGGGAATGCGGCATGCGCACATGCGCAGCCCACGTGGGCCGCCGCACAGGCATCAAAGAAAAGAGGGGGTCAAACGCGCGGAGGCGCGCGGGCTTGCCAGGGTCGGGCGATCAGGCTTTCCAGCCTGGCCGACTCCAGCGGATGCAGGGCATACGACAAACCCACCTGCGCAGAGGGCAGGCTCAGCACCGCAGAGGGCGGGGCCGATAGCGGCAAACACAAGGGACAGTGCATGCCAGCGCCATTGTCGGGCTGGACGCCATCATCAGTGGCGACCACAATGTGCGTGCCCGAAGCCGAGCACACCACGTCCAAAGCCACCGGCTTGACCAGCGGCGAGGCCACAGCAATACCCACGAACAGCACCATCCACGCCAGAACAAGGCGTGCCAGAAAACGGGCGTTGCGCAGGGTTTGCATGGCGCGATTATGACAGCAGGGCCGCTCCCCTGGCTACCTGTGGGTCAAAGCCAGGGCGGTGCGTGAGCCCAATCCCACCACAAGGCCAATGGACCAGAACACGGCCGTTGCACCCACCAAGGCCCCCAAAGAGCCAAACAGCAGCGGCATGATCACGCTGGAGGCATAGATGGTCATGATGCGCAAGCCCAGCGCTTCGCCCTGGCGTTCGCGCGGTGTGACGTGGTGCAGCGTGCTCATGACCATGGGCTGCACCGAGCCCAGCGACATGCCCAAGAGCACGGACAAGACGCCCATCATCCAGGCGCCGTTGGAGAAGGGGTAAATCACAAAAAAGATTGCGGTCAGGATCATGGCCACGGCCACCGCCTTCATTTCCTGCACATGACGCGCCACCCAGGGCATGGTCAGGCGAATGGCCGTGGCCGCCAATGCGAAGGCGCCAAGGATGGTGCCAATGGCCGAAGCACTCAAACCCAGTTCATGACCGAGCAGTGGCACCATGAAAGCATGCACGTCCCAGCACGACGACAGCATCCAGTTGACCAGCAGCAGTTTTCGCAAGGCTGCGTTTTTCAACAAATCAAATGACGACCCCTTGCGCACGGCGGGCATGTCGTCTTTCGGGGCATGTTGCTCATGGAGTTGACGTACCGCCAAACCGGCCACGAGTGGCACCAGACACAGCACTGCAAAAGCCCAGCGGTAGTCCACTGCGTCGATCAGCAACCCGGTAAAGAAAGGCCCTGCAAAGTTCGCCAGCGTGGGGGCCACCGCCATCCAGCTGAAGATTTCGCGAATGTCCCCTGGGTCGTGGCTGAGGCGACCGGCATGTCGCTGCACCGCAATCATGGCCGTTCCCGAGGCTGACCCGGTCAACACCGCCGTCACGCACAAGACCTCAAACACCGGCCAGATGCTGACCGCCAGCACACTCAGGCACGACAGCGCCAGCCCGATGTAGATGGGCAGACGCGAACCGTGCCTGTCGGTAAAGCGACCCACGGGCAAGGCCAGAAACACCTGCGCCAAAGCAAACAAGGCCAACAGGACGCCCACGCTCATGGCGCTGTAGCCCAGCTTGAGCGCCAGCAAGGGCGCCGCCATGCGCACCCCAGACATGGTGGCGTGCAAAGCCATTTGCGCCACGATCAGGCGCAATACCACCGGGCGAAATTCAAGCCGCATCTTCTGCCATGGGTTTGTTCATGGACATCGATTGTCACTGAAAGACCAAATCCGATAGCTGCGTTAAGCTTTGGCTTTCAAATCAGGAGCCTGTCATGCTCAGCCTTTGTGGATTTCCGGCCAGCAACTACTACAACAAGGTCAAATTCGCCTTGCTTGAAAAAGGCATCGCCTTTGAGGAGCGCAATGTTTGGGTGGGCGAGACCGACCCTGACTGCTCGCCTTTGGGCAAAGTGCCCTATCTGCAAACGCCTCAGGGGCCGCTGTCCGAGTCCACAGTCATCGTGGAGTATCTTGAGCAACTCCAGCCAGAGCCCGCCCTCTTGCCGCGCGATCCGTTTGCAGCCGCCAAGGTGCGCGAAATCTGCACTTATCTGGATTTGCACCTTGAACTGGAAGCGCGCAAGCTCTACCCGCAAGCCTTCTTCGGCGGCAAAGTCAGCGACGAGGTGATTGAGCGCACCGGCAAAACCTTGCGCCGCAACGTGAAGGCTTTTGCGCAGCTGGCCGCCTTCGCACCTTTCGTCGCAGGCGAATCCTTCACCTTGGCCGATTGCGCTGCAGCCGTTCACCTGCCGGTGCTGAGCATGGCCACCCGACAGATCTATGGCGAGGACTTCTTGCAGGATTTACCCATCAAACCCTACATGGCCTTGATGGCCGAGCGCGCCACTTTCCAGAAAGTGCAGACAGACCGCAAAGCGGCCCAGGCAACCTTTCAAGAACGCCTGTCACAAGTGCCTTACAAGCGCTGAACATGCTGTCCAGGTTGATCAAAACCACACTGGTTTGCATGGGCCTTTTCTTGCGCCCTGCTTGGGCTGGCGATGTCCTCGTGGCCGTCGCCGCCAATTTTGCAGCGCCCATGCAAAGGATTGCTGCTGCGTTTGCCCAAGACACTGGGCACAAGGCCGTGCTGTCGATTGGCTCGACAGGCAAGCTCACGTCGCAGGTACGCCATGGCGCGCCTTTTGATGTGCTGCTTGCCGCTGACGAAATGACCCCCGCCAAGCTGGTCAGCGAGGGGCTTGCCCTGGAGAGCAGCCGATTCACCTACGCCATCGGTCAACTGGTCTTGTGGAGCCCGCAAACTGGCCTGATCGATGTACATGGCGCAGTGCTCCAGCAGCCCTTTTCTGGCAAGCTGGCCGTGGCCGACCCCAAGCTGGCGCCGTATGGTGCCGCTGCTTTTGAAGTCATGGACAAAAAAGGATGGACCGAGCGTTTACGTCCAACTTTCGTGACGGGCGAGAACATTGGCCAGACCTTTCAGTTCGTCAAGACGGGTAATGCAGCGCTAGGCTTTGTGGCGCTTTCGCAAGTGATGATCGAGGGCAAGATCAGCGCCGGGTCTGCATGGGTGATCCCATCAAACCTGTACAGCCCCATTCGTCAGGACGCCGTGCTGCTGAAAAACGGCCAAAGCAACGCCGCTGCCCAAGCCCTTCTGCAATACTTGCGGGGTGACGCCGCTCGCGCCGTGATCCGCGCTTACGGCTACCAGTTCTGACCGTACTTCAAACCTGCACCTTGAGCGATACCCTGTTCAGTCCCGAATTTGTGGCCAGCGCCTGGCCTGCGCTGACGCTCACTCTGCGCCTGGCCGCAGTGACCACAGCACTGCTGCTGGTGCTGGGCGCGCCGCTGGCCTGGTGGCTGGCGCGCACGCCGTCGCGCTGGCGCGAGCCAGTGGGGGTGCTGGTGACTTTGCCCCTGGTGCTGCCGCCTTCGGTGCTAGGTTTTTACATGCTGGTGCTGATGGGCCCGCAAGGCCCGCTGGGGCAACTGACCCAGTCGCTGGGCTGGGGCACGCTGTCCTTTACCTTTACCGGGCTGGTGATCGGCTCCATCGCTTATTCGTTGCCGTTTGCGGTGCAGCCGCTACAAGCGGCCTTTGCCGAGATGGGGCGGCGCCCGATGGAAGTGGCCATGTCGCTCGGCGCCAGGCCACTGGACGCCTTTCTGACGGTGGCCTTGCCGCAAGCGCGGCATGCCCTGCTGACGGCTGGCGTGCTGAGCTTCGCGCACACGCTGGGTGAGTTTGGCGTGGTGTTGATGATCGGCGGCAACATCCCCGGGCAGACGCGCGTGCTGTCCACGTTGATTTATGGCCATGTGGAGGCCATGGAATACGCCCAGGCCCATGTGCTGGCTGGGGGCATGGCGGTGTTTGCCTTTGCAGCGCTGATGGGCCTGGCCTGGGTGCGGCGCCGGGCCGACAAGGAGCGCACATGAGTCTGCACACAGACTTGCGACTGGAGCGCCCCGGCTTCACGCTGCAGGCCACGCTGGACCTGCCCGCACACGGCGTGAGCGTGCTGTGGGGTGCTTCGGGCTCGGGCAAAACGTCGTTGCTGCGTTGCGTGGCCGGCTTGGAGCGCGGCGTCGGACGTGTGCAGCTGGGCGACACCGTGTGGCAAGACGATGCCCGAGGACACTTCACGCCGGTCTGGGAACGACGCCTGGGGGTGGTCTTTCAGGAAGCCAGCCTGTTCGATCACCTGGACGTACAAGGCAACCTCCATTACGGCCTGCGGCGCCTGCCCGCGCATGAGCAGGGCGAGGCCCGCCAGGCACTGAAGCAGGCCACCGAGGTGCTGGGCATTGGCCATTTGCTGGCGCGGCGCACGACCACGCTCTCGGGGGGCGAACGCCAGCGTGTGGCCATCGCCCGCGCTCTGGCGGCGCGACCACGTCTGCTGCTGCTGGACGAACCACTGGCCGCGCTCGACGGCGCACGCAAGCGCGAGGTGCTGCCCTGGCTGGACGCCTTGCGCCAGCACCTGCAGGTGCCCATGCTGTACGTGACGCATTCGGCCGACGAGGTGGCGCATCTGGCCGATACCCTGGTCGTGCTGGACAACGGGAACGTGAAGGCATGCGGACCCGTGTCTGAAGTGTTGGCTTCTGTCGATGTGCCTGTGCATCTGGGTGACGATGTGGGCGCGTTGGTCACAGGCGTGGTGGCCGGTTGCGACCGTGACCATGGCCTGTGTCGCCTGAACTTGCCCGGCTCAGGCAGACATGAGATATGGGTCAGCCACACTGGCGAGCCTGAGGGCACCGCACTGCGGGTGCGCATTCTGGCTCGGGATGTGAGCATCACGCTTGAGCGCGCCAGCGGCACCAGCATCCAGAACCACCTGCCCTGCGTGATCCAGCAAATGACGGCACCCGCCGCACATCAGATATTGCTCAGGCTCGACGCCAATGGCACCTCGGTCCTGGCACGCCTGACCTCGCGTGCTGTGGAACAGCTGCAGCTGCGCCCCGGCATGGCTGTCTGGGCGCAAATCAAGGCCGTCAGTCTGGTGCGCTGAAGTCGCGCTGAAGTCGCACTCAGGCCTGGAGCGCCAAAAACAGCTCCGGCTGCAGCTGCAAACGTTCGGGCGCGCTGAAGCACAAGAAGCGTTTATTCGTCGCACGACCAATCGTGCACAGACCGAGCTGACGCGCGATGGTCAGCCCCATGTGGGTGATGCCGCTGCGCGAGATCAACACCGCCACGCCCATTTGCGCGGCCTTGATGACCATCTCGCTGGTCATGCGGCCTGTGGTGTAGAACACGTGGCCCAGCGTGGGCATATCGAGCTGCCCCACCGGTCGCAGAGTCTGCGCTTCCTGCAACCACTGCCAACCGGCGATGGTGTCGATGGCGTTGTGACGCCCCACATCCTCCACAAAGGTCAGCAGGCGTTCTTGCTGGAACAGTGCGCAGCCATGCACCGAACCAGCTTGTTTGTACACACTGTCCATCAACCGGATCTGGTTGACGATGCTGTAGAGCTCGCTTTGCGTGATGCGCGTGCCCGGCAATTGCAAGGCGTCGGTGTGCTCCATCAGTTCGGCAAACATGCTGCCTTGACCACAGCCCGTGGTCACCACCCGACGGGCGGTTCGCTCTTGCCAACACCTCACACCCGCACGCGTGTGCACGGCGGCGGCACCCACTTCCCAGTCCACCGTGATGCTGGCGACATCGTCCACACTGTCCACCAGCCGCTGGTTACGCAGGTAGCCCAGCACCAGCTGCTCCGGACGTGCGCCCAGGGTCATGAGGGTGACCAGCTCCTGCTTGTCCACGTACACCGTCAAGGCGCGTTCGGCAGGGATATGGAGGCTCTGGATGTCACCGTGCTCGTTGACCACCGTGATGGTCTCGGTCAAGGGCGCCTGTGCGTTGCTGAGGATGGGCATGGCCATGACCCTTACTCCTGCGTGGCCATCAGGCGCTGGGTGCCGTAGCCCGGCACCTGCGCAGGCACTCCGCCCGCACTGACCGCCACAGCGCAGTACTTGAACTCGGGGATCTTGCCAAAGGGGTCAAGGGCCGGGTTGGTCATCAGGTTGGCTGCGGCCTCGTAATAGGCAAACGGGATGAACACCGCGCCGCGTGGCGTGCCATCGTCCCGGCGCACATGCAGGCTGACCTGGCCCCGGCGCGAGCGCACCGTGAGCACATCGCCGGGCTGCAGACCCAGGCTGGCAATGTCCTGGCCATTCATGCTGGCGGTGGCCATGGGCTCGATGGCGTCCAGCACCCGCGCACGACGTGTCATGGAGCCGGTGTGCCAGTGCTCAAGCTGGCGGCCGGTGATCAATACAAAGGGGTAGTCCGCGTCTGGCCGCTCGTTTGCGGGAATAACGTCAGCGGGCACCAGACGGGCCTTGCCATCTGCCGTGGGGAACTTGTCGATGAACACCGTGGGGCTGCCCGGGTCGTCCTCGCTGTGGCAGGGGTAGGTCACGCTGGACTCGCGTTGCAGGCGCGCCCAGCTGATGCCGCCAATGGCCGCATGCATGGCCTGGCGCATTTCTTCGTACACCTCGGCCACACCAAACTCGGGGCCGCTGTAGGTCCAGTTCAGCCCCATGCCGCGGGCCATCTCCTGCAGGATCCACAGGTCGGCACGCGCCTGCCCCGGGGGCTGCACAGCCTGTTGGCCCAGCTGCACCATGCGGTCGGTGTTGCTGACGGTACCGGTTTTTTCGGGCCAGGCGGTGGCGGGCAGCACCACGTCGGCCAGCCAGGCCGTCTCGGTCATGAAGATGTCCTGCACCACCATGTGCTGCAAGCTGGCCATGGCGTGACGCGCATGGTTCAGGTCCGGGTCGCTCATGGCCGGGTTCTCGCCCATGATGTACATGCCGCGAATCTTGTGCGGATCACTGTCGTCGGCCAGCGCCTTGTCCATGATCTCCACCACGGTATAGCCCGGATTCGGGTCCAGCGACATGCCCCAGAACTGCTCGAACCACTCGCGTGCCTTCGGGTCGGTGACACGCTGGTAGTTGGGGTACATCATCGGGATCAAACCGGCGTCACTGGCGCCTTGCACGTTGTTCTGGCCTCGCAAGGGGTGCAGGCCACTTCCGGGTTTGCCGATCTGGCCAGTGATGGTGGACAGCGCAATCAGGCAGCGCACGTTGTCGGTGCCGTGAATGTGCTGGCTCACGCCCATGCCCCACAGGACCATCGACGCCTTGGAGGTGGCGAACGCGCGGGCGACTTCGCGCAATGTCTCGGCAGGAATGCCGCAGATGGGCGCCATGGCCTCGGGGCTGTAGCCCTGGATGTGCTCGCGCAGGGCTTCGAAGTTGCTGGTGCGGTCGTGCACAAAAGCTTCGTCCACCAGGCCTTCTTCGATGACGGTGTAGATCATCGCGTTGAGCATGGCCACATCGGTGTCGGGCTTGAACTGCATCACGCGCCAGGCATGTTTACCAATGTCGGTGACGCGCGGATCGGCCAGCACCACCTTGGCGCCGCGCTGGGCGGCGTTCTTGATCCAGGTCGCAGCCACCGGATGGTTGGCCGTGGGGTTGGAACCAATGACCAGGATCAGCTCGGCATGCTCGACATCGTTGACCTGGTTGCTCACCGCGCCTGAGCCCACGCCTTCGAGCAAGGCCGCTACGCTGGAGGCGTGGCACAGGCGGGTGCAGTGGTCCACGTTGTTGGAGCCAAAGCCGGTGCGCACCAGTTTCTGGAACAGGTAGGCTTCTTCGTTGCTGCCCTTGGCCGAGCCAAAACCCGCCAGGGACTTGGCACCATAGGTGTCGCGCAACTTGACCAGTCCGCCCGTGGCCAGCGCCAGCGCTTCTTCCCAGGTGGCCTCGCGGAAGACGTCGGACCACTTAGCGCTGTCGCGGTTGAGGTGTTCGAGTGCCTCCGGATCCTTGGGCACGCCAGGCTTGCGGATCAGCGGCACCGTCAGGCGCTGCGGGTTGTGGATGTAGTCAAAACCGAAACGGCCCTTGACGCACAGCCGGTTGTGGTTAGCCGGGCCATCGCGTCCGTCCACGCTGACGATGCGGTTGTCCTTGACGTTGTAGGTCAGCAGGCAACCCACACCGCAGAAGGGGCACACCGAATCGACCTTGCGGTCCACCGCTTGCGAGCCCACCTGTGTGGCGGGCATGAGCGCGCCGGTGGGGCAGGCCTGCACACACTCGCCGCAGGCCACGCAGCTGCTGGCCCCCATCGGGTCCTGCAGGTCAAAAGTGATGGCGCTGTGCGCGCCGCGATGGGCGTAGCCAATCACGTTGTTGACCTGCTCTTCACGGCAGGCGCGCACGCATCGGTTGCACTGGATGCAGGCGTCCAGGTTGACGGTCATGGCCGGATGGCTGGTGTCGCTGGCCACCCGTTCGCGCTGCAGCGCGCGCAAACTGCTGCGCACCTGCACGCCCATGCGCTGCGCCCATTGGCTCAGCTCACCGTGTTCACCGGCAGGGGTTTGTCCCTCGTCGGTGTGGTCGTCGTTCCATTTGTAGCCGCGCTCGGGCATGTCCGAGAGCAGCATCTCCAGCACCATCTTGCGCGACTTGGTGGCGCGCTCGGTGTCGGTGTGGACCTTCATGTCGGGCGTGACGTTGCGGCAGCAGCTGGGCGCGAGCACGCGCTCGCCCTGGATCTCGACCACGCAGGCACGGCAATTGCCGTCGGGGCGCAGCCCGTCCTTGTGGCAAAGATGGGCAATGTCCACGCCGTGGCGGTGCGCGGCGCTGTGAATGGTTTCACCGTCAAAGGCCTGCACGCGCTGGCCGTTGAGTTCAAAGGAAATGGTTTTGACTTCGCCCATGTTGGCGCTCATGTGGGTATTCATGCGCCGGCTCCTTGAGTGGTCGCGCGACCGTCGACTTCGTGCGCAAAATGTTTGAGGATGCTGCGCACCGGATTGGGCGCCGCCTGGCCCAGACCGCAAATAGAGGCATCGCCCATCACGTCCGCCAGATCTTGCAGCAAGGCCGCATCCCACACCGGGGCCTGCATCAGCTTGGCCGCCTTGCTCGTGCCCACCCGGCACGGCGTGCATTGACCACAACTCTCATGCTCGAAAAAGCGCATCACGTTCAGGGCTGCCTCGCGCGCGGTGTCGGCCTGGCTGAGCACCATGACCGCCGCCGAACCAATAAAGCAACCGTGCGGTTGCAAGGTGTCAAAGTCCAGCGGGATGTCGGCCATGCTGGCGGGCAGGATGCCGCCCGAGGCACCCCCTGGCAGGTAAGCGTAGAGGGTATGCCCCTCGGCCATGCCGCCGCAGTATTCATCGACCAGCTCGCGCAAGGTGATGCCGGCAGGCGCCAGTTTGACGCCCGGCGAACGCACACGTCCACTCACGCTGAAGCTGCGCAGGCCTTTGCGGCCATTGCGGCCAAAGCCTGCAAACCAGTCTGCCCCGCGCTCCACGATGTCGCGGACCCAGTACAGGGTCTCGAAGTTGTGTTCGAGCGTGGGGCGACCAAACAAACCGATCTGCGCAATATAGGGCGGGCGCATGCGCGGCTCTCCGCGCTTGCCCTCGATGCTCTCGATCATGGCGGACTCTTCGCCGCAGATGTAGGCGCCAGCACCACGGCGCAATTCGATCTTCGGCAAGGCACACGGCGCCTGCGCTTGCAAGGCTGCCAGCTCGGCTTGCAACAAAGCGCGGCAGCCATGGTATTCATCGCGCAGGTAGATGTAGACCGCATCGACACCCACCACCTGGGCGGCAATCAGCAAACCTTCCAGGAAACGGTGCGGGTCGCGCTCCAGATAAGTGCGGTCCTTGAAGGTGCCAGGCTCGCCTTCGTCAATGTTGACGGCCATCAGGCGCGGTGCCGCCTGTTCGCGCACGATGCGCCATTTGCGACCCGCAGGGAAACCTGCGCCGCCCAGGCCACGCAGGCCCGAGTGCTCCAACGTGTCGATAACAGCGTCCCCTGTGAGTTCGCCACTGACCACACGCTGCAGCAAGGCATAACCGCCTTGCGCGCGGTAGCTGTCCAGGTCCACATGGGCTGGCGCGAGCTCGGTATCGCGTTCGGTGGTCACCGCGGCCTGCGCCAGCGCTGCAGGCTGGAATTGCCCACCCGGCGCGCTGGCTGGGTGTACGCCGCTGACAAGCTTGGCATCGCGTGCCAGGGCTGACACCTGCTCAACCGTCGCACGAGGCACGGGGCGCTGATCGACCACCGCCACTGGGGCCTGCTCGCAGCGGCCCACGCAGGGCGCCGCGATCACACGCACACCCGACACACCCAGGTCACTTTGCAAGCTGCTGAGCAATTGCGCTGCGCCGCCGAGCTGACAGCTCAGGCCATCGCACACGCGCACTGTGCGCACAGCCGGTGTTTGATCGTCTTCGATCACGTCAAAGTGGTGATAGAAAGTGGCCACCTCATACACCTCGGCCATGGACAGGCGCATTTCTGCGGCCAGGGCCACCAGATGACGCCGATACAGGCCTTTGTATTGGTCCTGCAACTGGTGCAGGTGTTCAATGAGCAGATCACGCCGATGCGGCCCCTCGCCAATCAGCGCTCGCACCTGGGCGCGGGCTGCATCATCAGGCTGGCGCCCTTTGAGCTGGCCGCGTCGACGCAATTGGGCGCGGACCTCGTCCAGTGTTGCCAGAGGAACGGCTGGGGCAGAAATGATCGAACTCATAACGTGTCTTGCAATACAAAGGCCCCGCAGCCCAAGGCTGCGAGGCATGGATCAAAGGATCAATGGAAGAACTTGCCCACGCTCAGCAGCGTGCGGTAAACACCCCAAGCCAGCGGAATACCCACTGCCGCCCAGGCCAGGTACACGGTGGCCATGCTGGTGGCATGGTAGCCCGCCTGGCTGGTGCCCACGGCAGAAGCCGCCGCACGGTCATGGGCGATCTTGCGTTCAGCAGCCAACTCCTCGGCCGTCATGAAGTGCTTGGCATTGACCGGCTTGATCAACCAGTTGCTGATCAGGCCAATCACCAGCATGCCCACCAGGATGTACATGGTCTGGTTATAGACCTGCTCACGCGGAATGCCCAGGCCCAGCTGGTATTCACGCATGTAGTTCACCACCACCGGGCCAATGATGCCGGCCGTCGACCAGGCCGTCAGCAGACGACCGTGAATGGCGCCCACCATCTGTGTACCAAACAGGTCAGCCAGATAAGCAGGCACCGTGGCAAAGGCGCCGCCGTACATGGACAAGATGATGCAGAAAGCCCCCACGAACAGCAGCTTGCTGCCCATGCCGGCGCTGGCCGGAATGCTGAAATACAGAATGCCGCCCAGCACAAAGAACACGGTGTAGGTCAACTTGCGGCCCAGTTTGTCGGACAGGCTGGCCCAGAAGAAGCGACCGCCAATGTTGAACAAGCTGAGCAAGGCGGTAAAGCCAGCGGCGACGCCAGCAATGGCCGTCAGCTGGGTTTTGTCGAGCTCAGAGAATTTGGCATCCAGGCCCACCAGGCTCCCGCCAAAGACCTCCTGCAGCATCGGACTGGCCATGCCGATCACGCCGATACCGGCCGAAACGTTCATGCACAGCACCAGCCACACCAGCCAGAACTGCGGAATGCCCCAGACCTTGCTGACGTGCACATGGTTTTGCGTGATCATCGCGTTGGACTGAGCAGCCACGGGTGGCTCCCATCCTTCTGGTTTCCAGCCGCTGGCCGGAATGCGGTAGCCAAATGCGCCCATCAACATGGCCACGATGTAGATGCAGCCCATGACCACAAAAGTCTGCCACACACCCACGCTCTCTGGGGTGGCGAAAAACTTCATGAGCTCAGCCGCCAGGGGCGAACCGATCATGGCGCCGCCGCCAAAGCCCATGATGGCCATGCCGGTGGCCATGCCACGGCGGTCCGGGAACCATTTGATCAGAGTACTCACCGGCGAGATGTAGCCCAGCCCGAGGCCGATACCACCGATCACGCCCGAGCCCAAGATCATCATCCAGAATTGGTGCAGGTAAATGCCCAGCGCCGACAACAGCATGCCGCCGCCCCAGCAAACAGCAGCCAGTACGCCCACCTTGCGGGGACCGACATGCTCCAGCCAGCCGCCCCAGATGGCGGCAGACAAGCCCAGAAACACGAAAAACAGGGTGTACATCCAGCCCAGCGTGGACACGGGCCAGTCGCACTGGGTGGTAAAGAGTTGCGCAAAAAAACCTACATCGGGGCCGCACTTGATGGCCTCCTTGATGCCCAGCGCCTTGGACAAAGGCAGCCAGAACACGGAAAAGCCATAGGCCATACCGATACACAGGTGAATGGCCAAAGCCGCTGGCGGTACGAGCCAACGGTTAAAGCCTGGATGCGCGATGATGCGCTCCTTGGAAAGCAGACCTTCGCCCGCTTGTGCGTTTGCAGCATGAGATGACATTGTGTCTCCTTGGGTTTGATATGGGCCGCCCGTGGCGGACCCTCTCGTTGCAGGGGCGAATGTAGGGGGGCCAACGTTTCGTGGCAATATGCGCTTATGAACCCAATTCATATGCTGCACAAAGCATAAACATCATGCCCCAAGTCTCCATCACACCGCAATGGACCATCAGCGACAACACCGGCAAACGGCTCTCTCACAGGCTGCTGGCGCTATTGCACGATGTTCAGCTGCACGGAAGTTTGTCTGGAGCTTGTAAGGCAACCGGCGTTTCTTACCGCCATGCGTGGACTTTGATCCGCGAAGGCGAGTCACAATTGGGACAGGCTTTGCTCAATATGGAGCGCGGCAAGGGCTCCAGCCTGACCCCTTTGGCCGAAAAACTGGTGTGGGCGGGCCACCGGATCAGCGCCCGCTTGAACCCCATGCTGGAAACCCTGGCGTCAGAGCTGGAGACCGAGCTGGCCAAAGTGCTGCCCAGCGCCGAGCAGCCGCTACGGGTTCATGCCAGCCACGGCTTTGCGATTGAAAAATTGATCGACACCCTGGTCCAGAAGGGCGCCTCGATTGAGCGCAAATACGTGGGCAGCCAGGAATCGGTCGTGGCCTTGCACGAGGGCATTTGCGATTTGGCGGGCACGCACATCCCCCAAGGCGACTTCGAGAGCAAGGCCCTTGCGCATTACGCCCAGTGGTTTGACCTGCAGCGCACGCGCGTGATCCACGTGGCCACACGCAGGCAAGGCCTGATGGTGGCGCGCGGCAACCCGCTGAAGATTTATGGGGTGGAAGACCTCTCGCGCCCCGGCGTGCGCTTTGTCAACCGACAGCCCAGCTCGGGCACCCGCTTTTTGCTGGAGTGCTTTTTGCGCAAGGCGCACATCGATACCGCACAAATCAACGGCTACACGCACAGCGAATTCACGCATGCTGCGGTGGCCGCCTATGTCGCCAGCGGCATGGCCGATGTGGGCATGGGCGTGGAAACCCCTTCGCGCCGCTTCAACCTGGACTTTGTGCCCCTGGCCTCCGAGCGTTACTTCCTGCTGTGCGACAAGGACAGCCTGCACAGTGAACGCCTGCGCGTGGCGCTGGACATTCTGGCGAGCAGCGAGTTTCGCGCCGCCGTGGACGAGTTGCCGGGTTACTCGGGCGAGCAATGCGGCGTGGTGCAAAGTCTGCAAGAGGCCTTCCCGCAACTCAAGCGTTAAACGACCAGGGAGCAATTCTTGACGTGCATCAATATCAGATCACGTCCAAGCCGTAGGATGACCACATGAACAAAGAACTTTTAAACGCTTTTGAAACCCGCCTGCTTGAAGAGCGCAAGCAGCTGCTGGGGCGCATTGCCGCACAGCGTGGTGGCGCTGTCTCTCGCGCTGACATGGCGGCCGAACACTTCTCGCACAGCGAAGAAAGCCATGCCCAAACCATGAGCGAGCGCGAAAACGAGTTCGCCATGAATGAACATGAAACCGCCGAGCTGGCGCAGCTGGACGCGGCCTTGGCCCGCATCCAGAGTGGCGAGTACGGCAGTTGCATGGACTGCGGTGTGGACATTCCTGCCGAGCGACTGCAAGCTGCCCCCCAGGCCTTGCGCTGCATCAGCTGCCAGACCCGCGCCGAACAGCATGCCTGAGTGACCCGGGCTGCAGACACAGGATGCGCGCGCTGCTATGCTCGCGCCCATGCGTAGCCTGTTTCACTTTGCCTTCAATGTCACTGATCTGAATGTCGCCCGCCGCTTTTATGGCGAGGTGCTGGGTTGCCGCGAAGGCCGCTCCACCGACACTTGGGTGGACTTCGATTTTTACGACCACCAGATCTCCCTGCACCTGGGCGAGCCCTTCCCCACTGCCGCGACCGGGCATGTGGGCGAACATCTCGTGCCCATGCCGCACTTTGGCCTGATCCTGCAACTGGCCGACTGGCAAGCCATGGCCGAGCGTCTGAAGGCGGCAGGGGTGGCCTTCGTTGTAGAGCCTCATGTGCGCTTTGCAGGTGAGCCCGGCGAACAATGGACCATGTTCTTCCGCGACCCTTTTGGCAATCCCATCGAAGTCAAAGGCTTTGCCGACTTGTCCACCGTGTACGCGAGCTGAACATGGAGCACACCTTTGCTTCGGCCACCATCTTGCTGCTGCTGATCACCGATCCGCTGGGCAACATCCCGATTTTCGTCAACAGTTTACGTGCGGTGCCGACAGCGCGACGTTCACGCGTGATCTTGCGTGAAGTGCTGATTGCCTTTGCGATCTTGCTGTGCTTCATGTTTGCCGGGCAGAGCTTTCTGCGTGCCATGGGCTTGTCTGCCACTTCCTTGCAAATCGGCGGTGCGGTGGTGCTGTTCCTGATCGCGCTACGGATGATCTTTCCGCCTGCGGCATCCGCCCCCTCTGCACAGCCAGCCTTGGAGCCTTTGATCGTTCCGCTGGCCATTCCGGCACTGGCCGGGCCTTCGGCCATGGCCACGGTGCTGCTGCTGGTGAGTCAGGCCCCCGAGCGCCGGTTGGAGTGGGTGGCCGCCTTGAGCGTGACCATGCTGGTGTGCGCCCTGGTTTTGCTGGGCGCTGAGCGCCTGCAGCGGGTGGTCGGAGAGCGGGTCATCAGCGCTTTCGAGCGCCTGATGGGCCTGGTGCTGGTGTCCATCTCGGTAGAGATGCTCATTCGCGGCCTGCGCACCTTGTCTGAGCACTGGCCCGCTGTTGCCTGAGCGGGCCAGCTGCGTGATCAGGCCGTCGGAGCCGCGATGCTCTGGTCAATCGCGCCAAAAATGCTTTGGCCGTCCTTGCCCTTCATTTCGATTCGGATGGTGTCGCCGTACTTCATGAACTCGGTGCTGGGCTTGCCGTCCAGAATGGTTTCAATGGCGCGCTTTTCAGCGATGCAGCTGTAGCCCTTGGGCCAGTCCTTCTTGCCGTTTTCTTCCACGCCGCGGTTGCTCACGGTGCCGCTGCCCACGATGGAGCCTGCCCGCACATTGCGCGTTTTGCAGATGTGGGCGATCAGCTGGCCGAAGTGAAACGTCATGTCCGGGCCAGCATCACACATGCCGACCTTGCGGCCATTCCAGGTGGACTGCAGCGTCAGGTTGACGCGCCCGCCCTGCCAGGCGTCGCCCAGCTCATCTGGCGTCACAGCCACAGGGCTGAAGGCCGTGGCCGGTTTGCTCTGGAAAAAGCCAAAGCCTTTGGCCAGCTCATCGGGAATCAGGTTGCGCAGGCTCACGTCGTTGACCAGCATCATCAGGCGCACACCTTCGAGCGCCTGCTCGGGGCTGGCGCTCATGGACACATCGCCGGTGATCACGGCGATCTCGGCTTCGAAGTCGATGCCAAAGGCCTCGCTGGGCACCACCACCGGGTCGCAGGGACCGATGAAGTCATCGCTGCCGCCCTGGTACATCAGCGGATCGGTGTAGAAGGTCTGGGGCACTTCGCTGTTGCGCGCGGCACGCACGAGTTCAACGTGGTTGATGTAAGCTGAACCGTCGGCCCACTGATAGGCGCGCGGCAGCGGGGCCATGCACATCTTGGGGTCAAACGGAAAAGCGTGGCGCGCCTTGCCGGTGTTGAGCGTGAGGTACAGGTCTTCGAGCTGCGGGGCCAGAAAATTCCAGTCATCGAGCACTTGCTGCAAGGTGTCGGCAATGCCGGTCGCATAATGGGCCGTGGTCAGATCGCGTGAGACCACGACCAGTTGACCGTCGCGGGAGCCGTCTTTGTAGGTGGCAAGTTTCATGTTGAGGTGTCCTGTCCGGGCTGTTTTCGCTACACTGAGCGTGACAGCGTTTTACGCATTGTTAAACTCGTTTAACTAAACGAAACGACATTCTAGATCATATGACCGCCGCCCGTACAGCCCCCGAAGACCAGGATTCCGATAAAACCCGTGCCGGCATTCAGTCGGTCGAAGTGGGCTTTGCCCTGCTGGAGGTGCTGGCCGAGGCTGCCGGCCCTTTGATGCTGCGCGATCTGGCCGCCAGCGCCGGCATGAGCGCGGCCAAGGCGCACCGCTACCTGGTCAGCTTTCAACGCCTAGGGCTGGTGGTGCAGGACAACACCAGCACCCGCTATGAGCTGGGTCCGGCCACCTTGCGCTTGGGACTGGCCACCTTGTCACGCCTGGACGCCGTCAAAATGGCACGCGAACGTCTGCCCGCGCTCATGGAGCAAACCGGTCACACGCTGGCCATCGCCGTCTGGGGCAACCATGGTCCGACGCTGGTGCACTGGCAGGAATCGCCCTTGGCGGTTCCCGTCAACCTGCGCTTGGGTGATGTGATGCCCATGCTGTCCTCGGCCACGGGGCGCTGCTTTGCAGCCTTCATCGGTAACGGTGTGGGGGCCGATCGGGCGCGCACCATGATCGAGCAGGAGATGCAGCAAGCCCGCAAGCTGGGGCGCACCGATGTGCCCACCACGGCTGCAGGCCTGCGCGCCTTGATGGAACACACCCGCGCGCAGGGTCTGGGCCAGGTGGTCAATGTCCTGCTGCCTGGCATTTCCGGTTTTTGCGCACCCGTGTTTGACGCCGACGGCCACTTGGCCTTGGGCGTGGTCTCCCTGGGTTCAAGCGCCACGCTCGACACCCAACCTCAGGGGGCGGTAGCGCAAAGCCTGCTGAAGATGAGCCGCCAGCTCAGCGCTGACCTGGGCTGGCGCCAAGCCTGAGCCATTGCCTCATGCCTGGCCCCGACAGTCTTTCGCGCGCCCGTCCGTCATGGCTGATCATCGCGGCGCTGTCGCTGTTCGTGCTGGTGGCGCACTTGCTCACACTCGTGGGGTTCACGCTCAACAACACCAACCACGCGCCCGCTGCAGCGCCCAAAGTGATCGCTCAAGCGCAGTTGATCGACCCAGCCCCCAAGAAACCTGCGCCCGCCCCCCGCAAAAAGGCAGCCGCTGCGCCAGCAGCTGCTGCGACTGAACCTGGCACGCCCCTTTCGCCGAAGCCGCCAGACGATGCCTTGGCGCCCCAGACAAGCCCTCCAGTGGCAGAGTCCACGCCAGCTGCCCCCTCCCCCAGTGCCGAGCTCGAAACCGCATCCGACACCCCGGATGTACTGGTTGCACGCCAGCTGCCCCCACCCGCCCTGCTGGAATACGAACTCGAAGGCATGGACCGCGGGCTGCACTACCGCGCCAGCAGCACCCTGCAATGGCAATTCAATGAACAACGCTACGACCTGAGCCTGACCGTCCAGGCCTTTTTGCTGGGCTCACGCCAGTGGCGCAGCACTGGGCGATTGGGGCCGGACGGCTTGCTGCCTGAACGTCTGAGTGACAAGCGCAAAAGCGAAGTCGCCGCCCACTTTGATCGCGTCCACCAGCAAGTGATCTTCAGCAGCAACAAACCCACCGCGCCCTTGCTGGCCGGGGCGCAGGACCAAATCAGCTTGCTGGTACAACTGGGCGGCGCCGTCAACACCGCGCCGGACCGCTTCGTCCCGGGCACCACCTTGAATGTGCAAACCGTGACGCCGCGCAGCGCCGACCTCTGGCGCATCACCTTGGTTAGCGAAGACCCACTTGTGCTGCAAGGGCAGTCGCGCCTCACTCGCCATTGGGCGTGCGCCCCTCGCGGCCCTTACGATTCGCGCCTCGAATTCTGGACCGACCCGGCGCTGACCGGCCTGCCTGTGCGCATTCGCATTACCCAGGCCAATGGCAGCTACATCGACATGCAGCTCAGCGATTTGAAGGATGCGCCACCCCTGGCCGCGTCCTGACCCCACGCCAGTCTTGAAATTGCACGCAATGCACACATCTGCAGTACAACTTGAGGCAGAATGAACCCATGAACCTGTTGTACGAATCCGATGACTTTGCTGTGATGCACCTGCTGGCCAATGAGCCTGCCGAGGGCGAAACGGCTGCAGCTGACCAGCCCACGCTGGAGCGCCACGGTTTCGAAATCGTGGACAAGCGTTCAGGCAAAGAGGTTTACCTCGACGGCTCCTGGGCCGAAATGTTCCAGCAGCAGCTGCTGGCCTGGCAACAGCGCGCCCCCACCCAGGAAGAGGTGGAGGACACGCTGGAGGGCTACACCGGCCTGGCCCAGCAACCCGTGCTGGTGCACTGAGCCCAGCCACAAGCGCCGCTCGCCATCAGGCGTGCTGGCTGATGGCCTTGGCCATGGTGCCCACGATCTGCTCGATGTCCGCATCGGTGACGATGTAGGGCGGGCAGACCACCAGGTTGTCCCCTGCCGGGCGAATCCACACCCCCTGCTGGAAACAGCTTCGGAAAATCTCGAACGCCTTTTTGCCGGGCGCTGAAGCATCGGGCGCCAACTCCACCGCGCCGGCCAGACCCAGGCTGCGAATACCCGCGACCCCCGGCAAGCCCTTGAGGGTGCTGTGCAGCGCATCGCCCAGCACACGACCTTGTTGACCCGCACGGGCAAACAGGTCTTCCTGCTCCATCAATTCCAGCGTGGCCAAGGCCGCCGCGCAGGCCACCGGATGGCCGGAGTAGGTGTAGCCGTGGAAAAACTCGATGGCATGCTCGGGCGCCGAGGTGTTCATCATCGCGTCGTAAATGAAGTCGCGGCAAATCACCCCGCCCAGCGGAATCACACCATTGGTGACCGCTTTGGCAAAGTTAAGCATGTCCGGCACCACGCCATAAAAATCGGCGGCAAACGGTGTGCCCAAACGGCCAAAGCCCGTGATGACCTCGTCAAAAATCAGCAAGATGCCGTGCTTGTCGCAGATCTGGCGCAGGCGCTGCAAATAGCCCTTGGGCGGGATGTACCAGCCCGCGCTGCCGGCAATCGGCTCCACGATGATGGCCGCCACATTGCTGGGGTCATGCAACGGCAAAATGCGCTGCTCCAGCTCCAGCAAGGGGTCTTCAGCCCATACCGGTTCTTCGCCATGGATATAGGCGTGGTTGACCGGGTCATGGATAAAGCGCATGTGGTCCACCCGCGGCAACAGTTGCGCCCCAAAGGCTTTGCGGTTGGCCGGCAGCCCCCCAACGCTCATGCCCCCGAAATTGACGCCGTGGTAGCCCTTTTCACGGCCAATGAAAACGGTGCGGTGCCCCTCGCCACGCGCACGGTGATAGGCCAGCGCCACTTTGAGCGACGTGTCGGCAGCCTCCGAGCCGGAGTTGCAAAACAGCACTTTGTTCAAATCGCCCGGAGCCATCTGCGCAATTTTTTGTGCTGCCAAAAACGCCTTGTCGTTACCCGCCTGAAAGGCGGTGGCGTAGTCCAGCGTGTCGAGTTGACGCTTGATGGCTTCGTTGATGGGCTTGCGGTTATGCCCCGCGCCCACACACCAGAGACTGGAGATGCCGTCAATCACCTGCCGGCCATCGTGGGTGGTGAAATGCATGCCGTCCGCCCCCACAAAAATGCGCGGGTCGTGGCGAAACTGACGATTGGGCGTGAAAGGCAACCATTGGTTGTCCATGGGCAAGGCGCTTGAGGTCATGACAACTTCCGACGAAACAGACAAGAGCTGCAGTGTACGACTGCCCGGCAGGTGGTGCCAGGCGATCACAAGCCCTTCTCTACAATAGCGCCCATATGAATCCGACCTATATCCTCACCCTTTCCTGCCCGGACCGTACGGGCATCGTGCATGCCGTATCCGGTTTCTTGCTGGAACGCGGCGGCAACATTGAGGAAGCGGCCCAATACAACGACCATGACACCGGCCTGTTTTTCATGCGTGTGCAGTTTGCCTGCGCCGTCAGCGCCACCGACCTGAACGCACACCTGAGCACCTTTGCCGAACCCTTTGGAATGAAGTGGGAGCTGCACACCAGCGAGCAGCCCATGCGCACCGTCATCATGGTCAGCAAGGAAGGCCATTGCCTCAATGACTTGCTATTTCGCGTCAAAAGCGGCTTGTTGCCGCTGGATGTGCGCGCCATCATCAGCAACCACCGCGATTTCTACCAACTGGCGGCCAGCTACAACATTCCCTTCCACCACATTCCCTTGACGGCAGCCACCAAGGCGCAAGCCGAGGCGAAGCAAATGGAAATCATTGAAGCCGAAGGGGCCGAGCTGGTGGTGCTGGCGCGCTACATGCAAATCCTGTCGGACGACCTGTGCCGCAAGCTTTCGGGGCGGGCCATCAACATCCACCACAGCTTCCTGCCCAGCTTCAAGGGCGCCAAGCCTTACTACCAGGCGCATGACCGTGGCGTCAAACTGATCGGTGCGACGGCGCACTATGTCACGGCTGACCTGGATGAGGGCCCCATCATCGAGCAGGATGTGGCCCGCGTCGATCACAGCAAAACCGTGGAAGACCTCACCGCCATGGGCCGCGACACCGAAAGCCAGGTGCTGGCCCGTGCGGTCAAGTGGCACAGCGAGCACCGTGTCCTGCTCAACGGCCACAAGACCGTGATCTTCAAATAAGCCGCATTGCCCACGAGCGCACGCCCCAAGGACCCGACCATGAGTTTGCGCATCCCGCCCATCCAGTGCCTGTTGACCTTTGAAGCGCTGGCGCGCCTGCGCAGCGTGACCCAGGCCGCGGACGAGCTGTGCGTGACGCCCAGCGCCGTCAGCCACCGGGTCAAACAACTCGAGCAAATGATTGGCACCAAACTCTTTGGCAGGGCCGACTTTTCGCTGACCACTGAAGGCATTGAATACCTGGCCCATGTGCGCGAAGGTCTCGTGTCCCTGCAGCGCTTTCCCAGTGCCAATGCCAGCCCTGGGCGTCGCAAACTTCGCCTGGCGGTCACGCCCACGTTTGCGCGCTCGATCCTGATGCCCCGCCTTCGGCACTTTCATGAGGCCTACCCCGAAATCGACATCACGCTGCAAGTGAGCATTCCTCTGCTCGACGTGGTGGCCGAAGACGCCGACCTGACCATTCGTTTTGGCACCGGTCGCTACGCCGATGTCGAACATGTCTGCCTGATCAAGGACGAGGTCACGCCCCTGGCTTCACCCGCCTGGGTCCGCGAAAACGGACCGTTTGACAGCCCGCAAGACCTCGAAGGCCTGGCCTTGCTCAGAAGCCCTTTGGAGCCCTGGCGCACCTGGTTTGCTGCACACGACCTGGACTGGCCAGAACCCACCGATGGCTCATCGTTCAACGACATCGGCCTGATGTGCGATGCCGCCGCGCAGGGCCTGGGGGTTGGGCTGGTGCGATTGAAACTGGCCACGCCCTGGCTGGAGAGTGGTCAGCTGGTGCGCCTGTACGAGCGCAATGTGCCCAGCCCCCATGCACACTACCTGTGCTGGCGCACCGGCACCATGGAGCGCTGGGAGTGCGCGACTTTTGCCGAATGGCTCAAGAGCGCACTGGCCTGATCACCTGAACATCAGTCCCGCGCAGGCAGCATGGCCTCGATGATGTCGGTCATGCAGATCGTGCCCAGATGCTTGCCTTTGCTGCTGATCACATTGGCACTGTCCAGGCCTTGCGCGTTGAGTTCGCGTGCAGCCTCTTCAATCACCATCTGCGCGTCGAGCTTGAGTTCGCTTGTGGCCACTCCCGGGCGCACCAGCGTGCGGCATCGGATCACCCGACCCCGGTTCACATCGCGCACAAAGCTTCGGATGTAATCGTCTGCCGGATGCAGCAGGATGTCTTGCGCCGACCCTTGCTGCACCACCTCGCCATCGCGCAAGATGGCAATGCGGTCGCCCAGGCGCAGCGCCTCATCCAGATCGTGGGTGATGAAGACAATCGTCTTGCCCACTTCCTGCTGAATGTCGAGCAAGACGCCCTGCATGTCGCTTCGAATCAGAGGGTCGAGTGCTGAAAACGCCTCATCCATCAACAGCACAGGCGCGTCATTGGTGAGCGCCCGCGCCAGTCCAACGCGCTGCTGCATGCCCCCAGAGAGTTGATTGGGATAGTGATCTTCGTAGCCCTTGAGTCCCACCCGCTCGATCCATCGCGACGCTTGCTCTTGTCGAGCTTTGCGCCGCACCCCCTGGATGCGAAGACCGTATTCCACGTTCTCCATGATCGTGAAATGCGGAAACAGCGCAAATTTCTGGAACACCATGGCGGTTCTTTTGCGACGAAAGTTTCGCAATTGTCGCGGCGTCATCGACAGCACATCTTCGCCGCCGACCCAAACCTGCCCGGATGTCGGCTCAATCAGTCGATTGATGTGTCTCACCAGTGTGCTTTTGCCGGACCCCGACAAACCCATGATGACCTGGATTTGCCCGGCTGCGATGTCCAGATTCACGTCGCGCAAACCCAGCACATGTCCGTGCTGATCGCGCAGCTCATCCTTGTCCACGCCCTCTGCCACGAGGGCCATGCACTTGTCGGGCTGAGGGCCAAAGATTTTGTAGAGCCGCCGGATTTCAATGCCAACTGTCTCAGCCATGCACCACCTCCAGATGTTTTTGAAGGCGTTTGCCGTAAGCCTGCGAGACACGGTCAAACAAAATGGCAATCACCACAATCGCCAGGCCATTGAACAACCCCATGGCAAAGTACTGGTTGGTGATGGCGCGCAGTACCGGCTGACCCAGTCCCTGCACCCCAATCATGGAGGCCACCACCACCATGGACAGCGCCAGCATGATGGTCTGGTTGACCCCGGCCATGATGGTCGGCAAGGCCAGCGGCAACTGGATTTGCAGCATCTTTTGCCATCGTGCAGCCCCAAAGGCGTCCGCCGCCTCCATCAGGTCCGCACTGACCATGCGAATCCCCAAATTGGTAAAGCGGATGATGGGCGGTATGGCGTAAATGACCACCGCAATCAGACCGGGTACCCGACCAATGCCCAGCAACATGACCACCGGGATCAGGTACACAAAGCTGGGCAAGGTCTGCATCACGTCCAGCACGGGGTTGATGGTCGACTGAACCCGGTTCGAATAACTCATGCCAATGCCCACCGGCATGCCCACCACCAGGGCCACCACAGTGCAGACAAAAATCATGGACAGGGTCTTCATGAGGTCTTCCCACATGCCAAACCAGCCCACCAGGCACAAGGCCAATCCGGCCCAGAACACGATCTTCCACGAGCGACTGGCCAGCCAGGACACCCCCAGAATGCCCAACATCACCAACGGCCAAGGTGAGCGCGTGAGCAGATGTTCACTGGCCAGCAAGAAGTCCCGCAAAGGATCAAACAGGTGCTCCAGTGCGTCCCCATACTGCCGAGTGAAAGCCCTGAAGCTGCTGTCGATGGCCAGCCGCATCTGACGCAGCGTATCCTCACCGAGTGCCGGGAAGACGTCCAAACTCAAAGTGCGGCCTCCACTTTGGCCGCCACCTCTGGCGACACCCAGGCTTTCCAGACCTCAGGCTGCGTCTTCAAAAAGTGCTTGGCGCCGTCGGCGCCGTTGGCCTGGTTCTCGCTCATCCAGGCCAGCAGCTTGTTGACGGTGTCGTTGCTCCAGCCGCGCTTGTCCAGATAGGCCATGGATTGGCCAGCATTCTTCTTGAAGCTGTCGGTCACCACCGTGTAGACCTCTGCCCGAGCCCAGTCGCTCTTGCCTGGCTTGGCACAGTCGGGTTTGCTGTTGCAGCTCTCCCAGGCGTCTTTGTCATGGGGCACGCCCGCATCGAGCTTGACCATGTCGTACTTGCCCAAAATAGACGTTGGCGCCCAGTAGTACCCCAGCCATCCCTGCTTGCGCTCATAGGCCTTCGCAATGGAACCATCCAGGCCCGCGGCCGAGCCGGTATCGACCAGCACGAATCCGTTTTTGGCAGCATCCCAGGCCTTGAAGGCATTGGCGGTGGTCAGCTGGCAGTTCCAGCCGGACGGACAGTTGTAGACAGCGCCCTTGCCCTTGTTTTCGCTGGAGGGGAAGAGCTCCGGGTGCTTGAGCGCATCTTCAATGGTTTTGATGTCTGGATGCGCGTCTGCGATGTATTTGGGAATCCACCAGCCTTCCACTCCGCCATCGGGAAGGGATTTGGCCGCATAGTGCAAACGGCCTTCCTTGACGGCCGCATCCAGCGGCTGGCGCACGGCATTGATCCAGGCTTCGGGGGCCACATCGGGTTGCCCCTTTTCCATCATGGAGGTCAGGGTCGGCATGGTGTCGCCAGGCACCAGTTCGACCTCACAGCCGTAGCCTTTGGACAGGATGAGCTCGTCCACATGCGCCAGCACCTCTGCCGATTGCCAGTTCATGTTGGCGACCTTGACCTTGCCACAAGCTGAGGCAGCCACGGTAGGCGCAGCCTCTTGTGCGACTCGACCCGCTTTGTCTTCCACTTTGCCACAGCCTGTGATCAATGCAGCAGCTGCAGCCAATGTCATGGGAATTGCGATGCGTTTCATGCCTTACTCCTTGGATTTGAGGTGAATACCCATCCACCGCCGCCTGCAAAAGGACAGCCGTCTAGATTGCCGATGGGAATAAATTTGTACGAATCCTTTTGTGGACCCGGGCTACCAGTGATGATTGCCTTTTGAAACTGCTCTATCTTTCAAGAGCATTGGCATATTGTATTTGATCAAATGTATTTGTCAAGCCGGGTCAGAAGTACCTCACTTCCCGAATAGGCACCAGCGTTTTCATGGCGGGATCAAAGTTTCTTCAACCGTTCATCCGCCATGTGGGTTTAAAGTCGAGCCTTAAGGTTTTCTTCAAGAAATCGCCATGAACAGTTCCGCCTCCGCACCTGTGCGTCCTGACCGCAGCGCTTTGCAACAGCAAGTGGTTCAGGCCCTGCTTGCCGTGCTGCCCCAGGATGCCGTGCTCTACACCGCAGAAGACACCACCCCTTACGAGTGCGATGGTCTGACCGCCTATCGCCAGCGCCCTTTGGCGGTGTGTTTGCCCGAGAGCGAGCAGGAAGTCCAGGCCGTGCTGCGCACCTGCAAGCAACTGCAGGTGCCAGTGGTGGCCCGTGGTGCCGGCACCGGACTGTCGGGGGGCGCCATGCCGCATGAGATGGGGGTCACCTTGTCCATGGCGCGGTTCAACAAGATCGTCAAGGTGGACGCTGTCAGCCGCACCGCCATCGTGCAGTGCGGTGTACGCAACCTGGCCATCAGCGAGGCCGCCGCCCCTTATGGCCTGTACTATGCGCCCGACCCTTCCAGCCAGATCGCCTGCACCATTGGTGGCAATGTGGCCGAAAACTCAGGCGGTGTGCACTGCCTCAAATACGGGCTGACGGTGCACAACGTGCTCAAGGTCCGGGGCTTCACCATCGATGGCGAACCTGTGGAGTTTGGCAGCGAAGCACTCGACACCGCGGGCTACGACCTGCTGGCCGTGCTGATAGGCAGCGAAGGCATGCTGGCCGTGACCACCGAAGTCAC
>JBEEOS010000015.1:0-24772 GCA_041191485.1 Pseudomonadota bacterium
GAACCAGCCACAGCGGCGTGCGCGGCCGGTGGTGGTGCCCTTTTCGGCGCCCACAGTGGCCATGTGCCAGCCCGGTGTGCCCTCTTTTTCCCACTCCAGTTCGGTCGGGAACGGGCCACCACCCACGCGGGTGCAATACGCCTTGGTGATGCCCAGCACGTAGTGCAGCATGCCCGGGCCCACGCCGGAGCCTGCAGCCGCATTACCCGCCACGCAGTTGCTGGACGTGACAAAGGGGTAGGTGCCGTGGTCCACGTCGAGCAGCGTGCCCTGAGCGCCTTCAAACAGCAGATTGGCGCCGGCCTTGTGGGCGTCATTGAGCTCGCGCGAGACATCCGCCACCATGGGCGCCAGCTCTTTGGCGTAAGCCATGGCCTCGTTGTAGACGGTGTCGAAGTCCACCGGCGCGGCGTGCAGGTGGTTGACCAGCACATCGTTGTGCAGCGCCAGGTTCTCGCGCAGCTTGGTGGCAAAGCGCTCGGGGTATTTGAGGTCCTGCACACGCAGGGCACGGCGGGCGACCTTGTCTTCATAAGTGGGGCCAATGCCACGGCCCGTGGTGCCGATCTTGGCGTTACCGGCTTTCTCTTTGGCGGCTTCACGCGCCACGTCCAGCGCGACGTGGTAAGGCAGGATCAGCGGGCAGGCTTCGGACACGCGCAGGCGCGAACGAACCTCGACACCTGCTTTTTCCAGGCCGGCAATTTCTTCCAGCAGCTTGGGCACGGAGAGCACCACACCGTTGCCGATATAGCACTTGACGCCCGGGCGCATGATGCCGCTGGGGATCAGGTGCAGCGCGGTCTTGACGCCATTGATGACCAGGGTATGGCCTGCATTGTGGCCACCCTGGAAACGCACCACGCCTGTCGCCGTTTCGGTGAGCCAGTCCACCAGTTTGCCCTTGCCTTCGTCACCCCACTGGGTACCGACGACCACCACATTGCGTCCTTGAGTTTTGTTCATCTTCTGTCCAGAAATAGGCATTCACACAGCCTGCACGATCCAGTGGCCGGCAGCATTCAACAATTCACGATCGCACTGAAATTCGTCGATCTCGCTTTCATGGCCAGGCATGACGCAGACCACGGTTTCACCGCGACTGCGCAAGCTGGCAATGGCTGCACGCAGGCCATCATCGTCACCCCACGGCGCACGAATCGCCGCCTTGAGTGCCAGCGCCGGGACGGCAGACACCAGTTGTTTGAGGTCCACACTGAAGCCCACCGCAGGTCGATCGCGCTCCACGCGGTGACCGAACACGGCGCCCACGCCATCGTAGCGACCGCCACGAGCCAGGGCATCGCTGGCCTGGGGCGCGTAAATGGCGAAGCGGATACCGCTGTAGTAGGCGTAGCCACGGGTATCGGCCAGGTCAAAACTGACCTGTACGTCCCCAGAGCGGCTGGCCAGCCAGCGCAGCTGCGTCAAAGCAGTCTGAATCTCGGGCCATGGTGGCAACACCTCGCTGGCACGGTCAAGCACCGTGATGTCGCCATACAGCTGAGGCAAGGCCTGCAGTGCAGCAGCAATCTCAGGGTCAAAACCTGCTGTGAGCGTCTTCAGTCCACTGCTGTCCTTGACGGACAAGGCCTGTTGAATGGCGTGGCGTTGCTCGGCGCTGGCTTGCTGTCGATCGAGCAGGGCTGCAACGATGCGGGCATCCGCCAGATCGACCTGAAGCTTTTGAACGCGTGCAGCGCGCAGGCAGGCCTTGGCCAATTCCAGAATCTCGAGATCGGCCTCCATGCCCCGGTGGCCATAGATTTCCGCTCCCAGCTGCAGCGGCTCGCGCGTGGCATGAGGACGATCCGGGCGGGTGTGCACCACCGGGCCGCAGTAACACAGCCGGGTGACCGCACTGCGCCCGAGCAGGTGAGCGTCAATACGCGCCACTTGCGGCGTGGTGTCTGCGCGCAAACCCAGGGTACGCCCCGAGAGTTGATCGACCAGTTTGAAGGTTTGCAGATCCAGTGCCTCACCGGTACCGGTGAGCAAGGATTCGATGTGCTCGAGCAATGGCGGCATCACCAGCTCGTAGCCATAGCTGCGGGCGGTGTCGAGCAATTCACGTCGGAGTTCTTCGATGTGGCGCGCCTCGGAGGGCAGCACATCGGCGATGTGATCCGGTAGGACCCAAGCAGACATTGCAGTATTTGGGGGGCTGTTAAAAACGTGATTTTACCGGCTTTGTGCGCCGGTTTAGCCCAACCACCACAAGCCGATCAACCCAAGCAACACACTCAGCAACCCGAAAAAGCGGATTTGCCCATCCTGCATCTGCAAAATTTGCCGAAACATCTCGCGCCAGCGCTGTGGCGCGATCATGGGCAGCAGCCCCTCGATGACCAGCACCAAGGCCAGTGCGGTCATCCAGGACGAGGCGTCTGACATCACTTGCGCGCGGGCGCTGCGCTCCCGGCTGAGCGCATGGCTTTGAAGAATTCGGAACTGGACGGGTCAAGCACCATCACGTCCGACTTCTTGGCCAGGCTGGCCTTGTAGGCCTCCAGACTGCGGTAGAACTGCGCAAACTGGGGGTCGCGGCCAAATGCTTCGCTGTAAATACGCGCAGCCTGGGCATCGCCCTCACCCTTGATCTTTTGCGCATCACGGTAGGCATTGGCCACGGTCACTTCGCGCTGGCGATCGGCATCGGCACGGATTTTCTCGCCTTCCGCGGCACCTGTGGAGCGAAGCTCGTTGGCCACGCGCTTGCGCTCGGCTTCCATGCGGCGGTAGACGGATTCGGTGATGGTGTCTGCGTAGTCAGCGCGCGTGACGCGCACGTCAATGATGTCCACACCCCAGGGTTTGGCGCCTTTGACCACGTCGAGCACGGCCTGCTTGACGTCGTTCATCAACTCTTCACGTTTGGTCGAGAGCAGGTCCTTGACGGTGCGCTTGTTGATCTCTTCCTGGAAAGCGTTACGGACGACGCGGTTGAGCTGGCTGGCGCCTGCTTTTTCGTCCAGCCCGACGTTGCGGATGTAGGCCAGCGGGTCAGTGATGCGCCAGCGGACATACCAGTCGACCACAACACGTTGTTTTTCAGCCGTGAGCATGGGCTCGGTATCCGCACTGTCGAGCGAGAGCAGCCGCTTGTCGATGTAATTGACGTTTTGCAGCGGCGGCGGCAACTTGAAGTGCAGGCCGGGCTCGGTGATGACGCTCTTGATTTGCCCCAGGGCGTAGACCACGCCGAACTGACGCTGGTCCACCACGAAAACCGTTGAAGACAGGATCAACAGACCCAGCAAGAGAGAGGAAACAAAAAGTCCAAGTCGATTCATGATCTCATTTCTCCTCAGCGCACATCGCGTGAGCGGGCGTTATCGCGCGAGCGCGTGTCGCTGCTCATGGCAGGCGGGAGTTCAACCGAGGGGATGGGCGCTGCAACAGCAGGTGTTGAGCCGTTGGCGGAAGGCACGGCACTGACTTGCTGCATGATTTTGTCCAGCGGCAGATACAACAGGTTGGAGCCCTGCTTGCTGTCGACAACCACCTTGCTGACACTGCTGTAGATCTGCTGCATGGTGTCGATGTACATGCGGTCGCGCGTCACCTGCGGCGCCTTTTGATACTCGGGCAAAATGGTCTTGAAGCGCTGGGCGTCACCTTCGGCCTGCGCCACGATGCGCTCCTTGTAGGCCTGTGCTTCTTCCTTCAGACGTGAAGCCGAGCCGGTGGCGCGGGGAATCACATCATTGGCATAGGCCTCGGCCTCGTTCTTGGCGCGTTCACGCTCCTGACCGGCTTTGAGCACGTCGTCAAACGAGGCTTGCACCTGCTCAGGTGGGCGCACACCGCCTTGTTGCAGGTTGATGCCCACGATTTCAATGCCCACTTTGTAGCGATCCAGAATGGTTTGCATCAGCTCACGCACACGCGGGCCAATCTGGTCGCGCTCGTCGGCCAATGCGGAATCCATTTTCATTTTGCCGACCACCTCGCGTACAGCGGTTTCAGCTGCCTGCACCACGGCCTCTGTGGGATTCTTGCTCTCAAACAAGTAGGCCCGCGCATCGCTGAGGCGGTACTGCACAGCAAACTTGATTTCGACGATGTTTTCGTCCTCGGTCAGCATGGCCGAGTCACGCAAGCCAGTGGCCTTGATGACGTTGTCACGACCAATATCGATCGAGCGGATCTGCGATACATACACCAGTTCATGGCGCTGAATTGGGTATGGCAAACGCCAGTTGATACCGGCGCCCACGGTTGCGTTGTACTTGCCAAATTGCGTGATGACGGCCTGCTGACCTTCCTGGACGATGAAAAAGCCTGTGCCCAACCAGACCAAGACACCCGCCCCCACCAAAACGCCAGCACCGATGTTGCGCATGAAGGCCGGGATTTGCGGGCCTTGCCCACCACCGCCACCATAGCCTCCGCCCCCTGGGCCGCGCGGACCGGAACCGCCGGACTTGTTACCAAACACCTGACCGAGTTTGCGGTTGAAATCGCGCCAAAGTTCGTCCAGGTCAGGAGGACCTTGGGTAGAGCCACCCTGCCCCGCACCCGGACGTTGGGGTTGATGCGGCTGGGGCTGCTGCGGTTGAGGCGAAGGCTCCTGGCTGGGCTCTTGCGGCCTGGTGTCATCCGCCTGACGCGGCGCATCCTCATCTGAACGGCCCCAACGGGGGTCATTGAGGTTGTAGACGGCCTGGGCTCGCTTGGGCTGCCAAGGCCAACGCAGTGCATTTTTTTTCATGGTCATGACCTCATTGTGCCCAAAGTCAAGTTCAAATCCCTGATTCATCCCCTGAAGACCCGGGTAAATCACGGGGATCGAGTGCTTCTGCCTCTTCGGCCGCCGGAGACTGGGAGCGGACGCATTCAGCCAGAACCTCGCGAAGCAAGGCCAGGCCTTGGCCGCTTTGAGCGCTGACAAACACGCGCTCGATTTGACGGCCATCGATTTCGTAATGGTCACGCGAAGCATGGGGCGCACCGCCCTCTGGCAAAGCATCGCATTTGTTGAAGACCAGCAGCTGGGGCACGTCTTGCGCACCAATTTCGTGCAGCACGCGTTGCACTTCCTGGAGCTGCTCGGGCCAGTTGGGGTTGGAGGCATCCACCACATGCAGCAGCAAATCGGCATCTGCAGCCTCTTGCAGCGTGGCTTCGAAAGCCTCGACCAGACCGTGCGGCAAGTCGCGAATGAACCCCACGGTGTCGGACAAAGACACCGAGCGGCCCGCCTCGCCCAGGTAGAGCTGGCGCGTGGTGGTGTCGAGCGTGGCGAACAGCTGGTCAGCCGCATAAGCGCGCGCTTTGACGAGCGCATTGAACAAGGTGGATTTGCCCGCGTTGGTGTAGCCCACCAGTGAAATCATGAAAGCCTGCCTGCGCTCGCGCTGGCGGCGCTGGGTATGGCGCTGCTTCTTGACCTTGCCCAAACGCTCCTTGGTGCGTTTGATGGCCTCGCCAATCATTCGGCGGTCCAGCTCGATCTGGGTTTCGCCTGGGCCGCCACGCAAACCAATACCGCCAGTCTGGCGCTCCAGGTGTGTCCAGCGGCGGACCAAGCGGGTGCTCAGGTACTGCAGTCGCGCCAGCTCGACCTGGAGTTTGCCTTCATGGCTGCGGGCGCGCTGGGCGAAGATTTCCAGAATCAACAAGGTGCGGTCGTTGACCGCCAGACCCATGTGGCGCTCAAGATTGCGCTGCTGAGCCGGGCTCAGGGACTGGTCAAACAGCACTTCACTGGCGCCGTGCATGAGGGCCAGTTCCTTGATTTCGTCGGCCTTGCCCGAACCCACAAACAAGGCAGGGTCTGGCGCCCTGCGTTTGCAAGTGATGTGAGCTACGGGTTGCAAACCGGCTGTCTGGGCCAACTGCGAGAGTTCCGACAGCTCGGCGTCAAAATGGGGAAGCCCAAAGTCAACGCCGACCAGGATGGTCGGCGCTGCAGCTTTGGAAGAAGACTCGGAGGTCAATGCTTTAGGCGTCCTCAGGCTTGCTCAGGCGCTTCGTCGCCCACAGCCAGGTTCACGGCGCGGCCGGGAACAATGGTGGAGATGGCGTGCTTGTAGACCATCTGGGTGACGGTGTTGCGCAGCAACACCACATATTGGTCAAAGGATTCGATCTGGCCTTGCAGCTTGATGCCGTTGACCAGGTAGATGGAGACCGGTACATGCTCGCGGCGCAAGGCGTTGAGGAAGGGGTCTTGAAGAAGTTGGCCTTTGTTGCTCACGATATTCTCCGTGTTCCGAAATAGTTAAGGAGCCCCGACCTTACCACACTGGCTGCGTAGCAAAGGTCAGAGCACAAACTCACGCTTTGTCTGCGTAGGGGTTGTCCGAGGTTTTCATCTCGATGCGCAGCGGTGTGCCCACCAGATTGAAGGCTTTGCGAAAGCGTCCTTCCAGAAAGCGCTTGTAGGCCTCGGTCACATGTTCGAGCGAGTTGCCGTGGATCACGATGACCGGCGGGTTCATGCCGCCTTGGTGCGCATAGCGCAGCTTGGGGCGGAACATGCCGGTTTTCTTGGGGGTTTGGTATTGCACCGCCTCCAGAAGCAACCGGGTGAGCACCGGCGTGGTCATCTTGCACGTTGCCGCCTTGTGCGCCTGGGCAATGGAGGCCCACAAGGGGCCCAGGCCCTGGCGCTTCTTGGCCGAAATCAAGTGCAGATTCGCAAACTTCAGAAAGCCCAAACGCGTTTCGATGGAGCGTTGCACCAACTGGCGCTGGTATTCGTCCACCGCATCCCACTTGTTGACAGCCAACACCACGGCGCGGCCGCTGTCAAGGACAAAGCCGGCAATGTGTGCGTCCTGATCGGTCACACCTTGTGTCGCATCAATGAGCAAGAGCACCACGTTCGCAGATTCAATGGCCTGCAGCGTCTTGACCACCGAGAACTTTTCAATCGCTTCAAAAACCTTGCCTTTGCGGCGAAGGCCGGCGGTGTCGATCAGCTCGAACTTCTGGCCGTTGCGCTCAAAGGGCACGGAAATCGCATCCCGGGTGGTGCCCGGCATGTCAAAAGCCACCAGGCGTTCTTCGCCCAGCCAGGTGTTGATCAGTGTGGATTTGCCGGCATTCGGGCGTCCCGCCACGGCCAGCTTGATGACCGAGGCATCTTCTTCAGGCTCTTCTTCGTCATCGGGCAGGTCCAGCTGATCCAGCGCATGTTCAAGCAAGCCACGCATGCCCTGCCCGTGCGCCGCAGACACCGGCAAAACCTCGCCCAGGCCCAGCTCGTAGAACTCGACCAGCTGGACGCCTTCTTTCATGCCTTCGGCCTTGTTGGCGACCAGCAAACAGGGTTTGCCAATTCGGCGCAGGTAGTTGGCAATGTCGTGGTCCTGGGCTGACAGGCCCAAGCGGGCATCCACCACAAAAATCACCACATCGGCTTCTGCCACGGCTTGCTGGGTCTGGCGCGCCATTTCCTTGTAGATGCCGCTGCTGGCATCGGGCTCGAAACCACCGGTATCGATCACAATGAATTCGCGCTTGCCCAGGCGACCCTGGCCGTAATGGCGGTCACGTGTGAGGCCAGCAAAATCAGCCACGATGGCATCCCGGCTCTTGGTGAGTCGGTTGAACATCGTGGATTTCCCCACATTGGGGCGGCCCACCAGGGCCAAAACGGGTTTCACTTATTTGTTCCGATCATTGGGCGTTGAATGCCCGCACCTGGCCTTGGCGAGTCACCACCACCAGGGTCTGCCCCACCAGCACGGGGGCCATGGCGATGGCTGAACCATCCGTGCTCAGTCGTTGCAGCACATGCCCATCCTTGCGAGAGAGGAAATGCACGTAGCCCTGCGCATCACCCACCACCACCGAGCGTCCCAGCACCAAAGGTGCGGTCAGACCTCGAAAACGCAAGCTGTCATTGGTCCATCCCGTTTGGCCATCAGTGCGGGAAAGCGACTGCACCTTGTCGTCAGACTCGACAGCGTAAACATGCATTGCGTCCATGCCCAAACCCTGATGGCCCTGCGCAGGCTTGCTCCAGAGCGTGCGGGCTGCAGCCGTGTCCACACAGGCCACGGCCGACTGGAAGGCGCGAGCACAAACGGTTTGTCCGTCACGCGCCGCTTGGTTGACCAGGTCCACCAGGCGCTCGACTTCATTGGTTCCGCGCATGGAGCCCACGGCCACTTCCCATTGCACACGCCCTTGGTCCGGGTCGATCGCCACCATGCGGCCGCCCAAACCTGCAATCAAGGTGTTGCCCACCGGCATGAGCAAGCCCGCCTGGCGCAACACCAGGGCGTCGGAGGCGCGGTGCTCGTAGCGCCACAGTTCACGCCCCGTGGCACCGTCCAGCGCTGTCAGAGCGCGGTCCGCTGTCATCACAAATATGCGGCCACCCGCCACCAAAGGTGGCGTCAGCGTGGATGCGGGCAAAGCATGCTTCCACAGCAGCTGTCCAGCTTGCATGGCCACCACTTCGTTGCGGCGGTTGACCACGGCAAAGCGTTGCCCATCACCACCCACTCCAGCCTGAACAGGGGCATCGAGCTGGACTTGCCAGAGCACCTGACCTTTGTCGCCATCGAGCAAGACGACACGACCTTCGCTGGAAGCCAGCGCCACACGCTGGCCGTGGACGGAAGCAGACAGCGGTCCGGTGATGCTGCCCAGATTCAAAGACCAGGCAGGAGCGATGTCGAACTCGGCTTTGAATGCCGTCAGTGCAGAAGGCTCAGGCTTGGACGGCGTGCTGGAGCATGCCGCCAAACCCGCACAGGCCAAGGCCAGTGCAGACAGAATCAATCGGGCGTTCACGATTTACCCTCCACGGCGGTCGCCGGCTCGGCGCCCAAGGCATTGAGCTTGGCTTGCAGCAAACGACGGTAAGGGGTGTTTTGCGGCAATTGCGACCAGGCCTTCTGGTAGGCGGCCACAGCTTCGGCCTGTTTGCCCTGGAGTTGCAACACATCGCCCTGCATGTCGGCTGCCAGACCTTGCATGGCCTGGCTCACACCCTTGAGCTGCTCCAGGGCCTGATCGTATTGCTTATCTTGCATGGCCTGGCTGGCCAGACGCAGCCGCGCCACATCGGCATAAGCCGGGTCGGTCGCTTTTTGCACCAACCAGCCCCAGGCGGCTTTGGCCTCGGTTGTTTTGCCCTGTTCGGCCAAGGCCTTGGCCACCAGTTGGCTGGCTTGCTGGGCCTGCATGCTGCTGGCAAAGCGTTCCTGCATATCGCTCAGGCTGCGTTGCATGCGCTGAATATCACGAGAGGCCACAGAGCGCTCCACCTCGTCGTACAGGGCCGCCGCCTGTGTGGCCTGGTGGCGTTGCCAGTATTGCCAGCCGTTCCAGGCCGCATAGGCACCCAGCACCGCGATCAGAACCCAGCTGATGAGGTTGCCATACGTGTTCCAGAAATGCTTGAGCTCTGCAAGCTGTTCTTGTTCTTCCAGGTCGAGATGCGTTGCCATGGGTAAGGATTCCTGTCAGTGTTCAGAGCGATTTCAATTGGATTTTAGGCTGGCTGCCCAATCAGGCACGGCATCCAGGCGCTCGGTGCGCTGTGCGCCCTGCCCGTCGCGCATCGACTTGACTGTAACCTCGCCACGGGCCAGTTCGTCAGCGCCAAAAATCAGGCCGAAAGCCGCGCCGCTGGCGTCTGCCTTTTTGAATTGCGACTTCATCGAGCCCATACCTTCGCCACCACCTGCATGCATCTGGGCCGACACACCCACCGCGCGCAGCGCCTGCAAGGTCTTCATGGCCACCGGCAAAGCCGCCGCATCGGGGATGACGGCGTAGACATCGGGCGCTGGCGCGTCCAGCGCCTCGCCCTGCTCTTTGATGAGTTCGAGCACGCGCTCCACGCCCAGGGCCCAGCCCACGGCCGGTGCGGGTTTGCCACCCACCTGCTCGATCAGGTAGTCATACCGACCCCCACCGCAGATGGTGCCCTGCGAACCCAGACTCTCGGTGATGAACTCGAACACCGTGAGGTTGTAGTAGTCCATGCCGCGCACCAGACGGGGGTTGATGCGGTAGGCCACGCCATTGGCCTCCAGAATGGCCTTGACCGCATTGAAGTGCGCGAGCGACGCTTCGCCCAGAAAATCCAGCAGCTGGGGGGCCGACTCGACCACCGGGGCCATGGCCGGGTTCTTGGTGTCCAGAATGCGCAGCGGGTTGCTGTGCAAGCGGCGTTTGGCGTCTTCGTCCAGCAGCTCGGCATGCTGCTCGAAGTGCGCGATCAGGGCGGCGCGGTGCGCCTTGCGCTCGTCGGGCTGACCCAGGCTGTTGAGTTCCAGGCGCACGTCTTTGAGGCCCAGCTGTTTCCAAAGGTCGTTGGCCAGCAGGATCAGCTCGGCATCCACCTCGGGGCCGCCAAAACCCAGCACCTCGGCGCCGATCTGGTGGAACTGGCGGTACCGGCCACGCTGCGGGCGCTCGTGGCGGAACATCGGGCCCATGTAATACAGGCGCTTGCCGCCTTCGTAGAGCAGGTTGTGCTCAACCACGGCGCGCACGAGCCCTGCCGTGCCTTCGGGGCGCAGGGTGAGGTGTTCGCCATTAAGGCGGTCTTCAAAGGAGTACATCTCCTTTTCGACGATGTCGGTCACCTCGCCCAGGCCGCGCACGAACAAGGCCGTGGGCTCGACGATGGGCACACGTACATTGCGGTAGGCGTAGCGGGCCATCAGCTCGCGCACCTGGCCTTCGAGCCATTCCCAGCGCGCCGAATCCGGCGGCAGGATGTCGTTCATGCCCTTCACGCCCACCAGTTTTTGGGCTTTAGGCTGTTTTGCTGTGTTCTCAGTCATGTATCGGGTCAGGCTTTGGACGCGCCAAAGCGGTTCTCAATGTAGTCTTCGACGATGCGCTGGAATTCCTGGGCAATGCCCTCCCCGCGCAGCGTCATGCGTTTTTCGCCGTCGATGAACACCGGCGCAGCCGGTGCCTCGCCCGTGCCCGGCAGGCTGATGCCGATGTCGGCGTGCTTGCTCTCGCCGGGGCCGTTGACGATGCAGCCCATCACGGCCACTTTCATGCCCTCGACACCCGGGTACTTGCCACGCCAGACAGGCATTTGCGCCCGCAGGAAGTCGTCAATCTGCTTGGCCAGTTCCTGGAAGGTGGTGCTGGTGGTGCGGCCACAGCCCGGGCAGGCGGTGACGCTGGGCACGAACACGCGCAAGCCCAGCGATTGCAGGATTTCGGAGGCGATCACCACCTCTTGCGTGCGCGATTCGCCCGGCTGGGGCGTGAGCGAGACGCGGATGGTGTCGCCAATGCCCTCCTGCAGCAGGATGGACAGAGCTGCGGCGGAAGCCACCGTGCCCTTGGTGCCCATGCCGGCCTCGGTCAGGCCCAGGTGCAGCGGGTAATCACAGCGGCGGGCCAGCTCGCGATAGACGGAAATCAGGTCCTGCACACCCGAGACCTTGCAAGACAGCGCGATCTGGCTGCCGTCCATGCCCATGCTTTCAGCCCGCTGTGCCGAGCCAATGGCCGACTGGATCAGCGCCTCGTACATGACCTGGCGGCCTTCAAAGGGCTGGGCGCGGCGGCTGTTGAGGTCCATCAGCTCGGCGAGCAGTTCCTGGTCCAGGCTGCCCCAGTTCACACCAATGCGGATCGGTTTGTTGAATTTCTGCGCCACTTCGATCATCTGGCCAAACTGCACATCGCGCTTGTCGCCCTTGCCCACATTGCCGGGGTTGATGCGGTATTTGGACAGGGTCTCGGCACAGGCCGGGTAGTCGGTCAGGAGGCGGTGGCCGTTGTAATGGAAGTCGCCGATCAGGGGCACGTCGATGCCCATCTTGTCGAGCTGCTCGCGGATGTGAGGCACCGCCTGCGCGGCTTCGGGCGTGTTGACGGTGATGCGCACCATCTCGGAACCTGCCAACGCGAGCTCCTTGACCTGGATGGCAGTGCCGATCACGTCCACCGTGTCGGTATTGGTCATGGACTGCACGCGCACGGGTGCACCACCACCCACGGTGACGACACGATTTCCCCAGACCACACGGGACTGGCGGCTGTGCCGCACCAGCGGATGCGCGATGGCGATGGGTTGCGAGGTCTGGCTCATGGCTGACCTTTATGTTCGGTCGAACCCGTTGAGGGTGAGTGGGGTATGGTCACGGTCACTGGCAACGTGACGGGTGCTGAGGCGTTGGCTGTCGCCGAGTCCGTCGAAGTTGGCGTCACCGGTTCAGTCGCCGGCTGGGCAGGCATGACAGCGGGAGGCAAAGCCTCTGGCACAGAGGCAGGCGACGGCGACGATTGCCGCGTGAACCAATAAACGCCTACCGCCACAAGCACAGCTGACGCCAGCGCCACCCACCGACCCCAGGCAAAACCCCGGCCATGGAACAAACCACCCAGCTGAGGAGCGTCGGCTTGACCCAGGCTGTCTTTTTCAGGACCCAAACGTGTGACGTTGCCTGGCAGCAAGTCCAGCGCTGGCTGCGGATCAACATTCAAATGTCGAGCGATGGTCACCGTCAGACTGCGTACAAAGGCCGTGCCCATGAGTTGGTCGTGCTGATCGGCCTCGAGCGCCTGCAGCTGGCGCACAGGTACCTTGATCAGTGCAGACAGCACACCCAGGTCCATACCGGCACGCTCACGGGCCTGGCGCAACCACTGTCCAGCGCTCAGGGATACGGCAGGCGCCAAGCCTGCTGCTTCGATGGGGGTGTTTTGCTCGTCCATGCGACTCATTGTGAAGGATCCTTGGCCGAAGCCGAAGAGGATGGCAAAGGCGTGAAGCGAATCACCTGTTCCTGCGCTTGTCGCTGGGTACTCATGCGCTCTTGCACACGTGTTCGGTCGCGGACATCACCAGCGAGCTGGCCACAAGCAGCATCAATGTCGTCACCGCGCGTCTTGCGCACAGTGGTCACGATGCCGGCATCGAGCAGCATTTTGGCAAACGCCTGGACACGCGCTTGTGGCGAGCGATGCAGGCCGGAAGCAGGAAACGGGTTAAAGGGAATCAGGTTGAACTTGCAGCGCAAGCCTTGATGGCCATGGCGTTGCACCAGCTCGATCAGCTGGCGGGCATGCTCGGCCTGGTCGTTGACGCCATCGAGCATGCAGTATTCAAAAGTGATGAAGTCGCGCGGTGCATGCGCCAGGTAGCGCTCGCAGGCCTTGAGCAACTCATCGATCGGGTATTTGCGGTTGAGCGGCACCAACACATCGCGCAAGGCATCGTTGGGGGCGTGCAAAGACACGGCCAGTGCCACCGGGCAGTCCTGCGCAAGCCGGTCAATCATGGGCACCACACCCGAAGTCGACACCGTCACACGACGACGCGAGAGCCCATAACCATGATCGTCGAGCATCGCCTTGAGGGCGGGCACCAGTGCCGAGTAGTTTTGAAGCGGCTCGCCCATGCCCATCATCACCACATTGGAGATGACGCGCTCATCGGTGTTCAGGTGCTTGCGCAGAAAGTGTTCAGCAAACCACAACTGGGCCAGAATTTCAGCCGTGCTGAGGTTGCGCGAGAACCCCTGATGCCCGGTCGAGCAAAAACGGCAGCCCACGGCGCAGCCCGCCTGGGACGACACACACAGCGTCCCCCGGTCATCTTCAGGAATGAACACCGACTCGACGGCATTGCCGTCACCCACATCAAACAGCCATTTGATGGTGCCGTCTGCCGAGATGTGCTGCGTGAGCACAGGCAAAGCGGTAATGTGGGCGGTGGTTTTGAGTTTTTCGCGCAGGGACTTGGCCAGATCACTCATCTGGTCGAAGTCGCTCGCGCCTCGCTGGTGGATCCAGCGGAACAATTGCGTGGCCCGAAAGCGCTTTTCGCCCAGACCCTCGCAAAAAACGGCCAAACCTTCCAGGTCAAAGTCGAGAAGGTTGGCCGTCATAAGGCTACAGCGTCGCGAAGTCGCGACAGGCTCAGCGGGAGTAAACGTTCATGCCGGGGAAGAAGAAGGCAACTTCCACAGCAGCGGTTTCGGGGGCGTCAGAGCCGTGCACGGCGTTGGCATCGATGCTGTCAGCGAAGTCAGCGCGGATGGTGCCGGGAGCGGCTTTCTTGGGGTCGGTTGCGCCCATCAGGTCACGGTTTTTGGCGATAGCGCCTTCGCCTTCCAGAGCCTGGATCATGACGGGGCCGGAGACCATGAAGTCCACCAGGTCCTTGAAGAAAGGACGCTCTTTGTGCACAGCGTAGAACTGCTCGGCTTCACCGCGGGAGAGGTGGGCCATCTTGGCAGCCACAACCTTCAGGCCAGCAGCTTCAAAGCGGGCGTAGATCTGACCGATCACGTTTTTGGCCACTGCGTCGGGCTTGATGATGGAGAGGGTGCGTTCGATTGCCATGATGATTTCCTGTAATGGATAAAAAGTGAAGGGTTTGCCAAGTAGCAAAGCCCGCTATTTTAACCCGACAGGCAAGATCTGTCGGGTTGAAAACAAAGGAATCAGCGTCCGCCGCGACGGCTTTTGTTTTGCCGGGCACCTTGGCGGTGACGCTGCAAGCTGTCTGCCCCAATGTAGCCTTGCGAGGTCTGCATCGGATCGGGTTGCGAGCGGCCAGCGCCCTTGCCGCCTGTCTTGTTGCCTGCGTTGGCGCCACGGTTACCGGGCGTTTTGCGGGCTGCAGTTGGTAATGCCGTGCCGGGTGTGCCGGCAAACATGCCTCGCGGGCCGCCCTGGCGTGAGCCCGTGCGTCGACGCGCAGGCTTGGCGCCATCGGTCTCGGGACGTGGTGGGCGCGGCGTGCCGGAAGCCTTCATCAAGGCCTGAATATCGGCCTCATCGAGCTCGATCCAGCCGCCGCGGCGCAGGCCGTGGGGCAAAACCATGGCGCCGTAGCGCACCCGAATCAGGCGGCTGACGGCATGGCCCACCGCTTCCATCATGCGACGCACTTCGCGGTTGCGACCTTCGGAGATCGTGACGCGGTACCAGCAGTTGGCGCCCTCGCCCCCGCCGTCTTCAATGCTGCTGAACTGGGCCAGGCCGTCGTCCAGCTGAACACCTTCGAGCAAGCGGGCTTTTTCATCATTGCTCAGAGCCCCCAGCACGCGCACGGCATATTCCCGCTCCAGACCAAAGCGCGGATGCATCAAGCGGTTGGCCAACTCGCCCGAACTGGTGAACAGCAACAGCCCCTCAGTGTTCAGGTCCAGACGCCCGACCGACTGCCACTTGCCCTGCTGAAGGCGGGGCAATTTGCGAAAAACGCTGGGGCGATTTTGCGGATCATCATGCGAAACAATCTCACCGGCGGGCTTGTGATAGGCGATCACACGGGCTGGCGGCGGCGCAATGCGCACACGAATGGGCTTGCCATTGACCTTGATGAGGTCGCCGTACTGGATACGCTGACCCACATGTGCGGGCTCGTTGTTCACGGAAATGCGTCCCTGCAGGATCAGCTCTTCCATTTCCAGCCGCGAGCCCATGCCGGCTTGGGCCAGCACCTTGTGCAACTTGGGCGAGTCCACCTGAGGCGCCAGCACGCGCTTGCCCGTCAATTCAGCGGGGGCTTCGGACTCTTGCTCCTGGTCGAACTGACCCGAGACCACCTCTGACAAGTCCACCGCCTGGTAGCCTTGGGCGCGTTCGGTGGTGGCTGCTGGGTTGCGCTTGGGTTTTTTCGTTTGTGGTGCAGCCTGCGATGTCAGACCGTCATCACTGTTGTGTTCTTTGGTGCTCATGAAGAGGCATCCTGTGTTGAGTGAGGTTCAGACTCGCCCGATGGCTCCGGCTGGTCTTGCTGCACTTGTTCAATGGCTTCTTCCAGTGACAAGGCAGGCTGCAGTGGCAATTGATCGTCCTGGGCCGAAACCAGACCCGCAAAAGCGTCCGCCTGCTCCTGCATTTGCCCGAGCATGGGCAGTTGATCGAGCGATGACAACCCCAAATCGTCCAGAAACTGGCGCGTGGTGGCATACAAGCCCGGCCGCCCCACGGTTTCCCGGTGTCCAATGACTTCCACCCAGCCACGATCTTCAAGTTGCTTGATCACCTGGGTGTTGATGGTCACCCCGCGGATGTCTTCCATGTCGCCCCGCGTGACGGGCTGACGGTAGGCAATGATGGCCAGGGTCTCCAGCGCCGCGCGGGTGTACTTGGGTGGTTTTTCCGGGTGCAGGCGATCCAGGAACTCGCGCATCTGCGGCTTGCTCTGAAAACGCCAGCCACTGGCCACCGCCACCAATTCCAGTCCACGCTCGGACCACTCCTGCTGGAGCGCCTGGAGCATCGTGCGCAGGGTATCGGCCCCCAGTTCATCAGCAAACAGGGTCCGCATGTCCCGCAGGGTCAAGGGCACACTCGAGCACAGCAAGGCTGTTTCAAGGATGCGTTTGGCTTGCACCGTGTTCATGTTGAATATTCCGGACAAAAGGCCTTGTGGCGGCCATTGAAGAAGTCGTCACGGCATGGATGGCGCAAGGTTTGCGCGATCAGGGGCCGCAGGGGCAATCCACCCGGGGCCGACGTGTGGGTTAATTGTAACGAAGTCCCAGCGTCTGCAAGGCTTGCTCGATGTCAGCGGGGGGCGCGGCCTCAAAGGCCAGCGCCTGCCCTGTGATCGGATGCTCAAAAGCCAGCTTCCAGGCATGCAGGGCCTGACGGTTCAGCCCGCCAGCAGTAACGCCCCCGTACAAGGCGTCGGCCACCAGGGGGTGGCCCAGGTGCGCCATGTGCACCCGAATCTGGTGGGTGCGTCCGGTGTGCAAGCTGCACAGCACCAGGCAATGGTGATCGTTCTGATCCAGGCAGCGAATCGTGGTGCGCGCCTCCTTGCCAGGCTGGCGCTGCAGATCCACGGCCGCCATGCGCAGGCGGTTTTGCGGGTCACGCCCGATACCCGCCGTCACCTCCCGCTCGGTCACGCTGCCCCAGCGCCCCTGCCCGATGGCCAGGTATTGGCGCTTGACTTCGCGGGCAGCGATGCATTGCACCAGCGCGTCCATGGCCTGGCGCGTGCGGGCCACCACCATCAAGCCACTGGTGTCCTTATCCAGACGGTGGACGATGCCTGCGCGAGGCAGCGTAGCCGCCTGACTGTCCAGCGCCAGCAAGCCGTTGAGCAAGGTGCCGCGCCAGTTGCCCGGGGCCGGGTGCACCACAAGACCGGCAGGTTTGTGGATCACGCGCAAGTGTTCATCCTCGTACACCACCTGCAAGTCCATCGGCTCGGGCACAAAGGCCTGGGACTGCGGGGTCGGTCGCATGAGCAGCACCAACTTCTGCCCCAGACGCACCTTGGCCGAAGGCTTGGTTTGCGACTGCCCATCCACGCTCAAATCACCCTGCGCAATGAGCTGCTGGAGGTAACTGCGCGAAAACTCGGGCACCCCTTCGGCCAGCGCCTTGTCCAGACGCATGCCATGCAGGCTGGCGTCCACCCGCAACTCGCGGATTTCACTGTCTGCGGGCAGGTCTTCTTCGTCCTGGGCAACGGGGGCGGTCGATATAATCAATTGGAGTAACGCTTTTCTGTAAGGCCTGTGATGCAACGCTCCCGATTATCCGTGCTTGGCACCAGCTCCCTCCTGGCTTTGAGCCTGACCTTGGGCGCCTGCTCGAGCACCCCCAAGGACATCACCGCTGGCTGGTCACCCGAACGCATCTACAGCGAAGCCCGCGACGAGGTCAACGCTGGGGCCTGGGACAAGGCCATCGGCCTGTTTGAAAAGCTCGAAGGTCGTGCCGCCGGCACACCTTTGGCCCAGCAGGCCCAGGTTGAAAAAGCGTTTGCCCAATACCGCAACGGCGACAAGCCCCAGGCTTTGGCCACACTGGACCGCTTCATTCGCCTGCACCCGGCCAGCCCCGGCGTGGACTATGCGCTCTATCTCAAAGGCCTGGTGAACTTCAACGACAACACGGGCTTGTTCTCCTTCATCACCAGCCAGGATTTGTCCGAGCGCGACCAGAAAGCAGCCAAGGACGCTTATGAGTCCTTCAAGGAATTAACGAACCGTTTCCCCGACTCCAAATACACGCCTGACGCACGTCAGCGCATGGTCTACATCGTCAACTCGCTGGCGGCCTACGAAGTGCATGTGGCGCGTTACTACGCCTCGCGCGGCGCCCACGTCGCCGCCGTCAACCGGGCCCAGCAAGCCATCTCCGAGTACCAAGGCGTGCCCGCTGTGGAGGAAGCGCTGGCCATTCTGGTCAGCTCCTACGACGCCATGGGCATGCCTCAACTGCGCGACGATGCCCAGCGCATCCTGGAAAAAAACTACCCCAACTCACGCTTTCTCAAGTCCAACCAGGAACAGGTCAAAGCCAAGAGTTCGTGGTGGAAGTTCTGGTGATGTCCTGCAGGGCCGCTTCAAAGGCCTGAGCGTCGAGCAGTCTGCGCATAGGCGGCAAAGCGCGCATCAACCGCTTGCCGTAGGACATCTGGACCAGACGCGGGTCGCCAATCAGCAAAATCCCGCGATCGAGCTCGCTGCGTATCAACCGCCCTGCCCCTTGCTTGAGCGCGACCGCCGCTTCAGGCAACGCGTGATCAGCAAACGGACTCTTGCCTTGCCCCTGCAGCCGCTCGCTGCGCGCCTGCACCAAAGGATCGCCCGGTGGCGGGAAAGGCAGCTTGTCGATCACCACCAGCTGCAAAGCCTCGCCGGGGACATCAAAACCTTCCCAGAAACTGGCGGACCCAACCAGCACCAAGCCCTTGTCGCCCGATTCGATGGCCTGACGAAAACGCTCCATCAATTTGCGCTTGGGCCACTCCCCCTGCACCAGCACTTCAAGGCCTGAATCATCGGACAGGCGTGTGCGCAGCCACTCGCCAATGGTGCGCATGGCCGACAAGGTGGTGGTCAGGACCAGCGTGCGTCCTCGCAAGGCCCGCGCGCCCTGCTCTGCCCAGAGCGCAACTTGCTCACTGTGGCTGGGATCCTGGGGGCGCACCATGTCAGGCGGGACAAACAGGCCCGCCTGTTGTTCATAGTCAAACGGGCTGCCGACCTGCATGCAACGCGCTTGCTGCAAGCCACACGGCTCGGTGAACCAGCTCAGCTGAGGATCATCGCCCAGCGTGGCCGAGGTAAAGACCCAGGTCCGCTGCGCCGCTTGTTCCGGCATGGGCTTGACCCAGTCGCCAAAGGCCTGGGCAATGTCCAGCGGCGAATCCATCATGCGCAACTGGCTGGACACCTCCAGCCAACGTACATGCCCCGATTGCAAGGGCTCGGCAAACGTGGAGAGCTTTTCGCGGCTTTGTTCGCTGCGCTCGCGCAGACGTGCCAGATCGGGGGCAAGCTCTTCAACCGTCTCCAGTGCTTTTTGCAGGTTCTGCAAAGCCTCATCCACCGCTCGTAGCGCGTTGGACCACCCCGTTTCGTCCAACCCCTGTGGCGCCGCATCTTCCCACCGCAAGCGCACCGACTGGCGCCGATGCCCTGCACTCAGGCGCCAATCTCGCACGGCTGTTTCCAGGGTACCGGCCAGGCCTTGCCAATCGGCCAGGCCCTTGGCCCACTGCAGGGCCACGCCGGTCACATCTCTGGCCAGCTCCAGCAATTGACCAGACGAGATGTGCGAGCCCAGAAAATTCACACCAATCTGGTTGAGCTGATGCGCTTCATCAAACACCGTGATGCCCACATTGGGCAGCAACTCGGCAACACCACTCTCACGCACCGCCATGTCGGCAAAAAACAAGTGGTGGTTGATCACCACCAGGTCAGCCGCCATGGCCTCCTTGCGCGCCAGATTGACGTGGCAAGCCTTGTACTTGGGGCACATGGAGCCCAGACAGTTTTCACGGGTGGAAGTCACCAGGGGCAGAACTGATGACTGCTCGTCCAGTCCGGTGAGCTCTCCCAGATCCCCCGTACGCGTCAAGCGTGACCATTGCTCCACCCGTTGCCAGGCATGGCGCATGCCCGGCTGGTCCAGGGCAAAGCCATGAGGCGCCTGCTCCATGCGGTGCAAGCACAAATAACTGCCCCGCCCTTTGAGCAAGGCCACGCGCAGCGGCAAGCCCAACCACTCCAGCAAGCGCGGAATGTCGCGGGCAAACAATTGGTCCTGCAGGGCCTTGGTGGCCGTCGAGATCAACGCGCGCTGACCGCTGAGCAAGGTGGGCACCAGATACGCATAAGTTTTGCCCACACCGGTACCCGCCTCCACCACCAGCTGCCCCCCTTGGGTGATGGTTTCGCTGACCGCCTGTGCCATGTCCAGCTGGGCCTGGCGCGGCTGAAAATCCGGCAGGCATTGGCTCAGCAAGCCCTCTGGCCGCAGCACTTGGGCGACGGCCTGTTGCAAATCGCTCAAACGAACGCTCCCACCCAAGCGGTCATCACTTGGCTTTGTCCTGCAGGCGTTGCTCACGCTCTTGCAAGCGCAACTGGCGCTCGCGGGCATTGAGCTCGATCAGCTGCGCCTCCAATGGGGCCAGCGCCTTGCGCTGCGCACGGCGCACATCGCGCAGACAATCGTTGACCGCAAAACGCTGCCAGCACTGTTCCTGAAGTTTGGCATGAGCTTGCAGCACCGCCTGTTTTTGTGCCATGACCTCGTTGCGCTGCTGGTCCAGGGCCTGCTGTTCGTCCAGCAGGGCATTGGAGCTCTGCTGCGCCTGCACTTGGCCAGCTGCGATCACAAACATCAGGGCAAACAAGCGTGTCTTCATGTCAGTTGCGTGTTGACGGTTCGGTGCTCGAGCGCCAGAAATTCAGCGGACTGCATCTCGTTCAGGCGCGACACGGTACGCGGAAACTCGTGGGACAAGGGCCCTTCGGTGTAGAGCAGCTCTGGCGCCACTTCGGCAGACAAGATCAGCTTGACCCTGCGGTCATAGAGCACATCGATCAGCCAGGTAAAGCGCCTCGCTTCCGATGCCAGCTTGACAGGCATGGCAGGTACATTGCTCAGCAGCACGGTATGAAACTGGCTGGCAATTTCCAGGTAGTCGTTTTGTGAGCGCGGGCCGCCGCACAACGTCCAGAAATCAAACCAGACCACGCCACCGTTGCGCCGGCGCGCCTTGATCTGTCTGGCTTCAATGTGGAGCACAGGCTCTTCATCGTGCCCGCTGGCCAGGCGATCAAAAGCATCCTGCATCTGGGCATCTGCCTGCTCGCCCAATGGAGAGTGATAGAGCTGCACCATCTCCAGCGTACGGCGGCGGTAGTCGGTGCCGTTGTCCACATTGAGCACCTGCATACGATCGTTGAGCAGCGCAATGGCCGGCAAGATCCTGTCGCGATGCAGCCCGTTGGGGTACAAACCATCGGGCACAAAGTTGGATGTCGTCACAAAGCCCACCCCGTTATCAAACAAGGCCTGCAGCAATCGGTGCAGGATCATGGCGTCGGTGATGTCGGCCACATGAAACTCATCAAAACAGATGAGTTTGTAGCGCTTGGACATGCGCTTGCCCAGCTCATCGAGCGGGTTCACCGTCCCTTGCAGGCCCGCAAGTTCGCGATGCACCTCACGCATGAATTCATGAAAATGCAGCCGGGTCTTGCGCTCAATGGGCACAGCGTCATAAAAGCAATCCATCAGGAAACTTTTTCCGCGCCCCACACCGCCGTACATGTACACCCCTTTGGGGATGTCGGGGCGATTGATGAGTTTCTTGAAACTGTTGGAGCGACGCGCCTTGTACTGCGCCCACTCCTGGGCACAGCGCTCAAGCGCCTCAATGGCACGCAGCTGCGCGGGATCACTCTGGAAACCGCGTTTTTTCAGCTCTTCTTCGTAAACGGCACGAACAGACATGACTTGAGTCTAAGGCATAAAAAACCCGGGCCAGGCCCGGGTGGAGTCTGAGATGAAACCCGAAGGTCCCTCTCAGAAGGTTCAGAAGTTCAGCGTGCGCTTGTCCACGGCCAGGGCCGCTTCCTTGGTCGCTTCGGACAGCGAGGGGTGGGCATGGCAAATGCGGGCAATGTCTTCTGCAGAGGCCTTGAACTCCATGGCCACCACGGCTTCGGAAATCAGCTCGGAAGCCATCGGGCCCACGATGTGCACACCCAGGATCTCGTCGGTCTTGGCATCGGCCAGGAACTTCACCATGCCGGTGGTGTCACCCAGCGCGCGCGCGCGGCCGTTGGCCAGGAACGGGAAAGTGCCCGCCTTGTACGCCACGCCATCGGCCTTGAGCTGCTGCTCGGTGCGGCCGACCCAGGCGATTTCGGGGCTGGTGTAGATGACCCAGGGGATGGTGTTGAAGTTCACATGACCGTGCTGACCGGCCATACGCTCGGCCACGGCCACGCCCTCTTCTTCGGCTTTGTGGGCCAGCATCGGGCCACGCACCACATCGCCCACGGCCCAGATACCGGGCACATTGGTGCGGCAATCGCCGTCGACCACGATGGCGCCGCGCTCGTCGAGCTGCAGGCCCACGGCTTCAACGTTCAGGCCGATGGTGTTGGGCACACGGCCAATCGACACGATCAGCTTGTCGGCGTCCAGCGCCACGGCTTCGCCCTTGGCGTTGGTGTAGTTGACCGTCACGCCCTTCTTGGACTTCTTGATCTCGCCGACCTTCACGCCGAGTTCGATCTTCAGGCCTTGCTTGTCGAAAGCCTTCTTGGCTTCCTTGGCGATCTGCTCATCGACCGCGCCCAGGAAGGTAGGCAGGCCCTCAAGGATGGTGACATCCGCACCCAAGCGGCGCCAGACCGAGCCCATCTCCAGACCGATCACGCCCGAGCCGATCAGCGCCAGCTTTTTGGGCACCGAACCGACGCGCAGCGCGCCGTCGTTGGAGAGCACGGTTTCTTCGTCAAACGGCACGCCGGGCAAGGCACGAGCGTTGGAGCCGGTGGCGACGATGACCTGCTTGGCCGTGATGGACTCTTCGGCCTTGCCGGCCACCTTGATCTCGTAGCCGCCCTCAGCCTTGCCCACGAAGGAGCCGCGACCATGGAAGAACGTGACCTTGTTTTTCTTGAACAGGTACAGGATGCCGTCGTTGTTTTGTTTGACGACGTTGTCCTTGCGGGCAATCATCTTGGCCACGTCGATCTTGACGTCCTTGGCCGTGATGCCGTGCTCTTCGAAATGCTTGTTGGCATGCTCGAAATGTTCGGACGACTGCAGCAATGCCTTGGACGGAATGCAGCCCACGTTGGTGCAGGTACCGCCAGGTGCGGGACCGCCTGCGGCGTTTTTCCACTCGTCAATACAGGCCACGTTCATGCCCAACTGGGCGGCGCGGATGGCGGCGATATAGCCACCGGGACCACCGCCGATGACAACCACGTCAAATTGTTTGCTCATGAGGTACTTTCACATGTGGCAATGCCTCCCTCAGGAGGCATTGCGGTTTCAGTCAATTACAGATCGAACAGCAAGCGTGTTGGATCTTCCAGCGCTTCCTTCATGGCGACCAGGCCCAGCACGGCTTCGCGGCCGTCGATGATGCGGTGGTCGTACGACATGGCGAAGTAGTTCATCGGGCGAACCACGACCTGGCCGTTTTCAACCATGGCGCGGTCCTTGGTGGCGTGCACGCCCAGGATGGCCGACTGGGGCGGGTTGATGATGGGGGTGGACATCATGGAACCGAAGGTACCACCGTTGGAGATGGAGAAGGTGCCACCGGTCATCTCTTCAATGCCCAGCTTGCCTTCAGCAGCCTTCTTGCCGAATTCGGCGATCTTTTTCTCGATGTCGGCAAAGCTCATCTGGTCGGCGTTGCGCAGGATCGGCACCACCAGGCCACGGGGCGAACCCACCGCGATACCGATGTCGAAGTAGCCGTGGTAAACGATGTCGTTGCCGTCCACCGAGGCGTTGAGCACCGGGAACTTCTTGAGGGCGTGCACGGCGGCCTTGACGAAGAAGCTCATGAAGCCCAGCTTGACGCCGTGGGTCTTCTCGAACTTTTCCTGGTGCGTCTTGCGCAGGGCCATCACAGGCGCCATGTTGATCTCGTTGAACGTGGTCAGGATGGCGTTGGTGGCTTGCGACTGCAGCAGGCGCTCGGCAATGCGGGCGCGCAGGCGGGTCATAGGCACGCGCTGCTCGGGGCGATCGCCCAAGGCCACGGGGGCTGCAGGCGCAGCCACTTGGGGCAAGGTCGCGGTAGGAGCGCCGGTGGGGATGGATGCGCCGGAAGCCACAGCGGCCAGCACATCGCCCTTGGTCACGCGGCCATCCTTGCCGGAGCCGGCCACGGAGCCAGCGGCCAGGTTGTTGTCAGCCATCAGCTTGGCAGCAGCGGGCATGGCCACACCGGCCATGCTGTTGCCTGCTGGTGCGGCTGCGGCAGCAGGCGCTGCGGCCGGAGCAGATGCTGCAGGGGCTGCTGCTGCAGGTGCGGCAGCGGCAGCTTTGCCATCGGTGTCGATCTTGGCGATGAGCTGCTCAGCCACCACGGTGCCGCCGTCACCGACGACGATTTCGGACAGCACGCCAGCGGAAGGCGCAGGCACTTCCATCACGACTTTGTCGGTCTCGATTTCGATCAGGATTTCGTCCTGGCCGACGGTCTCGCCGGGCTTCTTTTTCCAGGTCAGCAAGGTGGCTTCGGCCACGGATTCGGACAACTGGGGAACTTTGACTTCAACGATTGCCATGTTGATTTCTCTTTGAAGGTGTTATGGGGAGGTACGGGACGTTTTATTTGGTCAGCACAAAGCCTTTGAGCTTGGCGAACGCTGCTTCCAGCAAGGCTTTTTGCTGATCCTGGTGCAGGTGCGAGTAGCCCACGGCCGGCGAAGCGGACGCTGCGCGACCGGCATAACCGAGTTTCTGGCCACTCAGCATGTTCTCGTGGATGTTGTGCTGGATGAAGAACCAGGCGCCCTGGTTTTGCGGCTCGTCCTGGCACCACACGATCTCGGTGGCCTTGGGGTACTTC
>JBEEOS010000016.1:0-24643 GCA_041191485.1 Pseudomonadota bacterium
GGGATGCCGGAGATCGACAGGGCGGCAGACACAGCGATCATGGCGGCGATGTCGGCATCGACTTCGGGGTTCAGCGAGACGGTGTGGATGACCACGTGCACGTCGTTGTAGAAGCCTTCGGGGAACAGCGGACGGATCGGGCGGTCGATCAGGCGGCTGGTCAGGGTTTCGAGTTCGCTGGGCTTGGCTTCACGCTTGAAGAACGAGCCAGGAATCTTGCCGGCAGCGTAGGTTTTCTCGATGTAATCGACCGTGAGGGGGAAGAAATCCTGACCGGCTTTGGCAATTTTGGAACCCACCACGGTGGCGAGCACAACGGTGCCGTCCATGTCGAGCAGCACGGCGCCGCTGGCCTGGCGAGCGACTTCGCCCGTTTCCATTTTGACGGTGTGCTGACCCCACTGGAAGGTCTTGGTGATTTTATTGAAGATGGACATGTTCATTTTCCTTGAGAACATTCACAGCACTTGAGGCAGCGCCGAAAGCCCGGAAACCAGACTGCTCTGAACACCATGCCATTCCAGAAAACCTGCCCACCAGCACACGGCAGGGCTTTTGGAATGACACAGCGCGGGTTCGATCAGGTCTTTTTCCGCAATTTCAAGTACAAAGCGCCTGAGCCACACAGGTGAACTCAGGCGCTTTGCATCTTGTCGGGCAATTACTTGCGCAGACCCAGCTTGGCGATCAGCGCGATGTAACGGTCAGCGTCCTTGGCCTTGAGGTAGTCCAGGAGCTTGCGACGACGGCTCACCATGCGCAGCAGGCCGCGACGACCGTGGTGGTCTTTGGCGTGTTGCTTGAAGTGGGGCGTCAGTTCGTTGATACGTGCGGTCAGCAAAGCGACCTGCACTTCGGGGGAGCCAGTGTCGTTGGCGGCACGGGCGTTGTCTTTGACAACTTCGGCTTTTTTGGAAGCAGCGATCATGATTTTTTCCTTGTTGCGCGACCCTTGCGAGCCACGTTTGTTGACTTGCGCCAGCGACTGGAAGGGCTGCTGACGTGCGCTTTGCACCATGCAAAACCTGGCCATTATAGCGTTTTTAGCTCTGGCAGCGCCAGACTTACGCCCACCACTGCCCCAAACCACTGGCCCGTGCACTCGGGCGGGCCAGTGCCGCTTCCAGCAAACCGGCTTCGGCCTCGACCAAGGTCAAGCGCTGACGGGCGCGGGTGATGCCGGTGTAGGCCAGCTCTCGGCTAAGCACTTCACCCCCGCCAGGCGGCAAAACCAGCACGGTGTGGGCAAACTCCGAGCCCTGGCTTTTATGCACCGTCATGGCAAAAGCGGTTTGCACTTCGGGCAAACGCATCACCGCCACCGAGCGCAAGACGTCGCCTTCGGCGAACCACACGCGCAGGCCTTTGCCATCTGATGCAGGCAGGGCCACGCCGACGTCGCCGTTGAAGACGCCGGCCTGCGCGTCGTTGCGCAAAACCATCACGGGGCGACCTGCGTACCACTCGACCGCCGTCACGGGCAGGCCCGCTTGCTGCGCCAGGGCTTTTTCGATGGCGTCATTGAGCCCCTGCACGCCCCACGCGCCTTCGCGCACGGCGCAGAGTACGCGCATGCGGTCAAAGGCCTGCAGCACCTGGCTGACCCAGGCGCTGTGACCCTCGCCCGCGGGCGCACCCTGGCTGACGAGCGCCGCATAGTCCTTCCATCCCCAGGTGGCGTCCAGCGCCAGGTCGCACACAGCTTTGGGCTGGTGGGTTTGCAGGCTGGCCACATCTTCCTTAGCTGCCGCCAATACAGCGCGGGCGGTGCTGGCATCGCCCAAGTTGACGGCTTGGGCCAGCGCACCGATGGCGCCTTCAAAACGTCGGCTGTGGCGCAGCATGACGGTGACTTGCGCCAGCACGGGTGCTGCCCCGGTGGCCACATATTCGGCAGGCAGGCTTTGCCCGCTGATCCTTTGAGCCATGGCAGCGGTATCGGCGTCGTACAGGCCTTGCGCGGCGTGTCGGCACATGTCACCCAGCACAGCCCCGGCCTCGACGGATGAAAGCTGGTCTTTGTCGCCCAACAAGATCAAACGTGCCTTGGGTGGCAAGGCAGCCAGCAGGTTGTCCATCATTTCCAGATGCACCATGGAAGCTTCGTCCACCATGAGCACGTCCACGTCCAACAGGTTGGCGGCGTGGTGCCTGAAACGGCGGGTGTCGGGCCGCGCACCCAGTAGCGAGTGCAAGGTGCGTGCGGGGCCCATGGCCTGGACGAGTGCGTTCAGGTCAAGGTCTTGCGCCGGGATCTTCAAGGCGTCAATAGCTGCGCCGATGGATTGCTTGAGCCGCGCTGCAGCCTTGCCCGTGGGCGCGGCCAGCGCCACACGCAGGGGCGCAGGCCCTGGGTGCAGCGCCAATTGCAGGGCCAGCAGCCGTGCGGCTGTGTAGGTTTTGCCGGTACCCGGCCCGCCGGTGATCACAGCCAGGGGCGCACGCAATGCCAAGGCGCAGGCCAGGCGCTGCCAATCTGTGTCTTGCGGCGGTGGACCAAACAGGCGGCTCAGCCATTGTGCGGCCAGCACTTCGTCGACCGGAAGACGCTCCAGCGCACGCGTACGCAGGCCCTGCCCTACCCTTTGTTCGTAAGCGGCGTAGCGCCGCAAATACAACAAAGGGTCTTGCTCACTGCCGCCCAGTACCAGAGGCTGGCCTTGGTCGGGCGCATCGGCCTGGCGCAGCACGCTGGACTGCAGCGCTTGCAGCCAGGCCGCCATGGTGGCGGGCATGTGCGCCCACAAAGCTTGCAGGCCCTGTTCGCCCTGCACCGCTTGTGCGGGCCAGGCCAGCCAGGCGGCGGGGGGTTGCAGCAACTGCTGCAGCGGCAGACAGGTGTGGCCTCGCCCTTCCATCTGCGCCAGCACGGCGGTAGCCACCAGCAAAGCGGGCGTGGCCTGCGCGTCCAGGCGCAGCAGTTGGGCCGCCAGCGCCACATCCAGCCTGCGCAGCCAGCCTGCTTCCACCCAGAGCTGCAACCACTGCAGGGTTTGCGATGCAGTCAAGGGGCCGTTTGCCTGTTCGGCAGGGGCTTGGCCAATCCAGTCCAGCTGGGCGCTGTGTTGAACTCTCTTGCGCGTCATGACACCTCCTGCGCGTCGAGCATGGCGTCCAGCGTCTGCAGCAAAGGCGTGGCTGCGGGCAAGGTGCAACAGCCGCCGGCTGCCCCATCGATGCCGCGCAAGAACAGGTACACCGCGCCCCCCAGGTGCTGCTCAGGCACGTAGCCCTGCCCCAACCGGGCACGCAACAAGCGATGCAAGGCCAGCATGTACAAGGCGGCCTGCACGTCGTAACGGTGGGTGGCCATGGCGGTATGCAGCGCCTCAGGCGTGTAGGCGGCATCGTCAGCGCCGAGGTGGTTGGACTTGTAGTCCAGTACCCAGTAGCGGCCTTCGTGCTCAAACACCAGGTCGGCAAAGCCCATGAGCATGCCGTGCAGCTGCGACTGCGGCAACGATGGGCGCGGCACGCCGGGCAGCAAACGCTCGCGGCACGCCTGGTCAATGGCGGGGGCGTCCAGCCGATGCGCAGGCAGCCAGAACTCCATTTCGGGCAACACACCTTGCAGAGACTGCAAAGACACATTGGGCCCCACCAAGGGCTGGCGCACCACGCGCATGAGCCACGCTTGCACATCGTCAGCTTGCGCTTCGTAGCCGGCGCGTTCGCACGCACGTTGCAGGCGTCGCGCCTGAATGCTGCCGGGCTCCAGCGCAAACCCATCTGCCGCCAGCCATTCGAGCTGGTCGTGCAAAAAGTTACCGGCAGAGGGGCCCCGCGCAAAGCGGTGCCAGGCCTGCGCTTGGCGCGAGGGTGTGGCGGGTACAGAATCACTCACCACAGGTTCGTCGTCGGCGGGCTGCGGCAGTTGCAAAGCCAGCGGCAAATCCTGCCCTCCCAGCGCATCGTGTTTCAGGTCACGTGCCAGACGGCTGAAACTGGCAATCGTCCAGCTGCGGTCAAAGGTTGCGCCAAACACTTTGGCGGCTTGCGGCTGCGCACCGGACGGTGGCTTGTGCCAGACGGTCAGGGGCACGCGTTCAGGCGCCATTTGTATCTTCACCTGCCCTGCTGGGCCACAAGCGGCCAGCGCTTGCTGCACCACCTGGGGCCAGGCCTCGGCCTCGTGCGCTTTTGCGCCGGCCAGCAAGTGACCTGCAGCGCTGAGATGGTTTTTGCATTCCTTGCTGTTGCCAATGCGAATCGGGCTCCAGCCCAACCACAGCGCATGTCGCGCACGGGTCAGGGCCACGTAACACAGGCGCAGGTCTTCCCGCAGGCGGTCGCGGTCGGCACGCAGAACATCGGCGTCATCAAACGCCAACGACCATGTGCGCTGGCCCTCTGCGGTTTCGCGTTGCACCAGGCGTGTGTTTTTACGCTCCACCTGGCGCAAAGCGTGCGCAAACGGCACGCAGACCACCGCATACTCCAAGCCCTTGCTTTTGTGAATGGTGATGACTTGCACCAGTGCCTCATCGCTTTCTAGGCGCACGATTTGTTCGTCCGCGTCCTGGCCCTGCCCGGCTTCGTGCACCGCCTGAGCTAACCAGCGGATCAGCGCTTGCTCGCCATCGAGGGTCTGGCTGGCGTTTTGCAGCAGCTCTGCCAGGTGCAGCACATTCGTCAAGCGACGCTCGCCATCGGCTTGCGCACGCCAGCGTTGGTGCAGCTTCAAGCGATGCAGCGACTGGCGCAGCATGGCCAGCACGCCTTGGGCTTGCCAGACCTGGCGCAGCTCGCGAAGCTGCTGCACCCGCTCGTCAAGCAACACATCGTCCTCAGACAAGGCCTGCAGCTCGGCCAGGCTCAGACCCACCGTGCCCGTGCCCAGCGCGGCGCGTACAGCGCGCAAATCCTGTGGGCTGGCCACACCTTGCAACCACAGGCACAGGTCTGCCGCTTCGTCGCTGGCAAACACCGAGTCGCGGTCGGACAGATACACCGAGGCCACACCCCTTTCGCGCAAAGCACTGCGTACGGCATCAGCCTCCGCCCCCGTGCGTACCAACACGGCAATGTCTTTGGGCTGCAGTGGTTTCTCAGGCTGGCCGGGCTCCACATAGCGGGCCTGCAAGTCGGACAGGCAGGCGACAACGTGTTCGGCGCACAAGCCCGCCAGATGTTTCATGGCCTGGCGCTGGTTGCGCAGCGTGCCGTCGTGCACCCAAGTGAGCGCAGGCATGGGGCCTTGCGTGGTTTGAAGAACCTGGCCTAATCCGTTCGCGTTGACAGGCTCAAAAGGCACCGGGTCTTCCTGGCTGGTGCGGTAATCAAACGCACCACCGGGCAAGGCTTCGCCCAGTTTGAAAAAGCCATTCACCACATCAACCACGGCTTGTGTAGAGCGGAAGTTGGTGCCCAGCACATGGTGGCGCCCTTCGGTGGCGCGACGAGCGCTCAGGTAGCTGTGAATGTCGGCACCACGAAAAGCGTAAATTGACTGTTTGGGATCGCCAATCAAAAGCAAGGCCGTGTCCTGGCGGTTGTGCCTGATTTGATAGATGGCATCAAACAACTGCAGCTGCAGCGGCGAGGTGTCCTGAAACTCATCGATCAGCGCGACCGGGAACTGCGTGCGCAGGCGCTGCGCCAAACGCTCGCCACTTTCGGGGCGCGTCAGCGCCGAGTCCAGGCGTTGCTGCATGTCGGCAAAGCCAAACTGGGCCGTGCAGCGTTTGAGCTCGCGAAGCCTTACGTTGACAGCACTGCGGGCGTGCAGGCGTGCGGCGTGGCTGACATCGGGCAACTGCGCTAAATCGGCCAGCATTTGCGCATAGTCTGCGCATACGGGCGGCAAATCACACGCGCTTGCATCCGGCTTTCGACAGGCGCGAAGGCTGTCTGGGGTAAAGCGGTCCCAGCCGGTTTTCATGGCCGCTTGCAATTCGGGCAATGCGCCTTCGCTTTGTACCCAAATCTTGAACGCATCCAGCCACTGCGTGAACTTGGCGGCTTGCAACTTACGGCCATCCCAGCCTGCCTGTTTGTCAGCAAGTTGGCCTAAAAGCCAGTCCAGCAACACATCGGCTCGCTGCAACCACCCCGCCTTGAGGTGCTGCAGCTTTGCCTTGCGCTGGGCCTGTACTGCGCTCAGCACCTGCGCAAGACTGCCGGACTCACCATCGGACAAGTCCTTGTCCATCAGGGCACGCACATCTGCTTCCAACGCATCCACATCGCGCCAGATGCCGCGCAACAGCACGAGCGTCTCCGCGTCCAAGGGGTAGAGCTGTTGACGCCAGTAGTCTTGTACAGCCTCCAGCCGCAAGGCAGCTTCGTCAGCCACCAAGGTTTCTTCAAACAGATTGCCGCTGTCAAACGCATGTTCACGCAGCATGCGCTGGCACCAGGCGTCGATGGTGTAAACCGCGGCTTCGTCCATGGTCTGGGCGGCCAGGGCCAGGCGGTGTGCAGCTTGTTCACGCGCTGTGCCTTCGGGGTAATCTGCAAGCAGATCGAGCAAAAATGCCTCTTGGGTCTTGCACGTGCCCCGGAACACCTGCGCGGCTTCGTTCAGGCGCTTGCGGATGCGCTCCGACAGTTCACGCGTCGCAGCGCGGGTAAAGGTCATGACCAGAATGTCGGGAGGCATCAGCGGCCGCACGGGGCGCGTGTCGTCCTGGCCATGCCCCAGCACCAGGCGCACGTACAGCGCGGCAATGGTCCAGGTCTTGCCAGTGCCGGCACTGGCCTCGATCAAATGGCTGCCGCGCAAGGGAAAGCGTTGCGCCACAAGGGTTTGCGCGCTCATGACTGCTCCCCCTCTGCTACCAGCGCCTCTTGGCCCAAGGGCTCAACGCTGCACTGCTCTGCCCATTCCAGCAAGGGCCGGTACACCTGCTCGGCCAAGGCCTCGAACCGGCCATCGGCCAGCAAGGCGTCCAGCGTGGGGTAGCAGCGGTACATGGCGGCATCCTGGCGGGCCATGGGGGGGGTGCCGGTAAAGGCCTTTTCTTCGTAACGCTTGTAGAGGTCGTCCGTCCACTCCCGCTTTGCGAGCCACTCCACCGCCAAGGCCGGAGGCAAGGGCAAAGGCGATTGCATGCCTTGCACCCAGGTCGCCAATAAAACGCGCAACATCTCTTGAGATTCTGCTTGCGCCAGGACAGGTACACGCACGATGGCATTGCGCCCCACCAGCACCACCCGAACGACTCGACCCATGCTGGCTGCGGCCAGGCTGTGCAACCAGGCATCGATGCATTTGTCGGCTTTGAGCTTGGGTTTGCCCTTGTCAGAACCGCTGGCCAAAGACGATGCCCGCATGAGCACCAGGACGTCGGCTTGACCGGCAAACGGACTTTGCCACAGGCCCGAGATGGCGTCGCGCAACTGCACGCCTTCGACAGCCTGCTCCACCGTCACGCGGGGGGCGTCACCGTTGCAGGCGCTGCGCTCATTGATCTCGGCCTGCAGCATGGCTTGGAGCAGGCCCTGCAACTGCGCGGCCTCGAGTTGACCCACACCGGCCAAAGGCAAGGCACCACGGGCACGCAAGCGCTGGACGACCGCTTGGGTGTAGTGCGGCAGGTCTTGCACGCTCAGGTCTGCGGGCTGCTGGGCCAGCGCCTCGCCAAGCAGGCCGTGGTGGTCCAGGCCGCCCAAGCTGAACAGCTCGTCGTCAAGCCAGTCCGCCTCGGGTGCGTCCAGGTGCACCTGCAGGCGTTCGCGGAAATAGCTGCCCACCGGGCGACGCAGGAAGCGTGCAAGTTGCGCCAGGGTGAGGGTGGCTTGGGTTTCGAGATCGCTTCGCTGTGCGGTCGAAGATGGAGGGTGTGCCCCTGTGGAATCCAACACGTCATCGCGAACCCCATCAAGCGATCCCTGCTGCGTCTGCCACTCCTGCGCGTAGGTGCTCACACCGCTGCCTTGTGTGAAATACGCTTTGCCGAAGGGCTGCAGCGGATGCGCCACGGTCAAGGCTTTGGCACTGCCCTGCCCCCACAGCGCATCAATCTCATCACGCAACTGCGAGACCAGCACCGATGGCGGTTGTTCACTGTTGTCGCGAACGCTGTGGCCACACCAGCTGATGTAGAGCACCTCTCGCGCAGACAGCAAAGCCTCCAGCATCAGTTGGCGATCGTCATCCCGACGTGAACGGTCACCAGGGCGAGCCATGCCAGGCATGGCCATCAGGTCAAAGTCGATCTGGGGGGCGCGGCGCGGGTAGTCGCCATCGTTCATGCCCAGCAAACACACCACCTTGAACGGAATCGCCCGCATCGGCATGAGCGTGCAGAACGTGACCCCACCTGCGCGAAAACGTTGCTCCAGCCGGGGCACGCGCAGGGCCTGAAGCCAGGCCTCGCGCATGACGGGCAAGGTGACTTCTTGCGCAAAATCGGCGCCATCACATGCGCGCAGCCAGTCGTCCAATGCCTGCTGCAAGGCTTGCAGGGCCTGGCGATCGGCTTCGGTGTGAACCTCAAAACACTGCGCCAGCAAAGCCCTGGCCCGCTGTGACCAGACCAAAGGCGTGGCAGGCGTCTGACTGTGTTGCCACCAGTCGATCAACACCTGCAGCAGCTGTGCCAAGGATCCAGCCAGCTCGGCATCCAGACCACCCACCTCGTCGTAGGGCATGACACCCGCATCCAGCGGCACCGGGTCCGCACCGCAGGCATAACCCATAAGCATGCGTTGCACGCCAAACAAGGCCGAGTTGACATCGCCACACGCGTCCAGCCCCAAGCCTGCGCGGTGTTCAGCAGACAGGCCCCAGCGAATGCCCGATCCCGCCATCCAGCGGGTGAGTACCGGCAGCCGCTCTTCACTCACGCCAAAGCGCCGAGCCAACGCAGGGACTTCGAGCAAGGCCACCAGGTCGCTCATGTGTGAGCGCTCCTGCGGCAAGGCCAGCAACCATTGCACAGCATGGATCAGGGCGCTGTTGGCTTGTGCCCCCAGGTCGGCAATGGCGTAGGGAACGAAGCGCGCGTCCGAGCGCGGGTACTGGCCGAACACGGCTTCAATGGCCGGGGCCATGCGCTCGATGTCAGGCACCATGACGACCACATCGCGCGGTGACAGGGCCTGCCCACCTCGTGGCTGCGCAAACCAGTCGAGCAACTGATCGTGCAAGACCTCCAGCTCGCGTACCGGGCTGTGCGTAAGTCTGAACAGCAAGGAACCATCACCCTCGGGTCGCAGGGCGGCTGGATGCGCATCCGTGGATGGCACCAGATCGCGAATGCGCCGCTGCAGCTGCAACAAGGCTGGCGTGCCCTGCGTGATGGGAGCGTCGTCAAAAAAGTCCAGCGTGGCCAGCTGCAAGCGCTCGCTGGCGACTTGGGCATCATCAAAGGTGTCGAGCATGCGCACAAAGTCGCGGCCTTGCCGCCCCCAGCTGGCCAGCAGTGTCGGCGCATGCAAGTGCATTTTCGACAAGTCGACATGGCCCAAGGGCTGGTCTTTGTCGCGCTGGCGGCGTTGCTGGCTGCGCAACCACTCGCGCCCTTCCATGATGTCGCCCCAATAGTGCTGGCAGGGGTTGGGCACGGCCAGCAACACCTGACTGTACTCAGACAGGGCCGCCAGCAACTCCAGCAACTGCATGGGCATGTGGCTCATGCCAAACACCGATACGCGAGGCGCCACCGCCTGCGCAGGGCCTTGCCCCGAACGCAGCCGCGCCAGCACACGCTGGTGCACAGCCGGGCGAGTGTTGTGGCGCTCCGCTTCGTTCAAACCCGCCAACACGCGACGCCACAGTTCGGCTTGCCAGAGCTGGTCTGCAACCAGTGGCGTCGTGCCATTGATCCGGCGGCATTCGTTGAGGCCAGCAGCCCAATCGTTCAGCCAATCCGGCCTGTAAATCTGGTACTGGTCAAACAGATCCGCCAGACGGCTGGCCAGTTGCAGCAAACGATCAGGCTCATCACCTTGCAGGAAGCCCCGCACAGGCTTAAAGACTTCTTCGCCCACGCACTGCGGCAACAGGTCCATCAGGCGCCAGGTCATGGGCAGTTTGTCCAAAGGCGAGTCGACAGGCACTGCGCCCGCGCCCAGCACCTGGCGATAAGTGCGCCATAAAAAACGCGACGGCAGCTCGACTTGCGCTGCGGCACACACGCCGTGCGCACGCGCCATCGACATCTTGACCCACTCGGCCATACCGTTGCTTTGCACCAGCACCACCTCGGGCTGCAAAGGCGGCAAAGGTTGACGCTGCAACCACGCCATGAGCGTGTGCATCAGGGTCTCGGGCTGGTTACCGTGTAAAGCGGCCCAACCCGGTGCGATGGTGTGTTCTGACATGAAAAAATTTCTAAACTGCATGTGAGGATAGCGCCATTCATGAAGCTGTCGACGCACTCGAAACATTGACGTGCCATGTTGAAGGCAAAAAAATTTCGCGCTCTCGAAAAGAGGCGTTTTTTTCTGTCTATAATCTCGTTCTATTCCCCGATAGCTCAGTCGGTAGAGCGCCGGACTGTTAATCCGTAGGTCCCTGGTTCGAGCCCAGGTCGGGGAGCCAAAAAAGACAAGGCCTTGCAGAAATGCAAGGCCTTTTTCTTTGTCCGCTTGTCTTATGCTTTGACCATGGAATCCTTGCTGACCTCTACTGGCGTTGTGGCTCTAGCCGAAATGGGCGACAAAACGCAATTGCTGGCCTTCATTTTGGCTGCGCGGTTCAAAAAACCTGTCCCGATCATTCTGGGCATTCTGGTCGCCACCTTGATCAACCATGGCCTGGCTGGGGCACTGGGTGCATGGATCACCACTGCCATTGACAAAAATACCCTGCGCTGGATTCTGGCCGCGTCATTCATGGGCATGGCCATCTGGACCTTGATTCCAGACTCGATTGAAGAGGAAGAAACTGCTATCGCCCAACGCCTGGGCGTGTTTGGCACCACACTGATCACGTTCTTTCTGGCCGAAATGGGTGACAAAACCCAAGTGGCCACCGTGGCCATGGCTGCGCACTATGCGGATGCCGTCATGGTGGTTGCCGGGACCACCCTGGGCATGTTGATTGCAGATGTGCCGGCGGTGTTTGTCGGCGACCGCTTTGCAGCACGCATACCGATGAAATGGGTCCATCGCATCGCTGCAGGTATTTTTGCAGCCTTGGGGCTTGCAACGGCTTTGGGCGTTGGCAGCGAACTTTGGTCTTAAAACAACAACTCCAACGAGCCGTTAGCCCTTGGGCAACACCACGTTGACCGGACTGCCTTTTTCAAACGCCTCAATGTTGTCAATGAGTTGATCAGCCAGCGACTGGATCGCCTCTTGACTCGCCCAAGCGACGTGGGGCGTCAGGATGAAATCAGGACGGTCGAGCAAAGCCATGAAAGGATGATCCAAGGGCGGAGGCTCCGTGCTGGTCACATCAAACGCTGCGCCTGAAATCAAGCCTTGTGCCAGTGCAGAACCCACGCTGGACTCATCGACCAGACCGCCTCGCCCGGTATTGATCAGCAAGGGCTTGCGCGTCATCTGTGCAAACTCGGGCGCGCCAATCAAATTCCGCGTGGCCGCGTTGAGCGGGCAATGCAAAGTCAGCACATCCGATTCACGCAGCACAGTTTCAAACGGGGTGTACAGGCTGCCCTGCCCGCTTCGGCCTTTGTGCGCAGAAAACAGCACCCGCATACCCAAGGCACGTCCAATGTCGGCAACCGAGCGACCCAATACGCCATCGCCAATGATGCCCAAGGTGGAGCCTGCCAGGTCCTTGATGGGGTAGTCAAAGAAACAGAACTGTCCGGCCTCTTGCCAGCGACCCGCACGAACCGCATCACGGTAGGCACAGATGCTGCGCCTGAGCGCAAAAATCAGGGCAAAGGTGTGTTCAGGGACCGTGTGGACAGCATAGTTACGCACATTGCTCACAGTGATGCCACGTTGCTGGCAAGCCTGCAGATCGATGTTGTCGGTGCCAGTGGCCGCCACGGCAATGAGTTTCAGGCGAGGTGCTTGCGCCAAAATGTCTGCCGTCAGGCGGACTTTGTTGACCACCACGATATCCGCGTCTGCGATACGCGCTGTCACTTCGTTTGCACGCGTACGTGGAAACTGAACCCACTCGTGGGCGAACGAAGGGGCACGCAATTTCGTTTGACCGGAAACCGTGTCCCTATCGAGAAAAACAATTTTCATTTATCGCTTTCGTTCTCTGAGTCTGATTTACTGCGCCAACAAACGCTGAGCTTCTGCCACCACAGCATCAGCTGTGATACCAAACAATTTGTACAACGCGTCTGCTGGCCCTGAAGCTCCAAAGCCGTTCATCCCGATGAAGCCACCGTCCATACCGACATAGGCATCCCAGCCCTGGCGAACGGCTGCTTCCACACCAATGCGCACGCCCTGACCCAAAACCCGGTTTCGATAAGCTGCATCTTGCTGGTTGAACAGCTCCCAACACGGCATGGACACCACAGCTGTGGGTACGCCCAGAGCTTCCAGTCGCTCGCGCGCCTGAACAGCCAACAACACTTCAGAGCCCGAAGCCAGCAAAGTGACACGCCGGGCTCCGCATACAGCTTCGTGCAGTACGTATGCGCCTTTGGCACTGAGGTTGTCGACCACATGTTGCTGACGCACCAAGGGCAGACTTTGTCGCGCAAACACCATGCTGACGGGGCCGCGCTGGTGGGAAAGTGCAGCTTGCCAGCACTCGGCGGCCTCGACTGCATCAGCCGGGCGCATGACCCACATATTGGGCATGGCGCGTAAAGAGGCCAGGATTTCCACGGGTTGATGTGTGGGGCCGTTTTTACCGATGCCAATGGAGTCATGACTGAACACAAACTTGACGGGCAGACCCATCAAGGCCGCCATGCGCATGGCAGGACGTTCGTAATCGGAAAACGCCAGGTAAGTCACCGCCATGGCAGGTACGCCGCCATGGGCCGCCATACCGTTGGCCATCGCGCCCATCACATGCTCACGTACGCCGCAGTGCACATAGGCACCAGTGCGGTCCTGGGCTGTAAAAGCTTGCAAGCTGCGCTTGTGGCTGGTTGGCGCTTCCAAGTCTGCACAACCGACCATGCGCTCGGGCAACAGCGTGGCCAGCAAGTCGTTGATTTCCCCGGAGATGAAGATGCCGCTCGCTGCCAGCGGCGCTTGCAAGGCGTCCCGCTTGTAGTTAAGCAGCACGTCTTGCCAACCTACGGGCAAGTCGCCGCGCATCACGCGTTCAAACTCCTCGCGCTGTGGCTGAGGTAAAGCATCAACTCGCGCTTGCCACAGTGCATGGGCCTTCTGTCCGCGCTTGCCCGGCACACGCCAAGCCTCGTAGATTTCAGACGGCACGACGAATGGCTCATGCGGCCAATCAAGGTCAGCACGCGCCTGCGCTGCGTCATCCTCATACAAGCGGCCACTGTGCCCACCACGTTGCCCTTGCAAGCGTGCAATGCCTTTGCCGATGATGGTCCGACAGGCCAGCATGGACGGGCGCGCATCGGCACGCGCTGCCGCCAAGGCGGCAGAGACGGCAGACAAGTCGTGTCCATCCACTTCCAGAACATGCCAACCGGCTACGCGAAAGCGCTCGGCAACATCTTCGCTGATCGAGAGCGATGTACTGCCGTCGTCGGTGATCTGGTTGTCATCCCAAAGCAACACCAGTTTGCCCAACTGCAAGTGACCCGCCAGCGAAATCATTTCCTGGCCAATGCCTTCTTGCAAACAACCATCGCCCATAAAAGCGTAGGTGTAGTGGTTGACCAGATCGCTGCCAAAGCGGGCATTCAAATAGGCCTCTGCCACGGCCATGCCAAAGGCATTGGCAATGCCTTGCCCCAGAGGGCCCGTGGTCACTTCAATACCGTTGGCTTCCCCATGAGGGCGCTCCGGGTGGCCCTCGCACACAGCGCCCAGCTCCCGAAAACGCTGGATCTCCTGAATCGGAAAACCAGGGTAGCCGCTCAAATGCAGCAAAGCGTACAACAGCATGGAACCGTGTCCATTGGACAAAACCACCCGATCCCGGTCAAACCAGCCAGGCGCCTGAGGGTCAAATTTCAGATGTTCCGTATAAAGCGCGGTGGCGATTTCGGCCATACCCAAAGGCACACCTTGATGCCCTTCCTGGGCCTTGACGATGGCATCGATGGAAAGAAAACGAATGGCATCGGCCATTGCTGCGGGCAAAGTCTTGCTCATCATGTAGCCGCCACCATGCGCAAGCCTGGGGCGGGAGTCTCCTGTTAGTGGTCAATCTGCCCGTCATTCTTGCGAGCCACCAACATGAATTCAAGCGATGAATATTCAAGTTTTGATGAAAGTATTTCACTTGTTTTCAGGTGGGGACGCTTCCTCGCGTAACCACTGAACAAAACTCTTGACTTCGTTGCGCGAAGCATGGCGTGCGGGATAAACCATGAAATGCGCCTGAACCTGCAGACTCAATTCTTCTTCAAACACCGGCTGCATGCGCCCGCTGGCAATGAGAGACTGGGCAATTGAAGCGCTTTCCAGCGCTACGCCAAGCTTCTGCACTGCGGCATCCATGCTCATCATCGCCCGGTCAAAACGAAGCCCCATGCGCTCGGGTCGCAAGCTGCCGCCGTAACGCGAAAACCAGTCTGGCCACTGCACCACATTCACACTGGACTGGATCAGAGGTACCCGCAACAGATCTTTAGGCTCATGCAGAGCATGACTACGAATGAACTCTGGGCTGGCCAGGGGCATGATTTTTTCAGTAAAGATCGGTTCAACCTCCAGGTTGGGCCAGTTAGGCAACCCATAGCGGATGTCAATATCCATTTGCCCAAGCTGAAAATCCGAGTGCACATGCGATGCAGAAAGCATCAGCGAAATATTGGGATGCAAAGCAGCAAAACGTGCAATCCGCGGCATCAGCCACAGGCTGGCAAAACTGGGGCTACTGTGCACGTACAAAGTGTCTTGCACCCCATGACGCAGATCTTCTGTAGCGGTATTGATCGCGCCCAATGCACTGCCAACGCGTTGCAGATACTGCTGCCCTGCAGGGGTGAGCTCCACCCCGCGCGTGGAGCGTTCGAATAAACGTACATGCAATAAACCTTCGAGCTTGGCCACCTGATGGCTCACGGCGGAGGGAGTCAGATGCAGCTCTTCAGCGGCCAGCGTAAAGCTTTTACGGCGGGCAATGGTTTCGAAGGCTTGCAATGCGGTTAACGGTGGAATCATTGATCAACTTTTCTGTATGTATCGATGGGCATGCTTGTCTCAAGAACCAAGGCAATTGACACCTATGACTCTCAATTGTCTCTCTGTGATGACAAATTAAACTGCTGTGACTGACTAGGTGCGCTATATTCGTTCATCATCACCTATCTTCTGCCTGCAGCCCAATGACCCTCCCTCTCAAGGCGATTGCCGTCTTTGATGCAGTAGCCCGTTGCTGCAGTTTATCCAAGGCGGCAGAGGAACTTTACGTCACACCGTCAGCCGTCAGCCAGCAAATTCACTCTTTGGAACTGCACCTAGGAACAACTTTGATCACCAAGGTTGGACGGGGCATTGCACTGACAGAGGCTGGCGAACGCTACTTCGAGATGATTGCAGAAAATATGCAATCGATCACCGAAGCGACCAATCGGATTCGTGGCTTGCGAACACGCTCTACGCTGACCGTGCGTACCACGCCTACATTAGGCAGCAAATGGCTTCTGCCTCGTTTGCATCGCTTCATGGAAGCGAACCCTGACATTGAGCTGCGCATCAACGGCACGACCGAAATCACAGATTTCAGCCGCGAATCAGTAGATGTTGAAATTCGCCACGGGGAAGGTAAATGGCCAGGCGTCCACATTGAGGGGCTTGCACAGGAAAATTTCTTCCCAGTATGCGCCCCCAGCTATCGCGCGGCAGGCAGCCTCCAGTGCGCGGATCTGCAGAGTCATCGTCTGATTTATTCCGTCAAAGCACAACTCCAGTGGGCACACTGGTTTGCGTCTTTAGACATCAAAACATCCCTCGAACTATCAAGACTGCAATTCGATCGCAGCCATATGGCCATTGACGCCGCAGTTGATGGCTTGGGAGTTGCCCTCGAAAGCAACTTGATGATGTCGCATGAATTGAAAACAGGAAAACTAATCTGTCCCGTAGACATACCGCCCAATTTCAAACTTACCACCCAATGGATCGTCTGCCCATACGACCACTTGCGCAAATCAAAAGTTCTCAGGTTTCTCGAATGGCTGAGGCAGGAGCGCGAATTGTGGGAACATGAAATCGCCCAAACCAAGTTGCAATCGCCATCGACACAGTGCGCTCCATCACTTTAGTTTTTCTAAACAAAAATAGAGAATAAATAAATTTATTTTCGCCGCCACTCCACCTAAAATTTGATCAATTAAATTTTTCAAAAATAATATTCAATTCAAAATATATTGAATTGAATTTATCTTGAAAATGTTTAATTTCAATTATTAACTTTTTGGAGTGAGTCAGAATGAATTTGTATACGCTTTTGCAGCAACGTGCAGCAGAAAAAGGGCCATTGCGCGTGGGCATCATCGGCGCAGGTAAATTTGGTTCAATGATGCTGGCGCAAGCCAAATACATCGCTGGATACCATATTGTCGGCGTTGCAGACCTAAATATTGCAAAAGCTCGCGAATCGCTCAAGAGAGTAGGCTGGGAAGAAAATCAATATAGCGCTCAAACCTTGGGGGAAGCTTATAAAACGGGGAAAACCTGCATCGTTGATAACGCAGCAGCATTAGCCGAATTTGAAGGCATCGAGTGCATCATTGAGGCAACCGGCCACCCCATAGCGGGCGTACGCCATGCGCTGAAGGCCATTGATCACGGCAAACACGTGGTGATGGTCAATGTAGAGGCAGATGTCATGTGCGGCCCGATGCTGGCAGCACGAGCCAAAGCCAACGGTGTCGTTTACTCCATGGCATATGGCGACCAACCCGCTTTTATCTGCGAATTGATCGACTGGGTGCGCGCTTGCGGCTTTGAGTTGATCGCCGCAGGCAAGGGCATGAATTACGAACCCCGTTACCGCTATTCGACACCTGACACGGTCTGGGGCTATTTCGGCTGGACCGAAGAAGAAGTCAAGGCTGGCGACTTCAATGCACAAATGTACAACTCGTTTACCGACGGTACTAAAGCAGCCATTGAAATGGCTGCCGTCGCCAACGGCACAGGACTGGACTGTCCGGATAACGGCTTAGCATTTTTACCCTCTGGGTTGCATGACCTCGCCAATGTTTTCAAACCTGCCTCAGATGGTGGCCGCCTGGAACGCAAAGGCCTCATCGACATTGCAGCCAGCCAAGAACCGGATGGACGCGAGGTTCTCAACAACATTCGATATGGGATGTTTGTGACATTCAAGGCACCTGATGAATACACCCGTGCCTGCTTTAAGCAATATGGCCTGCTCACGGACAAGACCGGCTGGTACGCATCCATGTGGCGCCCTTTCCATTTGATTGGCTTGGAGACCAGCGTGAGCGCCATGTCTGCCGTGTTGCGCGGAGAGGCAACGGGCTCATCCAAAGAGTTCCGTGCAGATGCCGTCGCAACTGCAAAGAAGGATCTGAAAGCGGGCGAAATGCTTGATGGCGAAGGCGGATTTGCCGTGTGGGCCAATGCTATCCCTGCCAAAAAGAGCCTTGCTTTGGACGCACTGCCTATTGGGTTAGCTCACAAAGTCAAGCTTGTTAAACCTGTTGCAAAAGACATGCCCGTCAGCTTCTCGGATGTTGAGCTGATAGACAACCTGGACGTGGTCGAATTCCGAAAGGAATACACGCAAACCATGGGTAAGAACATCCGCTGAAGGTGTTTTTGATGACTTCAACAAGTTCAACCCAGAGTGCATTTGTAGTGATTGCCGAATTCGTGATCAAACCAGGCAAGATGAATTCGTTCTTGGAACACGCATATGCCGACGCCCATAGCTCCACCTCATCAGAGCCAGATTGTTTGCAGTTTGATGTCCTCAGATCCGCAGAGAGCAACAGTAACGTCGTCTTCTACGAGGTCTACGCGAGTAAGCAGGCCTTTGACAATCACTTAAGCAGTCCTCACGTGGACATATTCAGGAAGGCTATGCCTGAGCATGTGCAAACCGAGTACCCAGTCAGGTTTCTTGATCGTCACTGACGATCATCACTCAACAATGAGCATGCGCAAACAACCCATTCAGACTGTTGGTTTTATTGGCACAGGCATCATGGGTTTGCCAATGGCCAAGCATTTGGCAGCTGCCGGTTTCAAGGTAACCGCTTACAACCGCAGTTCATCCAAGGCCGCTGTCTTGACTCAATATGGCGTAAACGTTGTGGAAAGCGCTGCGAAAGCAGCGTCTGGAAATGACGCTGTAGTCGTCATGCTGAGCTCAGGGCCCGTCTGTGACGACATACTCTTTTCGAAACCAAATGGCGCCGTGTGGCAGATGAAGCCGGGCAGCATATTGATTGTGATGAGCTCCATTCCCGTGGGCACCGCAAAGGCCCACGCGGAATTAGCTGCGTCAGCAGGTATCCAGTATCTGGATGCACCCGTCTCAGGTGGGGAAGTTGGAGCTATCGCGGCCAATCTTTCCATCATGGTTGGTGGCGATAACGACACCGTAGCCTCATGCCAACAGCTCCTCCAAGCCATGGGGCGAACTATACACATTGGTCCTATTGGCACGGGACAGCTCACCAAATTAGCGAATCAACTTATCGTAGCTAGCACTATCGTGACTGTAGCGGAGTCTCTGTTATTGGCCGAAAGAGGTGGAGCTCAAATCGACAAAGTACGTGATGCATTGCTTGGAGGCTTTGCAAGCTCGCGCATTCTGGAGCTGCACGGTAAACGGATGATCGACGAAAACTTTAGACCCGGAGGAACCGCGACCAATCAAGTCAAAGACACGCAGGCTGCCCTGGAATTAGCCGAGTCGCTTGAGCTGAAGCTGCCAATGCTCAGCCTAACTGATGCATTGTTCCGCAATCTGATTGATCACGGTCACGGGGATCTTGACCATAGCGCTTTGATCCTGGAGCTCAGACGTCTAAATCGGCTCTGATACTTTGATCACACTGCTTTCTACGAAAAAAATGCACAACTCCCTCCAAGGTCTCGGCAATGAGAAAACATATACAGCAGTTGTACTGATGGGGGTTTGCGGCAGCGGCAAAAGCACTGTTGCAGGAGCACTAGCCGACCGACTGAACCTGCCTTATGTCGATGCTGACGATCTTCATCCATTGACTAACAAACAAAAAATGAAGACTGGCCAAGCACTCACCGACCAAGACCGTTGGCCATGGTTGGAGGCCGTCGGATATTCCTTGGCACAGAAAAGGGACCAAGATGGGATGGCAGTTATGGCATGCTCAGCACTACGACAGGCCTATCGCGAAAAAATTCGTGATATTGCCGGACAACATATCCTGTTCGTTCTCTTGCATGGCAGCAAGGAGCTGCTGCTTCAACGCATGTTGGAGCGGGGATCACATTTCATGCCAACGTCACTCTTAGAGAGCCAACTCAACACTCTTGAAATTCCTTCGTCCGATGAGAACGCACTTCTACTCAACATCAGTGAGCCTATTGCCACTTTGGTTGATGCGATTTGTGAAGAGTTAGGAACACATCGTCACTCTCTATTTGCCGCGCCGCAACATGAAAAAAAGTAAATTTATCTTGAGTTTATGTCGTTTGCTCTAAATTGATGAGCTGAGCAGAATCACGGCTTGGTCAACACACAGCAGACATACAAAGGAGACTCAAATGCTGCTCAAAGATAAGGTCGCAGTCATCACCGGGGGTGCTGGCTTGAACGGGTTAGGTTTTGCCACAGCAACCATGATGGCTCAGCATGGCGCCAAAGTCATCATCCTCGACTTGGAGGTTGCCGAACCACAAGCTGCCGCAGCCAGATTGGGTAGTGAGCATATGGGATTGGTTGCTAATGTGACCGACAAAGCTTCATGCGAAGCTGCAGTTGCTCAAATCAAGTCCAAGTACGGTCGCATAGATGTGCTCGTCAATAACGCCGGGGTTACCCAACCTGTGAAGTTCTTGGACATCACTGGCAGTGACTATGACCGCATTATGGATGTCAGCCTTCGTGGAACCCTGTATGCATCGCAGGCCGTTTTACCTCTGATGATTGCCCAAAACAGCGGTTCAATAATCTGTATCTCATCCGTATCAGCCCAGCGTGGGGGTGGCATCCTTGGTGGACCTCACTACTCGGCGGCAAAAGCTGGCGTACTGGGTTTGGCTCGAGCAATGGCTCGTGAATACGGCGGCAACAACATTCGAGTGAACTGTGTCACACCTGGTCTCATCGCTACTGACATCAATAAGGGCAAGATTCCAGAAGATAAGCGCCAGGGAATCCTCGACGGTATTCCTCTGGGCCGCATCGGTGAGCCCAACGACGTTGCAGGCTGTTTGGTCTTCTTGGCTAGCGATCTGTCCAAATACTGCACCGGTATCACGCTAGACATCAACGGTGGCATGCTGATTCACTGATAACTTTCCCCCAACCCCCACGACACAACCGTGGTTTTTTACGACTAGGAGACAACATGAAAAAGTTCAATAACCTGCGCCGCACATTGCTGGTCGCTTCGCTGATGGCCGCCTCAGGCATGGCCCAAGCCCAGACCGTCAAATTGACATTGGGCCACGGCACAGCAATTGACAACCCACGTCACGTGGCAGCTGTCAAATTCGCGGAAGTGGCTAAAGCCAAGAGTAATGGCCGCATTGAGGTAACCGTTGCCCCAGCTTCACAATTGGGTGATGATGCTGCGATGGTCACAGCCCTACGCACTGGCGCCCTTGATATGTCAGCGAACTCTCAAGGTGCTGTGGCCAATGTGGTCCCCGAATACGCCGCCTTCGGTATGCCTTTTCTATTCTCAAGTCAAGCCCACGCTTGGAAAGTTCTGGATGGCGCAACAGGTAAAGAGTTGGCAGAAAAGTCCGCAGAAAAGGGGTTGGTCGTCCTCGGGTACTGGGATAACGGTATCCGCCACATGAGCAACAACAAGCGAGCGCTGCTCAAGCCGGAAGACCTCAAAGGTCTGAAGATGCGCACACCACCAGATTCCGTGACTGTAGATATCATGCAGAGCGTGGGCGCAGAAGCACAACAGATCAAATGGTCTGAGCTTTATGTAGCGTTACAACAGGGTGTTGTCGATGGTCAAGAAAACCCTCTCGTCAACGTCTGGGCTGGCAAACTTTATGAAGTTCAGAAATACATCTCATTGACTGGACACAAGTACGAGCTCACGCCGTTCCTGATCGGCAAGCGCTCATGGGACAAACTAACTGACGCCGACAAGAAGGTTGTGCAAGAGGCTGCTGCTGAAGCAACTGCTCTCCAGCGCAAATTGGCACAGGAGGCCGATGGTCAGATGTTCGATCAACTCAAGGCCAAAGGCGTCCAGATCGACAAAGTGGATCAAGCACCCTTCATGAAAGCCACAGCACCTGTAGTTGCCAAATGGGAGTCTGGCCCGATCGGCTCATTTGTAAAGAAAGTCGTCGCTGCCGCGCGCGCCAAATAAAAGCCTGACAACAGGTTAATTCCGCCAGAAATACGACCTGCCAACACTGGCAGGTCGTATTGGAGACATTCAATGAACTACAAAATCGTCGAGCGTAATTTGCTCGAAAAATTGATCGTGGTCGTTTGCAGCAGTGTTTTATGGGTTACGACAATTTCGATTTTCCTAATCCTTTCAACAAACACATTGCTACGCTATGTTAATGGCTCAAGCCTTCAATGGGCCAACGAAGTACCAGAACTTCTCTTTCCCTGGCTCGTGATGTCAGGTGTTGTGCTTGCCACTGAAAAGGGCGCACACATTGCGACCGTATTTTTGGTTGATTCAGTCAAGGAAAAAACTCGGCGCATCATTGCCATCGTCTCATGGTTGATTGTCGCCATGCTCTATGCCTCATTGGTTAAAGCAACCTGGGGAATGATCGAAATCGTCCATGACGAACGCACACCCATACTTCAAGTTCCAGGATCTGTTACTTACGCATGCGTAATGGTTGGCATGGGTTTCGTAGGAGTACTGGCTCTACTTTCGGCCTTGCGAGCATTTCGATGCGAGCAGGTCAGCAAAGATACGTCTGATCTGCACGTCCAAGTAGCGCAGGGGTGAAACGATGACTTACTTGATCTTCTTTGCATTCTTGGGTGCTGCAGCTATCGCAATTCCGATTGCCCATGCGATTTTGGTAGCAGCGTTAGCTGCGGCTTTCAGCAACGACCGTATTCCACTGGATCTATTAGTACAACAGATGGTTGCTCAGGTTCAGAGTTTTCCCTTGATAGCAATTCCATTTTTCATGCTAACGGGTTCACTGATGATGGGCGGCAAGCTGGGACAAGCCATTGTCGGCGTACTCACAGCGTTGGTTGGGCGCTGGCACGGTGGACCAGCGCAAGTAAGCGTATTGTCATCAACCCTTTTCGGGGGGGTCTCTGGTTCTGCGGTAGCCGATGCTTCAGCAATCGGATCTCTCATCATGCCGTGGCATCGACGTCTTGGTTACCCGATGGCATTTTCAGCTGCCTCACTAGCCTCGGCAGCAACGATTGACATCATCATTCCGCCTTCGATTCCGATGATCCTCTATGCCCTTAGCTCGAACACATCGATCGCTGCGTTGTTTTATGCGGGAATTCTGCCGGGATTATTGCTTTGCGGTGGCTTCATGGTTGCTTGCTGGTACGTGGGACATAGAGACAACCTTCCACGTGAAACTGCGATAGCGGATCGAGCCAAATTCAGACGCGATTTACTCATGTCACTGCCAGCTATCGCTTTGCCTGTCATGATCGTGGTTTTTCTACGATTTGGCATCGCCACACCCACTGAAGTTGCCGTTTTAGCTGCATTGTTCTCTGGTTTGGTTTCAGCCCTGCTCTATCGTGACTTGTCAATCAAACGACTGCATCACGCCATTGTCGAGGCTGGTGTGGCAACCGGTGTTGTTCTGATGGTCATCATGGCATCTGCTGCTATTGGGTGGCTCCTGACCTTCGACCAGATGCCGCAAAACATTGCACTCTGGGTCCAGGAAAACGTTTCCACACAGTGGGTCGTGATCTTGTTGATGAATGTGATGATGCTTTTCCTAGGAATGTTTATCGACCTGCCAGCCGCTGTTTTGCTGCTGACACCTGTATTCATGCCGATGGCCCAAGCTATTGGGATGGACCCTATCCAGCTGGGCATCATGATGGTCGTCAACCTGGCCATTGGCCTTTACACACCGCCAGTGGGAACCACCCTCTTCATTACAAGCTCTCTCGCCAAAGTCAAGGTTGGCCAGACCGTCAAAGCCATGGGGCCGTTTTACTTGGTGGCTTTTGGTGTTCTTTTCCTGGTTTCCTATGTGCCGGCAGTCATCTTGAAATGATCGCCCTTACCAATCTGGAGTTTTGATTTATGCCTACCCCTCAGGAACAATTGAGTGAACTTGCGCGCTGCGCATGGCGAATCCGCCGCTACGCACTACGCATGGGCGAAGTACAAGGCCAGGGCTATGTCGGCCAGGCTTTGGGTTACGCTGATGTGCTGGCCGTGGCATATGGCCATGCGATGAACTTCCGTGCCAATGATCCCGACTGGGCTGAGCGTGACCGCTTTTTACTCTCTCACGGGCATTACGCCATCGCGCACTACGCGGCGATGATCGAGGCCGGAATCATCCCCGAGTCCGAACTGGAGACTTACGGTAGCGACGATAGCCGCCTGCCCATGTCGGGCATGGCCACCTACACACCCGGTATGGAAATCTCGGGCGGTTCGCTCGGTCAAGGCCTGCCGATCGCCGTGGGCATTGCGTTGGGTCTGCGCCACCAAAAGAGCTCGGCTTTTGTCTACAACTCCATGTCCGATGGCGAGCTGGACGAAGGCTCGGTGTGGGAAGCAGCCATGTCGGCGGCGCACCATGGCCTGGGCAATCTGATCTGTATTGTTGACATCAACAACCAACAGGCCGATGGCCCCTCCACCAAAGTGATGGGTTTTGAGCCGCTCGCCGACAAGTGGGCCGCATTTGGCTGGCATGTGCAACGTGTGGACGGCAATCACCTGCCCGCCGTGCTGCGTGCCTTTGACACCGCCCGCGCCTTGCCCGAGGCCAAGCCCCGCGTGATCCTGTGTGACACGCTGATGGGCAAGGGCGTACCCTTCCTAGAAACGCGTGAGAAAAACCATTTCATCCGCGTGGACCCGCCGGAATGGCAGCAAGCCCTCGAAATTCTGGACGCGAACAAGCCTTAACAAATGCCAGGGGACAGATCTTTAGCGCTGTCCCCTCTGGAGAAACAGATGAATGCAGTGACCGACAAGAAACCCCGGCTGACCACCTCGGCCATGATCGCCTCCATTGCCAGCGAGGGTCAGCGTGTGCAGGCCGCGCCGTTTGGCAAGGCGCTGGTGGCTTACGCCGCCGAGCACCCCGAGGTGGTGGGCATGACGGCCGACCTCGCCAAGTACACCGACCTGCACCTTTTCGCGCAGGCCTACCCCGAGCGCTTTTTTCAGATGGGCATGGCCGAGCAGCTGCTCATGGGCGCGGCCGGTGGCATGGCCAAGACCGGTCTGGTGCCGTTCGCGACCACCTACGCGGTGTTCGGCACCCGCCGGGCCTACGACTTCATCCACCAGGTGATCGC
>JBEEOS010000017.1:0-30286 GCA_041191485.1 Pseudomonadota bacterium
ACCAGGCGCTTGTAGCTGTTGGTGCCAGGGTTGGTGATGGCGTTCAGGGCACGGGCGTGCTTGATGATGCCGCCGATGTAGTACAGAGCGAACTCGGACAGACCAGCGTAGCCATTGCCTGCGAACAGGTTCTTGCCGTCTTTCCAGACGGACTGGTGCACGTGCATGCCGGAACCGTTATCGCCAGCGTAGGGCTTGGGCATGAAGGTGGCGGTCTTGCCGTAGGCGTTGGCCACGTTGTGGATCACGTACTTTTGCATCAGCGTCCAGTCGGCGCGCTCGACCAGCGTGCTGAACTTGGTGCCGATTTCGCACTGGCCAGCGCCAGCAACTTCGTGGTGATGCACTTCGACCGGAATGCCGATGGATTCCAGGATCAGCGACATTTCGCTGCGCATGTCCTGCGTGCTGTCGACCGGAGGCACGGGGAAGTAGCCGCCCTTGACGCGATTGCGGTGACCGCTGTTGCCGCCTTCCACCTTGGTGCCGCTGTTCCAGGGCGCTTCGGCTTCGTCGATGGCGTAGAAGGTGTTGTTCGGCTCGGTGCTCCAACGCACGTCGTCGAACAGGAAGAACTCAGGCTCAGGGCCGAAGAAGGCGGTGTCGCCCAGACCGGCTTGCTTGAGGTAGGCTTCAGCGCGCTTGGCAATCGAGCGGGGATCGCGCTCGTAGGCCTTGCCATCGGTGGGCTCGATCACGTCGCAGATCAGCACCAGAGTGACTTCTTCGAAGAAGGGGTCCACGAAGGCGCTGTTGGCATCGGGAATCAACAGCATGTCGGAGGCTTCGATGCCTTTCCAGCCGGCAATCGAAGAGCCGTCAAAGGCCTGGCCATCTTCAAATTTGCTCTCGTCGAACTGCGACACGGGCACAGTGATGTGCTGCCATTTGCCACGGGTATCGGTGAAACGGAAGTCAACAAACTTGACTTCGTTCTCGCTCACCATCTTCATCACGTCTGCGACGGTCTTGGCCATCAGATTCTCCTGGTTGGATAGGTGTTGAAAAACAGGTACTCAGCCTTTGCAGTTTTTGTGCCAGCCCAGGGCATGGCACAGCAAGTGGCGTCTCAACCCTTAATTGTGCCCGGATGACGCCGCATTCCTGCACAAGAGCCGCAATTTTTCACACCGACGGGTGCACCATTTTAATGCATTACCACATCATTTTGGTGCACACTCATTTATCGCACCAATTCGGGGCCAAAGGAAACCTGCATCAGCTGCAGCGCTCGCATCAGGTCCGCATAGGCTTTGCTCACACCTTCTGGTGCCCCTTTGACACCCAACTCGATATGTTTACCCCATTGCGGGTGATCGACGCTGGGCAAGCTGAAGACCTTGATGCCTGCGTGATCGGCTTCAATACGCTGCATCAAAGGTGCAAGCGTGGACTCCATGGCGCCAAGCACGATGACCGATTGCTCGCGATAAGCATCTTTCGCAAACGCATCGGCAAAGCGCTGATCCAGGACGGATTCGATCATGGGCCAGGCCATGACCGGAAACCCAGGCACAAAATACACCCCCGCATTCGGATGCCCGGGCTGCGCATGGGTACTGGCACAAGCAAAGCCCGGAATCTTGTTGTAGGGGTTGGCAATCACATCTGCCCCTTGCGGGAACATCCCCATCTCCAGTCGGCGCTGGTTTTCCGGACTGTTTTCATCCAGATGCACGCCCTGCTCCCGGGCCATGTCGTGCATGCGCTCGGTGATCCAGACGCGTGCCTGAGGATGCAAGGCCAGAGGCACCCCCAGCGCACGAGCCGCGCATTGGCGTGTGTGATCGTCGGGTGTAGCGCCAATGCCACCACACGAGAACACAACATCCCCGCTGGCCAGCGCACGCTCGAGCACGGCTGTGATGCGCTGCGGATCATCGCCCACATACTCGCTCCACGCCAGACTCAAGCCGCGCGCGTTGAGGATGCGTATGACTTGCGCCAGGTGCTTGTCTTCACGCTTGCCGGAGAGAATTTCGTCGCCAATGATGATCAGGCCAATCGACAAAGCAGGCGATACCAGGACAGCCACTCAAAACTCCTCAAGACTGTCCGTCGTGCGCCGCCCGATGGTGATCATCTGCAGCGTCATAGGTCAATTTCTGCGAAGGTGCCGGCTCCACAGCCTCCTCGCGCAACACCGTGGCTTCCGATACATCCGTGCGCATGGGCAACTTCAGCTGCCTGAGTTTGGCCAGTGCATCGAGCAAAAAATGTGCGTACCACAGCGACGAAAACACAAAGACCAGGGTGTAAATCCAGATGGCCACAGGCACCAGAATGACAAAGGCTGCGGCGAACAAGGCACCCGAGGCCCACACCACACCGGGTGCAGCGCCCATCAAACCCGAGACCACCCCCATGCCCAGCAGGCTCAGCCGATGTTGCGCCATCAGCGCCTGGCGCTCTGAGGTATCGGCGATATCCGTGAGGACATCAAAAGCCATGACCCTGTATGTCAGCCACCCCCAAATCAAGGCCGGCAAGATCAGCGCCAGAGGCGGCACCAGCCACAGCGGCAAGGTCACAAGCAAGGCTCCAAAAGCCAGGAGCAAAGAAAACAGACTCCAGAGCAGGCTTTGCAACATGTTGGCACCGCGCTTGCGCTCCATGGATGCAAAACGGCGCTCAGAGACCATGCGCGTCAAGCTTGGGGTCATGAAGGCCGAAACGGAAAAGAGCGAGACCACCACCACCAAAGGCGTGACCGCCAGGATCACCAGCAAAGGCGCGACCACTGTCTTCAGATCGGGCACGCCCAGCTGCTCCATCCAGCTCCACAGTGAAGCGAGCAAGCTGAACTGTTCCAGAAACTGGCGCACACCCGAGACCGCAACATCCCAGTACAGATAGCCCAAGCCCCAGGACAGCGCCACCATCAGCAGCAAGGGCAAGAATGACAGTGCAATGACGCGTGGCATCAGGCAGTACAGCCCGGCGCGCATGAAGGCATCAAGAATCGATTTCATGGGGCAAGCTTAGCACCCTCGCCGCGGAAAAACGAGTCAGGCACGCCCAAGCAAACGCAGCACACCCTGTTTCTGCTGCGCCCAAAATCCGTGGCCATAGTCGCGGCCTTGTTCAACCTGGTCGCGAACGCCGGTGGCATCAAAGCGAAGCTGAAAGTCTGCGGTACGAAACAGCATGTCCCACACCGGCAGCAGCACACCGAAATTGCACCCCCCTAGCACCACACGGCCATGTTCAAAGGACTCGTGGCCGATGCCAATGCTGTGGTGCCTGCGGTGAAAACGCGGGCTCACCCACACGCGCTCAAACACCGGACCAAAACTCAAGCGCACATTCGCATGCTGGAGGTTCTCGCTCAAACGTCCGAAAGCCATCAATGCCACAAACTGCCCAGGCCCCACCCCAATGAACACCGCCACTGCAGCAATGATGCTGGCCACCAGGATACTGTCGATCAGATGGTTCCGATTGTCTGTCCACATCGACATCTGGCGCTGCGAATGGTGCAGGGCGTGTAACTTCCACCACCACTCTAACTCATGTTGGCCACGGTGAATGAGGTAATTCACAAAATCAAACACCACCAGATAAATCAGGAAACTGACGAGGGCCAGATCCGTGACACCAGGCCAGATCTGGTCAATGTGAAAAGTGGGCATGCCCCATCCACGCAAATAGGCAACCCCCTGCTCCAGCCAGTTGCCGAAGGTGAAATACATGAACAACTCAAACACACCCAGCTTGTGCACCAAGGTGTAGATCATGTCCACGCGAATGGCCTGCCTGTCGGTGAGTGGTTCAACCGGGCGCCAGCGCTGCAAAGGCGCAATGAGCACCAGCATGATCAACACCTCCAGCACACCCACCATGAACATGCCGGTGCCCTCATAAGCCACCTCGAGCAAATTGCCCAAGCCCAGGGCAAAGGCGATGGGTTGCGCGATCCACTCAAAGAGCAGGTCATGCGAGATCGTCCAGAAGTTGAGCAATGTCTCGATCATTGATGTTCGCGGAGCTTGAAACGCCCGTCCTTCCACTCGTGTTTTCGAATCCAGTCTCGATAGGCAGGATGATCCTCAAGCGAGGCAAAACACATACCCTTGGCCTGCAAACCTTCAATCAAAGGCTGCAGCACTGCAGGCGCCCAAGGGTCCTGGCGGGACCATATCCCCAAGTGAGCCATCAAGATGTCCCCGGGACGAATGTTTTGCAGGGCTTTGCGCAACAATTGTGCATTGGGGTAACGTTCGCTGGACAACTCATCGCCCAGGAAGCCGGCGTCGGACCACCCCACATGCGCATATCCACAATCACGCGCCGCCTTGAGCAAGGCTGGGGAATGTTTGCCTCCCGGCGCACGAAACAGTGGCAAAGGCGCCCGTCCGGTCAACGATTGCAGACGCGCGCTGGCGCGGTCGAGCTCCTCGCAATAGCGTTGCGCACTCCAAAGCTGCACTTGCCCCGGCTGCGACCCCCCGGATGGGCGAATCCGGAACTGCTGCAAGCCATCTGCGCCCTTCACATCGGCCAGCCAGTAGGCGTGAGCCCAGGTGTGCGAAGCAAACGCATGCCCCTCGCCCGCCCTGGCGCGCCACCAGGGTGCCCAATACTCGCCCAGCGTGCCATCGCCCTCTCGGGTTTTTTCTTGCGCGGCAAAAAACGTCACGGGTGTGCGGTGACGTTGGAGCACGTCGGCGATCAAGGGCGCCACGCCCATATGCCCTGTGTCAAACGTCAGGTACACCGGTTTGCTGCAGGTGGCGGCCTGCGCTGGAGTTGAAAGCAACACCCAGGCACACAAAAACCACATCACAGCAGACCGGTTACGCATCACAAGCATTCACTCAAAGCCGTCCTGCGTGGTCCAGGGTCCACACCCCGTGAGGCGACTTGCCTACACTCACTTGCCGCACCACTTTGCGCGCGGCGATGTCAATGATGCTCAGTTTTTTCGCCCATCGTGAAGCCACCAAAAGCAGCTTGCCATCGGAAGACACCTCCATGCAGTCAGGCCCCGATGGACCAGGCAGCTGAGCAACCACCTGCATATTCTGGTAATCGATCATGCTGATGGAGTTGGCGACTCGGTTACTCACAAACACATGTTTACGGTCGCCCATGGCGCGAAAAGCATGCGCCCCCAAACCGGTGAGCAATTTCTTGACGAATTTGGGCATGCCCGATGTGACGTCATAGACCTCCACGCCGTCGCCGCCAGTCAAGCCCACCAGCAAGTAGCGGTCATCCGGTGTGCCAAACACATCGGCTGGCAATGATCCTGTTTTCACGCGGGCGCGCAAAGTCTGCGTCTTCAGATCGAGGGTCACCAGCTCGTCCGAATCCTGCATCGTGACCCAGGCCGTGGTGCTTTTGGTGTCGATCCAGACATGGCTGGGCGTCTTGCCGGTCGCAATGCGTTTGGCCAGTTGCAGGTTTTGGCCGTCCCAACGGTAAATATCCACATGGTTGAGGCGGTTGGCCGCCGTGACCAGCCACTTCATGTCAGGAGAAAAGCGCAACTGATACGGATCCAGGATGTCGTACACCGTGCGCTGCACCTGGGCGGTGCGCGGATCGATGAAAGTCAGCGAATCGCCCAAGGCATTGGCCACAATCACTGACTTTTCATCAGGTGTCATGTACAAGTGGTGAGGCTCCTTGCCGGTGGATAGCCGCTTAACCTCTGTCCAGGTCAGCGGGTCAATCACACTGACGTTGCCATCCAGGGAGTTGAGGACAAACACTGGCGTGGTCGGACTCGCCCATACCGCTGTCACGCACAGCGCACCCAGCAAAAACACCCCACGCGACAATCGATGCAAAAATGAATACAAGATCAGACTTTCCGAAACGCGGGGGCAAGTGTACCCGCTGGAAACTTAAAACTTCCTGATGAAGATCACAAGCTCGTCCCTGCTGCGTGTTCACGGTGTTGACCTGGAAATCCTCACCATCCCCGGTCCCGGCCATTCAAGCGACTGCCCAGATCCTGTCGTGTTCCTGCACGAGGGCCTGGGGAGTGTGTCCATGTGGCGCGAGTGGCCTGCCAAGCTCTGCCAGCAGCTGGGACGCCCTGGCCTGGTCTATTCGCGCCAAGGCTACGGTCAATCCGCCGATCGTGCCGATGTGCGTGGCGCAGGCCGCCTGCAGCCCGACTATATGCACCACGAAGCGCTGGTGGTGCTACCCGAGCTGCTACGGCTGCTGGAGATTGAACGCCCCATTGTGCTGGGCCACTCGGACGGCGGCACCATTGCCCTGCTCCACGCCAGTCAGCACCCGGTGGAGGCCTGCATCGTCATGGCCCCGCATGTGGTGGTCGAAGATGTTTCGGTACGCGCCATTGCAGCGGCCAAAGAAGCTTTTGAGCACGGTGGGCTGCGCCAGCGCCTGGCTCCTTACCACCAGCATGTGGACACAGCATTCTGGCAATGGAACGATGTGTGGTTGTCGGACGCAATGGAACGATGTGTGGTTGTCGGACGCCTTTCGAAGTTACGACATCCGGACCGTTGTGGCTCGAATCACTGCCCCCTTGCTGGCGATTCAGGGACATGACGACCCCTACGGCACGATGGCGCAAATCGACGACATCGCCGCTGCAGCGCCGCAAACACAGCTGCTCAAGCTGGCTGCTTGCGGGCACTCGCCCCATCGCGATCAAACTGGTGTGGTCATGGTCGCCATTTCAGAGTTTTTGGCGGGGCTGAAGCCTGGCCTTTAAGACTTAGCCCGGCCCCACGGGCCGCACGCTCAGGGCTTGAGCAAATCCAGCTCTTCGGTGCTCACAAAGCGCCACTGCCCCGGGGTCAAATCGGCAGGCAAGGCCAGCCCGCCGATGCGGCTGCGGTGCAGCTGCTCCACCCGGTTGACCACTGCTGCCAGCATGCGCTTGACCTGGTGGTATTTGCCCTCGGTTAGGGTCAAGTCCAGGGTGCGTTCGCCGGTCTTCACGCAGGCCGCAGCCTTGACGGGCTTGGGGTCATCGTCAAGAACCACACCGTCCAGCAGTCGCTGCACCATGGCGTCGGTGATGGGGTGACAAGCCGTCACCTGGTACACCTTGGGCACATGTTTTTTGGGCGAACTCATGCGGTGGATGAACGCGCCATCGTCCGACAGCAAGAGCAGCCCCGTGGTGTCCTGGTCCAGACGGCCCACCGCCTGCACGCCTTGCACGGCGCCCTTGCTGGGTCGCTGACGCAGCGGCGCAGGCAACAAGGTGTAGATGCTGGGCCAGGCCGAGGGCTTTTGCGAGCACTCGGTGCCCGCCGGTTTGTGCAGCATCACATAGGCCTTGTCGTGGAACGACCAGGCCTCGCCCTGCACTTCGAAATCCAGGCCCTGCGGATCGTAAAAAGCCCCCGCATCGGTCTGCACCTCACCCTGCACACGCACATGCCCCTGCTGGACCAGACCGGCGCAGACGCGACGCGTCCCGAAGCCCTGACTGAACAGGATGTCTTCAAGCCGCATGGGTTTGAGGCCCATCGCCAATTTACTTGAGCGCCTTGTAGCGCACGCGCTTGGGCTTGGCGCCCTCTTCGCCCAGACGGCGCTTCTTGTCGGCTTCGTATTCCTGGTAGTTGCCGTCAAAGAACACCCACTGGCTGTCGCCTTCGGCGGCCAGAATGTGGGTGGCGATGCGGTCCAGGAACCAGCGGTCGTGGCTGATGACCATGACGGAACCGGCGAATTCGAGCAGCGCGTCTTCCAGGGCACGCAGGGTTTCGACGTCCAGGTCGTTGGACGGTTCATCCAGCAGCAGCACGTTGCCGCCCTGCATCAGGGTCTTGGCCAGGTGCAGACGGCCACGCTCACCACCGGAGAGCATGCCGACTTTCTTTTGCTGGTCGCCACCGCCGAAGTTGAAGCGGCCGCAATACGCACGGCTGGGCATCTGGAATTTGCCCACGGTGATGATGTCCAGGCCGCCAGAGATGTCTTCCCACACGGTCTTGTCATTGGCCAGGTCGTCGCGGTTCTGGTCCACAAAGGCCATCTTCACGGTCTGGCCGATGTGCACTTCACCGCTGTCAGGTGTTTCCTTGCCCGCGATCAGCTTGAACAGCGTGGATTTACCGGCGCCGTTGGGGCCGATGATGCCGACGATGGCGCCAGCAGGCACCTTGAAGCTCAGGTTGTCGATCAGCAGGCGGTCACCAAAGGACTTGCTGACGTTCTTGAACTCGAACACGTCGTTGCCCAGACGCTCGGCCACCGGGATGAAGATCTCGTTGGTCTCGTTGCGCTTTTGGTATTCGAAGTCGCTCAGCTCCTCGATGCGGGCCAGACGGGCCTTGCTCTTGGCCTGGCGGCCCTTGGGGTTCTGGCGCGCCCACTCCAGTTCCTTTTTCATGGCCTTGGTGCGGGCGTCTTCGGTGCGCTGTTCCTGCTCCAGACGGGCTTCTTTTTGCTCCAGCCAGGTGGAGTAGTTACCCTTGTAGGGAATGCCGTGGCCGCGGTCGAGTTCCAGAATCCACTCGGCGGCGTTGTCCAGGAAGTAACGGTCGTGGGTGATGGCCACCACGGTACCCGAAAAACGCGAGAGGAACTGTTCCAGCCAGTCCACGGATTCGGCGTCCAGGTGGTTGGTCGGTTCGTCGAGCAGCAGCATGTCGGGCTTGGACAGCAGCAGGCGGCACAGGGCCACGCGGCGTTTTTCACCGCCGGACAGGTTCTTGATGACCGCATCCCAGGGCGGCAGGCGCAGGGCGTCGGCTGCGATTTCCAGCAGGTGCTCGGAGTCGCCCTCGGCGCCTGCTGCCGAGATGATGGCTTCGAGTTGGGCCTGCTCGGCGGCCAGCGCGTCAAAGTCGGCGTCTTCTTCAGCGTAGGCGGCGTACACCTCTTCCAGGCGCTGCTTGGCAGCTGCGACTTCGCCCATGCCGCTTTCGACCGACTGGCGCACGGTGTGTTCGGGGTCAAGCTGGGGCTCCTGCGGCAGGTATCCGATCTTCAGGCCCGCCATGGGAATGGCTTCGCCCTCGATGTCCTTGTCGATGCCCGCCATGATCTTGAGCAGCGTGGACTTGCCCGAGCCGTTGAGGCCCAGCACACCAATCTTGGCACCAGGGAAGAAGGACAGCGAAATGTCCTTGAGGATCTGACGCTTGGGCGGCACGATCTTGCCGACCCGGTTCATCGAAAAAACGTATTGAGCCATGGGAGAAACACCCTGAAATATCTGAATAACCCGTGATTATCCCAGAGGCCACCGCACCAAGCGCCCAGCCTGGGGTCAATGGCCAGGATAGACCGCTTACAAAGTGCGCTGCGAGAGCTGCCCGGGCCTGCCGGAAAACTGTACCGTGCTGTCCTGCACCTCCAGCGCCACGCGCGCAGCGCGCCCGCCGTACACCTCGGCCTTGAGCCAGGCGCATTCTTCCTCCAGCGCCTCGGGCGACTTGAGCGCACACCACCACGCTTTTTGCTCGCCGTCCCAACGGTATCCCCGGGCCTTGAGTTTGTCCTTGCTCTCAAAGGGCGAGCCTGTGGCGCTGAGTTTGTAGCGCAGCGACTGCGCGCCTTCGAGCAAGGTTTTCAGACCCGTGCGCCCGTCTGACAGCGGCGCGATCAGCACTTGCAGCAGCGCGTGGCAATCGGTCAGGGCACGGTGGGCGTCGTAGAAAAACTTTCCAGTCGAGTACGCCAGAAATTCCAGTTTGGCCGAACCGCTGCCCACTTTTTTCCAGTCGATCCCCACAAACGAGCAGTTCCAGGGCTTTTGCGCAAACACCGGCAGACGTGCTTCCACAAAGGGGCGGTCAAACCCGGCGTTGTGCGCCACGATCACATCGGCCCGCTCAACCATGGCCATCACCTTTGCGTCATCAATCCGTTGCCCGCGCACCATGTCGTCGGTGATGCCAGTGATCTCGGTGATCTCTTTGGGAATGGGGTAGCCGGGATCTTCAAACGACTCGAACACCGAGGCCTCCCCCACAGGAAGGCCCGTGTCGCGATCCACCAGCACAGACAGCATGGCCAGCTCGATGATTTGCTCCTGGCGCGCGTCCAGGCCCGTGGTCTCGGTGTCCAGAATCAACACGCGTGCTGTCTTCGCACCCTCCGGCAAAGGCCAGCTCAGTTGTGGCACCAGCCGGCGCAACACGCGGTAGTCCGGGTGGGCGTCCAGCATGGCGGCGCAAGTCTCAGGGCTCGTCACCGGCACCGCCATCGCTGCAGCAGGCTCGGGCTCGGCGCTCCAATCGCCAAGGCTCAATTGATCATTCGCATTCATGCCGTCATTATTCCTCAGCCACTGCTGTCAAGAGCGAAAACCGTTTGTGTGCGACAATCACCCTGTTGCCGCCACCAGTTGCCGCAACATCAGCATTTTGCTGGGGCCTGATCCGGGACACTTATCCCGCGATGCCATGCCCACTCCCTTGAGACCGATTGGCTCCAACTGGCCGTTGTTAACCACAATGGATTTGGCCGATCACCTGCGCCAGTGTGGCGCTCCTTTCATGAACTTTGAAGAACTGAACCTGGCCCCGGCCATTGTGCAAGCCGTGCGTGAGCAAGGCTACGAAACCCCTACCCCCATTCAGGCCCAGGCCATTCCCGCCGTGCTGGCGGGTCACGACCTGCTCGCTGGCGCCCAAACCGGCACCGGCAAGACCGCCGCCTTCACCCTGCCCGTGCTGCACAAGCTCAGCCAGAGCGAACCCGGCCAGAACCGCTTTGGCGGCAAGGCCATCCGCGCCCTGGTGCTCACCCCTACCCGCGAGCTGGCTGCCCAGGTCGAAGAGTCGGTGCGCGACTACGGCAAATACCTCAAGCTCGACTCCGCCGTGATTTTTGGCGGTGTGGGCATGAACCCGCAGATCAACCGCATCAAAAAAGGTGTGGACATTCTGGTGGCCACCCCTGGCCGCTTGCTGGACCTGCAGGGCCAGGGCCACATGGACCTGTCCACCGTCGAGATCCTGATCCTGGACGAAGCCGACCGCATGCTGGACATGGGCTTCATCCACGACGTCAAGAAAGTGCTGGCCCTGGTGCCGCAGAACAAGCAAAGCCTGCTGTTCTCTGCCACCTTCAGCGACGAGATCCGTGATCTGGCCAACGGCCTGCTCAAGAACCCGCAAAGCATTCAGGTCACACCCAGCAACACCACGGTGCAGCGCATCACACAGGTGATCCACCCCGTGGGCCGTGCCCGCAAGAAAGAGGCGCTACTGCACATCATCCAGCAGCACAACTGGAGCCAGGTGCTGGTGTTCACCCGCACCAAGTTTGGCGCCAACAATGTGGCCGACTACCTGACCAAAAACGGCGTCAAGGCCATGGCCCTGCACGGCAACAAGAGCCAGAGCGCCCGCACCCAGGCGCTGGCCGGCTTCAAGAGCGGCGATATCCGCGCTCTGGTCGCCACCGACATTGCTGCGCGCGGCATCGACATTGAAGAGTTGCCACACGTGGTCAACTACGAGATCCCCAACATCTCGGAAGACTATGTGCACCGCATTGGTCGCACCGGTCGCGCGGGCAACAGTGGCGAAGCCGTCAACCTGGTCTGCATGGACGAGGAAGGCTTCATGATGGAAATCGAGCGCTTCACCAAGCAGCAGATTCCTGTTCAATTGCTCGAAGGCTTTGGACCCGCTCCCGATGAGCGGGCCGAACCCATCGCCATGGGTCGCCAGACGCTGTGGGGTGGTGCGGGCAAGCCGCCAAGCCGCGACGTCATGGCCGCTGCCGCCAAGGCCGCACGCCAGGAAATGATGACCCGCATCCGCGAGAACAAGACCAAGCAAGGCGACCGCCAGCCGCGTGGCGAGCGTGGTGAAGGCCAAGGCGGCCAGGGCGGTGACGGGCAGCAGGCCCGCAGCCCACGTCCTTCGCGCAACGGCAACCAGCCCTCACGCCGCCATGGCGAGGGGCAAGGCCAGCGTCAGGACCGTCCGCAACACGCACGTGGCCCTCGCCCTGAAGGCCAGGGGGGCCAAGGCGGCCAGCGCCGTGAACGTGATGCCAACCGCGATCAAAACCGCGACCGCCGCCCACGCGATGGTGACGAGCTGCCCCGCCACATCGACCCGCTCAAGACCACGCAATTTGCACGCCTGGACTTGCCGAACCGCAAGCCCGTCAAGACCGGCGGCCAGCCCGATCCGACCCGCACCAGCATCGACAGCCTGGCTGCCGGTGGCAAGCGCCACGGTGGGGGTGGCTATGGCGGTGGTGGCAACCGCGGCGGTGGCCGTTTTCGCTAAGCGTTGACCAGGGCCGACATCACCGGCCTGGTTTCACAAGCCCGCTCCTGCAGCGGGCTTTGTTTTTTCAGCCCCGCACAAACACCGTCACCAAGGGCTCATCGCCCAGCTGGCGGCTGCAATGCCCATGCAGGCTCGGGTCAAACGTGGCGCCCGCGGGCAACACATCGGCCGAATAAAAGTGCTGGCCGGGGCCGAACACGCGCGTGCTGCCGTCCTGCAGACCGATTTCCATCTGGCCTTGCAGCACGAACAACCATTGCGGAATGCCCGTGCAATGAAACTGGCTGCGAAAGCCCACGGGGCTCATGCGCAACTGCAGGCCCTGGGCGTCCTGCCAGGCTGAGAGCTGGCTCATGGGCGTGCCCTCACTCAGGGGCACTTGCTCCTCGCGAAAGCGCGCGCGTCCATCGGTATCGGTGAAGAGAATGATTTTGGTGAAGTGCTGCATCTGCAATCCTTTGCGAACATTAAAAACCGGTGGTGATGGCGCCGGTGACTGCGCCCTCGTCGTCGAGCACGGCCATCCATGCCCATTTGTCAAACGTGGTGCACGGGTGCGAGATGCCCAGCGCCACCTTGTCTCCCACGGCGGGCTGGGGCCCATCGACAGGCACATGCATATGGGCATGCTGATCGCTCAAAGCCCGCACTTGCCAGGCTGCAGGCGCGGGCTTGGCCTGCAACTGGCCTGCCTGCGCCCACAACAAGGGCACCGGCATCTGCTGGTCAAACGAAACATCCCGACGCCCCGCATTCAAGATGGCCAGGCCAGGTTCGGGCACCGACTGCACCAGTGCCCACACCTGCAAGGCTGGCTGCAGCCCCTCGGACAAGCCTTCGCGCTGCAACACGCGGGTCAAGTATTGGGCGTAATGTCCGTGGTCATGCGTCACATAGCAGCCTGAGCGCAAAACACCCAGCACAGGTCGTGACAAGCTCAGGCCGGTAATGACCGGCAGGATCAAATCAAAAATCGCTGAGCCTCCGGCCGAGAGCAGCACTTGCTCTCCCCCCCAAAGACCCGCTTGGTCGATGGCTTGCACCACCGCGTGCACCCGACGAACCAGCGCCGTGATCGCTTCGGGCGAAGGGTCGGTCTGCACCTGAGCCAAGCCACCTTCATAACACTCGACCCCAGCCAGGCAGCCCACAGCGCTGTCGGCAACGGCCTGCGCCAAAGCCAGGGCTTGCGCGGTGCTGCGGCAGCCGGTGCGAAAACCATCGGTCCCCATCTCCACCAACACGTGCCACACACGACGGCAGCATGTGCGCTGCGCCCAGGCCTCAATGGCGCGCCACTGCGCCAGCGAATCCACCAAAAAATAAACCTGGGTCTGCGGGTTTTGCGTCAACAACGCATCCAGCGAGCACAAGTCCGCATCCGCCAACACCTGGTTGGCAATGATGAAACGTTGTGCCCCCGCCTCCAGTCCCCATTGCAATTGATGCACATTGGCAAAGGTGAGCCCCCAAGCGCCTGCACGCAGCTGCTCACGCATCAGCTGCGCAGACAAGGTGGTCTTGCCATGCGGCGCCAGGGCCACGCCTTTGCGATTGGCCCAGGCCTGCATCCAAGCCATGTTGTGCGCCAAGGCCGATTGACGCAAAGTGGCCAGCGGCAAAGGCAACTCAGGGCCAAGCACGTGCCAGCCTTGTCTGCCCACCGTGTCAACGGGCACATCGGCATGCAATGTCGGGAAACCTTTGAGGCCACTGTGAAGGGGAAAATCGCGCATGGATGTAAGGGTCATCGTGTTCAGGCATCATCATGCCTCATGAGATTCCTCCACACCATGCTTCGCGTTGGCAACCTTCAACGCTCGATTGATTTCTACACCCAGGTGCTGGGCATGCAGCTGCTGCGCACCTCCGAAAACCCCGAGTACAAATACTCACTCGCGTTTTTGGGATTTGAAGGCGGCAACCCCGACCAGGCCGAGCTGGAGCTGACCTACAACTGGGGCGTGGAGAGTTACGAACTCGGCACCGCCTATGGACACATTGCCTTGGGGGTGGTGGATGCCTATGCGGCCTGCGAAAAAATCCGTGCAGCAGGTGGCCAGGTCACCCGCGAAGCAGGACCGGTCAAGGGCGGCACCACGGTGATTGCTTTCGTGACCGATCCGGATGGCTACAAAATCGAGCTCATCCAGCGCCCTGAACACGCTGCTGGTGCTGGTTTGCGTTAAACCCTCGCGCCTGGTCCAGCCGCGCCAACTCAGCGTTGGAGTTGCGAAGCCTCGCGTGCCAGCGACTCGATGCGAGCCCAGTCCCCTTGGGCCAAGGCGTCTGCCGGCACGAGCCAAGAGCCACCCACGCACGCCACATTGGGCAGTGCCAGCAACTCTGACGCATTACCAGGCGTCACGCCACCGGTGGGGCAAAACTTCACGTCAAAGAACGGACCGCTCCAGGCTTTGAGCATTTGGGGGCCACCGGCCTGCATGGCGGGAAAGAACTTGAGCTCGGTGTAGCCGTCTTCCTGCGCCATCATGATCTCGCTGCCCGTGGCAACACCGGGCAACAGGGACAGCCCGTTGTCCTTGCATGCCTGGCCCACCGCTTTGGTGTACCCCGGGCTGACTGCAAACTGCGCGCCAGCCTTGGCAGCCGCAGCGGCGTCCGCCGCACTGCGCACCGTGCCCGCGCCGACCACAGCACCAGGCACTTCCTTGGCAATAGCCTCCATGCAGGCCAGCGCCTGGGGTGTACGCAAAGTGACTTCGAGCATGCGAATGCCGCCAGCCACCAGCGCACGCGCCATGGGTACGGCATGCGCCACGTCATTCAAGACGATCACAGGGATCACGGGCGCGTCCTGCATCACTTGCAGGGCAGTCAGTTTTACAGCCATGTGCAGGCTCCTTCTTCAGCTTTGAGCGCATTGCGGCGCATATTGGCAAACAATTCACGACCCATGCCCACGCCATTGGCTGCGCGCAGGGCATCGGGCATCACGGCCGCTTCGCGTGAGGCCCAGTCAGACTCGCTGACCAGCACTTGCAACGTGCCCGACACCCCATCCAAGCGGATCATGTCGCCATCGCGCACCTTGGCCAAAGGTCCTGCGGCAGCAGCTTCTGGCGAAACGTGGATGGCTGCGGGCACCTTGCCCGATGCACCACTCATGCGGCCATCGGTCACCAGCGCCACTTTGAAACCTTTGCCTTGCAGCACAGCCAGTGGCGGCGTGAGCTTGTGCAATTCGGGCATGCCGTTGGCCTGGGGTCCCTGCCAGCGGACCACGCAGACCACATCGCGGTCGAGCTCGCCGGTCTTGAACGCGTCATGCAAGGCTTCCTGGGAATCAAACACACGCGCTGGGGCTTCAACCACATGCCTGTCTTCGGGGACCGCTGAAACCTTGATCACGCTGCGGCCCAAATTGCCTTTCAGCAGCTTGAGCCCTCCCGTGGCACTGAAGGGGTTCGAGGCGGGACGGACCACGTTCTCGTCCTTGCTCGCGCCGGGGTCTTGCCACACCAGCTGCCCCGCCTGCAGCGAGGGAATCCGGGTGAACTCGCGCAGACCACCCGGTCGCACCGTGAGCACGTCCTCGTGCATCAAACCGGCATCGAGCAATTCACGGATCACGAAACCGGGGCCGCCTGCGGCCTGAAACTGGTTCACATCGGCGCTGCCATTGGGGTACACGCGTGTGAGCAAGGGCACCACGTCAGACAAAGCGGAAAAGTCATCCCAGTCGATCAAGATGCCTGCCGCCCGCGCCACTGCAACCCAATGAATCAGGTGGTTGGTCGAGCCCCCTGTGGCCAGCAAGGCCACCATGGCGTTGACGATGCAGCGCTCATCCACCAGCTTGCCGATCGGGGCTGGTTTTCGAAGGACAGTGCGCGCAGCTTCGCGGGTCAGCTCGGCCCGAGCGCCCTCGCCGGGGTTGATGAAGGCCGTGCCCGGCACATGCAGACCCATGGCTTCGAGCAGCATCTGGTTGCTGTTGGCCGTGCCGTAGAACGTGCAGGTACCCTCTGCGTGGTAGGCCGCCGACTCGGCTGCCAGCAACTCATCACGCCCCACCTGCCCCAAAGCGGCCTTCTCCCGCACTTTGGCTTTTTCGCTGTTGGACAGGCCGCTGGTCATGGGGCCCGCGGGCACAAACACCGTTGGCAAATGTCCGAATTGCAAAGCTCCAATCAACAGGCCCGGCACAATCTTGTCGCACACGCCCAGCATCAAGGCCACATCAAATACATCGTGGCTGAGCGAGACAGCCGTGGCCATGGCAATCACATCCCGGCTGAACAAACTCAGCTCCATCCCTGCGGTGCCCTGGGTCACGCCATCACACATGGCGGGGACGCCGCCAGCAACCTGCGCGGTGGCGCCGAGCTTGCGTGCTTCGTCCTTGATCAGGTCAGGGTAATGCTGCAGCGGCGCATGGGCCGAGAGCATGTCGTTGTAGGCGTTGACAATCCCGATGTTGGTTGCTCGGGGCACAACCACCTGAATGCGCTGAAGACCACTGGCTTTTTGCTTGTCCGGCTCGGGCATGGCCGCAAAAGCATGGGCCACGTTGGCGCACCCCAGACGCTGGGCACCCGGGGGGCGCGATGCGTAACTTTCCAGTTGTGCCAAATAGGCTTGGCGTGTGGATTGGCTGCGATGGGCAATGCGCTCGGTCACAGCCACCAGGGTCGGGTGCAGATTCATGGAAGGAAACCTGTTTGGTAACAAAATTACAAAATAGATGGTAACCGGTTTCCTCCGCCAGAGGAAGGCATGCGGGTTACAGGCAGGGTACAAAATCAAATGGGCTCGGGCACTCAAGCGCTAAACTGCGCCCATGAACATCGCCGACCTGCGCAAAAGTTACGAAAAAGCCGAGCTCAGTGAGCACGCCTCGCATGCAGACCCCCTTCAGCAATTCGCCCAATGGTTTGACGAGGCCCTCAAATCTGAAGTGCCCGAGCCCAATGCCATGACGGTGGCAACCGTCGGCAGCGATATGCGTCCAAGTACGCGTGTGGTGTTGATCAAGGATTTTGACGAACGCGGCATCGTCTGGTACACCAACTACGCCAGCCGCAAGGGCCAGGAATTGGCGGGCAACCCCTATGCCGCCCTCCAGTTTCATTGGGTTGAACTCGAACGCGTGGTGCGCATTGAAGGCCTGGTGGAGAAAGTCAGCGACGAAGAAAGCGACACTTATTTCAAAAGCCGCCCGCTGGACTCACGTATCGGCGCCTGGGCCTCGCCGCAAAGCCAGGTGATCGACAGCCGCACCGTGCTGGTGACCAACGCGGCCAAGTACGGTGCGCAGTTTCTGCTCCAGCCGCCTCGCCCCCCTCACTGGGGCGGCTACCGCCTGGTGCCTGACCGTTGGGAATTTTGGCAAGGCCGCAAGAGCCGCTTGCATGACCGTCTGCGCTACCGGATGGAAAACAGCCAATGGGTGCGCGAGCGCCTGGCCCCCTGAAAACGCTGACCGCGCTGCCGCACCCATTCAATGCGGCAGCAGCGCCAACGCCAAAGAAACGGTGAGGGCAGACAACACTGTGGACAAGGCCACTGCGCCCGTGACTGAATCCTCTTCCAGCGCATAGCGCTGCGAGAACAAGAACACATTGGCCCCCATGGGCAGCGCTGCGACCACCACCATGACCGACAGGTGCAAACCGCGCAGCCCCAGCAGCCACCCCACCCCAAACATCAGCAACGGGTGCACCACGGTTTTGACGGCAGCCAGCTTCAGCGCCGTTTTAAGGTGATGGCCCAGAGGAATTTGAGCCAGGCTCACGCCCACCAACAGCAAGGCAACAGGGCCAAAGGCACCGCCCAGCAACTGCAAGGGCTTATCGATCACGGGGTGCAAGCCCCATCCCGTCTGGGCGTAGGCAAGCCCCAACAAGATGGGCAAAGGCACCGGATGCAGCACCGTACTGCGCACGGCTTGCGCCACCATGCGCCACAAAGGGGTACGTTGCGATCCGACCTGGGCTTGTTCATGCGCCAGTTGAATTTCAATCACGATGGTGGCGACTGTCAGGAGCACCAGCGCATGCAAAGCAATCAAGGACAGCAAGAGCACCTGCCCCTCATGCCCAAAGGCCAACCCGATCAGGGGCACACCGATCATGACCGTGTTGCTGAACACGCTGGCCAGGGACAGCACAGAGGCACGGGCCGTGCGTCCATAAAGGTACACACAGGCAAAGAACAGCACCCCCACCACCACAAAATACTGGAACACCGGGCGCAAATCCAGTTGCTCCAGATGCACGCTGCTCATGGTGCGAAACAGCAGCGCCTGGGTGAGCACCATAAACACAAGATTGGACAAGTCCTTGACCGCTTCCGGCCGCATCCAGCGAAAGCGCCCGGCCGCAAAACCCACCAGGATCAACAAGGCCACCGGCAACAGGGCCGACACAACAGGATGGTCAAAATTCATGCGCCGATTATCTGGCGCCTGTGCTCAGTCCCGCACCCACTGGGCAAATGTCCTTCGAAACTTCTCCACCTTGGGTGCTGCCACCGCCTGGCAGTAACCGTGGCCTGGATGACGCTCGAAAAAGTCCTGGTGGTAGTCCTCGGCCGGGTGATAGTTGCGCAGCGGCTGCAGCTCGGTCACCACGGGCGCAAGCAGCGACTGTTGCACCTCAGCCAACACTTGGCGAGCTACCGCTTCCTGTTCGGGCTGGGTGAAGTAAATCCCACTGCGGTACTGCGTGCCCACATCGTGCCCCTGACGATTGAGCGTGGTGGGGTCATGGATCAGGAAGAAGATTTCCAACAGCTGTTGCGCGCCAATCTGCTGCGGGTCGTAGACCAGTTTGAGCACCTCGTTGTAGCCCGTCGTTCCGGTGCACACATCGTCATAGGTGGGCGCTTCGGTGTGGCCATTGGCGTAGCCAGACTCCACATCGAGCACGCCTTTGACACGCACAAAAACCGCCTCGGTGCACCAGAAGCAGCCACCGCCAAGCACCAGGGTTTGCGTTTCAGGAATCGTCATGGCGACATCTTGCCGCAAATTCCGAAAAACAAGACGACATAATTGTCAAAACCCTAGAGGAACTGACACCATGGCCACAAGCAAGAACACCTTCAGCTGGGAAGACCCGTTTCAACTGAGCGCCCAACTCACCGAAGACGAGCGTCAGGTGCAGGAGGCCGCCCGCGCCTACTGCCAGGAAAAGCTGCTGCCGCGCGTCAAGGACGCCTTCCTGAATGAAACCACCGATGTGTCCATCTTCCGCGAGATGGGCGAGCTCGGCCTCTTGGGCCCGACGATTCCCGAGCAATACGGCGGCGCAGGCCTGAACTACGTCTGTTACGGCCTGGTGGCCCGCGAAGTCGAGCGCGTGGACTCGGGCTACCGCTCGATGATGAGCGTGCAGTCGTCCCTGGTGATGGTGCCAATCAACGAGTTCGGCACCGAAGCGCAAAAGCAGAAGTACCTGCCCAAGCTGGCGCGTGGCGAATGGATCGGCTGCTTTGGCCTGACCGAGCCTAACCACGGCTCGGACCCCGGGAGCATGATCACCCGCGCCAAAAAGGTCGATGGCGGTTACAGCCTGACTGGCGCCAAGATGTGGATCACCAACAGCCCGATTGCCGATGTGTTCGTGGTCTGGGCCAAGGAAGATGATGGACATGGCGGCGGCCAGATCCGTGGCTTCATCCTCGAAAAAGGCTGGAAAGGCCTCTCCGCCCCCGCCGTGCACGGCAAGGTGGGCCTGCGCGCCTCCATCACCGGCGAGATCGTCATGGACGAGGTGTTCTGTCCCGAAGAAAACGCCTTTCCTGAGGTACGAGGCCTCAAGGGCCCCTTCACCTGTCTGAACAGCGCCCGCTACGGCATCGCCTGGGGGGCGCTGGGTGCCGCCGAAGACTGTTACTTGCGCGCCCGCCAGTACGTGCTGGACCGCCAGCAGTTTGGCCGCCCGCTGGCCGCCAACCAGCTGGTGCAGAAAAAACTGGCCGACATGCTGACCGAAATCAGCCTGGGCCTGCAAGGCTGCCTGCAGCTGGGCCGCATGAAAGACGCGGGCACGGCTTCGGTGGAGCTGACCAGCATCCTCAAGCGCAACAGCTGCGGCAAAGCGCTGGACATCGCCCGCCTGGCGCGCGACATGATGGGCGGCAACGGCATCAGCGCCGAATACGGCGTGGCCCGCCACCTGGTCAACCTGGAAGTGGTCAACACCTACGAGGGCACACACGATGTGCACGCCCTGATCCTGGGTCGGGCCATCACAGGCATTGCAGCCTTCGCCAACTGAGTGCCCCGGCCCGTTCGCAAAAGCCCCCTCCCCAGGGGGCTTTTTTCTGGTTCTTTACCCAGCAGCAACACTAATAACCTTTCAGTCATTAAAATGGGCGCATGAGTACCCAGACCCCTGTCCACAAACGCGAGCGCCGCAAAGATGCACGCCCTGGCGAATTGCTGGAGGCGGCGCTGGACCTGTTTGTCGAGAAAGGGTACGCCGCCACGCGCGCGGAAGAAGTGGCTGCCCGTGCCGGCGTCTCCAAGGGCACCTTGTTCCTGTACTTTGGCAGCAAGGAAGAACTCTTCAAAGCCGTGGTGCGCGAGAACGTGGTCCGCCATCAAACGGAAGGCGCTGAAGAATTGGCCCGTTTCGAGGGCAGCTCGTCTGAAATGCTGGCCTACCTGATGCTGGAGTGGTGGCGTCGTTATGGGGCCACCAAAGCCTCTGGCATCTCCAAACTGCTCATGAGCGAGGCCAGCAACTTTCCGGACCTGGCACGTTTTTTCCAGGAAGAGGTTGTGACCCCTGGACACGCCATGATCCGCTACGTCCTGCAACGCGGCATCGACCGCCAGGAATTTCGCCAGGTGGACGTGGACCTGACCGTTCAATCCATCATTGCTCCGCTGCTCTTTCTGGTGACCTGGAAACACTCCATGGCCCCGTGCTGCCCGAGCGATCAGCGTATTGATCCTGAAACATTCATCCAACACCATGCAGATTTGTTGCTGCGTGGCCTGCGCCATTGAGGCGGCCCAAAGTCTGAAACACCATGAAAAACAAACGCATCTGGATTTTGTCTGCTGTCGCCCTGGCTATGGTGGCTGTTGGCGGCGCGCGCATGCTCAGCAAGCGCAAAGCCGCCGCCCTGGCCACGCCAGCCACTGCCAACGCAACGGTCCGTGTCGAGCTGGCGCAAAGTGACGTGCTCACAGCGACAGCTCGCGGCCTGACCTTGAGCCTGCCCATTTCGGGCACGGTGCAGTCCACAGCGACGGCCATGATCAAGGCCAAAGTCACCGGCGAGTTGCTCACAGTCAAGGTGCGCGAAGGCGATGTGGTTCGCGCTGGCCATGTCATTGCCGAAGTGGACCCCACGGAATACCAGGCCCGGGTTCGCCAGGCCCAACAGCAAGCCGATGCCGCACTGGCCCAGGTCAGCATTGCCCAGCGCCAATACGACAACAACAACGCATTGGTGCAGCAAGGCTTCATTTCGTCGACCGCACTGCAAAGTTCGCTGGCCAGCCTGCAGACGGCTCAGGCCAACCACGCTGGCGCCCTGGCTGCACTGGACATTGCACGCAAATCCTTGCAGGACGCTCGCCTGAGCAGCCCGATTGCAGGCGTGGTCTCACAGCGACTGATGCAGCCCGGTGAGCGTGTTGCCCCTGAGGCACGCATTGCCGAAGTGGTCAACCTCGATCAGCTCGAATTGCAAGCCGCCTTGTCTGCCGAAGATGCAGCCCAGGTCAAGGTCGGGATGCAGGCGCAACTGCAGGTCGAAGGCGTCAGCGCACCCGTTACCGCACGCGTGCTGCGTATCAACCCCAGCGCCCAGGTGGGTAGCCGAAGCGTGTTGGTCTATCTGGGAGTGCCAGGTCAGACAGGATTGCGCCACGGCGCCTTTGCCCAAGGCGATTTGGGCACGCAAACCGTCCATGCCCTCGCTGTGCCCTTGAGCGCCGTGCGAACCGACAAGCCCCAGCCCTATGTCCAGGTGATTCAGGACGGCAAAGTGGCTCATGTCGCGGTCAAACCCGGCGCCCGCGCTTTGGTCGACGGCCAGACATGGACCAGCGTAGAGGGTCTGAGCGAAGGCGCCCAAGTGCTGCTGGCCAGTGCAGGCGCTGTCGCTGAAGGCACCACCGTCCAGTTCACTGGCGCCGCCAAATAAGGGGCTGCAACATGTGGTTTACCCGCGTCAGCCTTAAAAACCCGGTCTTTGCAACCATGCTCATGGCGGCATTGGTGGTCATGGGCCTGTTTGCCTATCAACGCCTCAAAGTTGACCAGTTCCCCAACATTGACTTCCCCGTCGTGGTGATCAGCACCGAATACCCCGGCGCTGCGCCGGAGATTGTGGAGAGCGAAGTCACCAAAAAAATCGAAGAAGGCGTCAACTCCATTTCAGGCATCAACAGCCTGACCTCGCGCAGCTACGAAAACCAATCCGTTGTCATCATCGAATTCCAGCTGAGTGTGGATGGCCGCAAAGCTGCGGACGATGTGCGCGAGAAAGTCGCAGCCATCCGCCCCAGCCTGCGCGATGAAGTCAAAGACCCCAAGGTCTTGCGCTTTGACCCGGCCAGCCGTGCCATCTGGTCACTAGCCGTGCTGCCCGATGCCAGCAAAGGCAACGCCCCCGATGCGGTCGAAATGACCAACTGGGCAGAGCAGGTTCTGAAAAAACGCCTTGAAAATGTACGTGGCGTGGGCTCGGTTTCCGTGGTCGGCGGTACCGCCCGCGAAATCAACCTCTACCTGCAGCCCGCGGCGATGCAAGCCCTGGGGGTGACTGCCGATCAAGTGCTCAACGCCGTCAAGGCCGAGAACCAGGACCTGCCCGTAGGCGCCATCCGCTCCCTTGAACAAGAGCGCATGGTGCAAATTGATGCCCGCATGCAGCGTCCCCAGGACTTTGGCAACATCATCGTGGCACGCAAGGGCAACACGCCCATTCGCCTGTCACAAGTCGCCGAAGTGCACGACGGTGCTGAAGAAGTCCAAAGCCTGGCGCTCTACAACGGCCAGCGGACCTTGCTGCTTTCGGTGCAAAAGGCACAGGATGAAAACACCATCGAGGTCATCAATGGCCTCGTCAAAACCCTGGGTGAAATGCAACAGCGCACCCCGCCCGGGATGCGACTCGAACCCATCACCGATGCCTCGCGCCCCATCCGCGTGGCGGTGGACAACGTGCGCCGCACCCTGGTCGAAGGTGCCTTGCTGACCGTGTTGATCGTGTTCCTGTTCCTCAACTCCTGGCGTTCCACCGTCATCACGGGCCTGACGCTACCGATCTCGATCATCGGCACCTTCATGTTCATGCAGATGTTCGGCTTCACCATCAACATGATCACGTTGATGGCGCTCTCGCTGTGCGTTGGCCTGTTGATTGACGACGCCATCGTGGTGCGCGAAAACATCGTGCGCCATGTGCAAATGGGCAAAAACGCATGGAATGCCTCCATGGAAGGCACGCAGGAAATCGGCCTGGCCGTGCTGGCCACCACCTTGTCCATCGTGGCCGTGTTTCTGCCGATTGGCTTCATGCAAGGCATCATCGGCAAGTTCTTCCACGAATTCGGCGTCACTATCGTGGCTGCGGTGTCGATCTCGATGTTCGTCAGCTTCACGCTCGACCCCATGCTCTCGAGCATCTGGCACGACCCGGCCATTCACGCCCATGGCGCGCACACACAAGCTGTGACGCTGTATGACCGCACCCTGGGTCGCATCACAGCCTGGTTTGAGCGCGCCACAGACCGCCTGAGCGAGGGCTACCAGTCGATCCTGTCGTGGTCTCTGGTCCACAAACGCAAAACGCTGCTGGGCGCCTTTGCCATTTTTGTGCTGAGCATCGTCATGGTGCCGTTGCTGGGCACCGAGTTTGTGCCGAAAGCCGACTACTCGGAAACCTCCGTCACCTTCCAGACGCCAGTGGGCTCATCGCTCGAGGCCACCGAAGCCAAGGCACGACAGGTCGAGCGCATCATCCGCGAGATGCCGGAAGTGCGCTACACCGTCGCCACCCTCAACACTGCCAACGCCCAAGGCAAGAACAACGCCAATGTGTATGTCCGCCTGGTGGACCGCACGGAGCGCCAACGCAATGTGGACCAGATGTCGGCCGTCCTGCGCGAGCGACTGCGACACATTCCGGGCATCACCGTGACGCACGTGGGCCTGCTGGACGCCGTGGGCGGCAACAAGCAAATCGAGTTCTCCATTCTGGGCAGCGATCAAAAGGAGCTGGAGCGCCTTGCCCGCGATGTGATGGGTCAGATCCGTGGCATCCCAGGTCTTGTGGACCTGGACTCCAGCGTCAAGGATGGCAAACCCACCATTCGCGTGGATGTACTGCGCGACTCGGCCTCCAACGTCGGCCTGGGCACCGGGCAAATTGCCACTCCGCTGCGCACCTTGATTGCAGGGCAGACCGTGGGTAACTGGCGCGCGCCCGACGACCAGACCTACGATGTCAACGTGCGTCTGGCCCCGGAGGTACGAAGCCACCCCGAAAACCTTCAACGCCTGCCCTTGGTCATTGGCACGCAAGCGGACGGCTCCGCCCGCGTGGTGCAACTCGGTCAGGTCGCGCGTGTGTCCGAATCCACAGGCTCCAACCAAATCAACCGGCGTGACCTGATGCGCGAAGTCGCCATCAACGCCAACACCTACGGCCGCTCGGTCGGGGAAGTCTCAGGCGACATTCGCAAAGTCCTGGACGGCATGCAATTGCCCGCCGGCTACAGCTACCAGTTTGGCGGCTCCACCAAGAACATGGCCGAGTCCTTTGGTTACGCCATGTCAGCGCTGGTGATGGCGGTCATCTTCATCTACATGATCCTGGCCAGCCAGTTCAAGAGCTTCCTGCAACCCATGGCGCTCATGACCTCTTTGCCGCTGACGCTCATTGGCGTGGTGCTGGCGCTCATGATGTTTGGCTCCTCCCTGTCCATGTTCTCCATCATCGGCGTGGTCATGCTCATGGGCCTGGTCACCAAAAACGCGATCTTGCTGGTGGACTTTGCCATCCGCTCACGCGAAGCCGGCATGGAACGCACCGAGGCCCTGCTCACGGCCGCCAAAGTGCGTCTGCGCCCGATCCTGATGACCACGCTGGCCATGGTCTTTGGCATGGTGCCCCTGGCCTTTGCCCTGACCGAAGGCTCCGAGCAACGCGCCCCCATGGGGCAGGCCGTGATCGGCGGGGTCATCACCTCATCGCTGCTCACGCTCGTGGTCGTACCCGTGGTGTATTGCTACATGGACGATCTGGCCCAATGGATGCGCAAAAAAGCAGGCTTGTCCCCTGTTCGTCAGGGCCAAGCGGGTGCTGAACAGTAAAATTGGTAAGAATCCTTTAATATACCCCCAGGAGTACCATATGCAAGCCCCCTTGGATCTCGACAAGGCCCGTTTCAACATGATCGAACAGCAAGTGCGCCCGTGGGAGGTGTTGGATGCCCACGTGCTCGCACTGCTGGACACCGTTCATCGCGACCAGTTTGTGCCCGCCGGTCAACAAGCCTTGGCCTATGTGGACATGGAACTGCCCGTCGGCCCCGCAACAGGCCAGGTCATGCTGGCTCCACGCATGCAGGCGCGCATGGTGCAAGAACTGGCCCTGCAGCCCACCGACAAAGTGCTCGAAGTGGGCACAGGCACAGGCTTTACGGCAGCCCTCATGGCCAAGCAAGCCGAGCAGGTGCTGAGCCTGGAAACCGACGCCCAGCTGGCCGAACAAGCCCGTGCCAACCTGGCGCGCAACCATATTCACAATGTGCATGTCCGTCAGGCCGACGGCAGTCACGGCGCCGCAACCGATGGCCCCTTCGACGCCATCATGCTCAGCGGCTCTGTCCCCGAAGTGCCCCAAAGCCTGCTCGACCAACTCAAGGTCGGTGGCCGTCTGGTCGCCATCGTCGGCCAGGAGCCCATCATGCGCGCCACCGTCATCACCCGTGTGGGCGACCACAGCTGGTCTACGGCCCAACCCTGGGACGCCAACGCCCCGCGCCTGAGCGGCTTTGCTGAACCCACCCGTTTCGAATTCTGAACACCATGCAACACCTGCCCCCCTCACAAGTCGAAAGCTGGGCCAGCACCCAGGAGCAACGTCCCGTCCTGCTGGACGTGCGCGAAGCCTGGGAGCTGCAACAAGCCAGCGCCAAGCCTGCCCATCTGGACCTGGTGCACATGCCCATGCACACCATTCCTGCGCGGCTGCACGAACTTGACCGCAACCGTCCTGTAGCCTGTCTTTGCCACCATGGCGGGCGCAGCATGCAAGTCGCCGGCTTTCTGGAGCAGCACGGCTACAACGTGATCAACGTCTCTGGCGGGATTCATGCCTGGGCCGCCCAGGTGGACCCCACCATCCCGACCTACTGATTCCCCCACAAGAACGCACTTTTCCGTCCAAAGGAAGTTTCATGAAACTGCGCCCACTTCATCTCTCCCTGGCCCTGGCATGGGCCGTTGCAGGCTCTGCGCAGGCGCAAAGCCTGCTGCAGATGTACGAAGCCGCCAAAGGCCACGATGCCACTTACGCGGCTGCACGCGCGCAGGCTGAAGCCACGCAGGCCAAGGCAGATCAAGCCAAGGCAGCGTTGTTGCCCACGGTCGGAGCCAGCGTATCTCAAACAAAAACCAACATCGAGAACCCAAGCACTGGTGCCGAGGTCTACGACTACAAAACAAAAACCAATGCGATCAGCTTGAGCCAACCCATCTTCAGGATGGGGAACATTGCCAGCTTTCAACAGGGGCAAAAATCGGCAGTTCTCGCCACTGCACAACTGACGGCTGCCGAGCAAGATCTCATCGTTCGAACCGCTCAGGCCTACTTTGACGTGCTCACCAGCACGCAAGCCTTGGCTTCGGTCAGGGCTCAAAAGGCTGCCGTGGCAGAACAACTGGCAGCTGCCAAACGCAACTTTGAAGTCGGCACTAAAACCATTGTGGATACGCGTCAAGCTCAGGCCCAATTTGATCTTGTCGTTGCACAAGAGCTGAGCGCCGAGAACGACCTGCGCAACAAAAAACTGGCCCTGGACCAACTCGTGGGTGCCAAGGAGCAGCAACCCCTGCCATTGAATGCGACCAAAGTTTTGCAAGCCCCGCAACCTGCGGACGCAGAGCAATGGGTGCAACGCGCGCTGCAAGGCAACACCAACCTGCAGCAACTGAGTGTGGCTTACGAAATCGCCAAGCTGGAAACAACGAAGGCTCAAGCCGGTCATATGCCTACGCTCGACCTGACAGCATCGATTGCCCAAAATCGATATTCCGGTGCGGCCAAGCCAAGCTCATCCGTTGACGCTGATGCGAAAACAATTGGCCTGTCCCTGAACATCCCCCTGTTCGCGGGTTTTGCCGTTCAAAACCGCGTCAAGGAAACCGTGGCCCTCGAAGAGCAAGCCCGCTCCAACCTGGAGGCGGGTCAACGCTCTGTCGAGCAAGGCACCCGCACCGCCTACTTTGGCCTGCTCAGCGGCCTGAGCCAGGTCAAGGCGCTTGAAGCGGCGCTGGCCTCGGCACAAAGCGTGGTCGATGCCACCAAGCTGGGCTACCAGGTGGGCGTCAACACCAACGTGGATGTCCTCAACAGCCAAAGCCAGCTCTACCAGACCCAGCGTGATCTGGCTGCAGCTCGCTACAACGTGCTGCTCGGTCAGCTCAAGCTGCGCCAGGCCGCAGGCACCCTCACCGCGGAAGACCTCAAGGATGTGAACGCCTTACTCGGCCAGTAAGCTGCGCACCAAGGCTGCGGTCCTGGCCGCCGCCCCCTGATGAGCCCGGGCAAAGTCCCGGGCTTTTTCTTTGGCCACAGCCAAAGCGTGGGATGACTCTGGCCTGAGCAACTCTTGTGCGCACGCAAATGCTTGCTGCATATCCTCCACACGCCAGGCGGCCCCTGCGGCCAAGGCTTGCTCGGCCACCTCAGCAAAGTTGAAGGTATGCGGCCCCATCACTACGGGGCAAGCACAAGCGGCAGCCTCGATCAGGTTTTGCCCACCCAAAGGGGCAAAACTGCCACCCAGCAACGCCACATCAGCCAGGCTGTAGTACAGGGCCATCTCGCCCAGGGTGTCACCCAGCCAGACTGCGCTCGAGTGTGCTGCGGAAGGCCCTGCCTCGCCCCATTGGCTGCGCCGTGAAACCTGCCATCCGGCGTCACGCAACAAGCGCTCGACCTCATCCACGCGCTGCGGATGACGGGGCACGATCAGCAACTGCACTTGGCTTTGCACATGCGATTGAACCGCTTGCAGCCACAAGGCTTCTTCACCCTCGCGGCTGCTGGCCAGCATCACAACAGGGCGCGTCAGCCCCATTCGCCAGGCTTGTGCCCGAGCCACTTGCGCCGGGTCAGGTTGCGCGTCGAATTTCAGGTTACCGGTGATGGCCTGCACCTGCGCGCCCAAGGCCCGCAAGCGCTGCGCATCCGCATCGGTCTGCGCCCACACTTGCGACAAACCGGCAAACACGGGGCGCATCAAACCGGTCCAGCGCAAGGCCGAGCGCAAGGACTTGTCACTCATGCGCGCATTGACCAGCGCCAGCGGAACCCGTGCATGGCGCGATTGCCACACCAGATTGGGCCAGACCTCGGTTTCCATCAGCAAACCCACACGCGGCTTGAAGTGATGCAAGAACGCACGCACTGCTGCCGGTGTGTCCCAGGGTTGCCACACCTGAACATCGCCTGCCCTCAGGTAACGCTCGCCTTCAGCGCGGCCCGTCGCCGTGCCGTGCGTGAGCAGCACGCGTACGCCCGGCATCGCACTGCGCAAGGCTGCCAACAAAACACCCGCAGCACGTGATTCGCCCAGGGAAACCGCGTGCACCCACACCAATTCGCTGCGCGGCTCCACAGGCTGGCTGTAGACACCAAACCGTTCTTCTACAGCAAGGCCATAACCCGGCTCTGCCGCTGCGCGGCGCCGCAGCTTTCGGCGCAGCAAAGGTTGCGCCGCACGTGCCAGCAGGTTGTAGATGGCGTGGTGAAATCCGCTCATGCGTCGGGGGTCAATGCGCGCTGGCCCCGACCTGGGCATCAGGCTTGACCGAGCGCAGCAGCGCCAACATGTCCGCCTCAATGCGCTGCAGCGCAGCCTCGGTTTGCCCTTCAAAGCGCAGCACCAGCACCGGTGTGGTGTTGGAGGCACGAATCAGGCCAAACCCATCCGTCCAGTCCACACGCAAGCCATCAATCGTGAACACCTTGGCCGGTGCCTTGAAGTGGTCGCCCGCCAGCATCTGCAACGCTTGCGTGACGCTGTGGGGTTCGCCCTCGGCGCAAGCCACGTTGAGCTCTGGCGTCGAGCAACTGGTGGGCAAAGCATTGAGCACCGCGCTGGCGTCCGCATGGCGGCTCAAGATTTCCAGCAAGCGACAACCCGCGTAGGTCCCGTCGTCAAAGCCGTACCAACGCTCCTTGAAAAAGATGTGTCCACTCATCTCGCCGCCGAGCGGGGCTTGTCCGCCTTGCGCTTCAATGGCACGCATCTGTGCCTTGATCAGGGAGTGGCCTGTTTTGTACATCAAGGGCTTGCCGCCCGCGGCTTCAATGGCCGGCGCCAGGCGTTGCGAGCACTTCACGTCAAACAAAATGGTGCCGCCCGGCACGCGGGTGAGCACGTCTTGCGCAAACAGCTGCATCTGGCGGTCGGGGAAGATGTTTTGACCATCCTTGGTGACGATACCCAGACGATCCCCATCGCCATCAAAGGCCAGGCCTAGCTCTGCATCGGTGTCTTTAAGGGCCTGGATCAGGTCGCGCAGGTTCTCGGGCTTGCTGGGGTCGGGGTGGTGGTTGGGAAAGTCACCATCCACCTCGGAAAACAGTTCAATCACCTCGCAGCCGAGCGCGCGAAAAATACCTGGCGCCGAAGCTCCTGCAACGCCATTACCCGAGTCCACCACAATCTTCATCGGGCGGCTGAGTTTGACGTCGCCCACAATGCGCCGGGTGTAATCGGCCAACACGTCAGCCGCCTCGGCACTCCCGCCGTCTTTCAGAACCCAGGTTTCTGCCGCCATGATCTCGCGCAGCTTCTGAATGTCGCTGCCGTAAATGGCGCGACCGTCCATCACCATCTTGAAACCGTTGTAATCCTT
>JBEEOS010000018.1:0-26088 GCA_041191485.1 Pseudomonadota bacterium
GGCGGCCAGGTCCCACTGCTCTTCCACGGACTCTTCGGGCACGTACTGGCGGACCAGATCGGTAAAGCAACCTTCGCGCAGCGAAGCGATCTGGGCATTGAGGTCGCTGGCATCCAGAATATCGTTGCGTTGCTGATAAATGACCTTGCGCTGGTCATTGGAGACATCGTCGTACTCGAGTAACTGCTTGCGGATGTCAAAGTTGTGCGACTCCACCTTGCGCTGCGCGCTCTCGATGCTGCGCGTGACGATACCCGCCTCAATCGCTTCACCCTCAGGCATCTTCAGACGGTCCATGATGGCGCGCACGCGGTCGCCCGCAAAGATGCGCATCAGCGGGTCGTCCAGACTCAGGTAAAAACGCGAGGAGCCAGGATCACCTTGGCGACCCGAACGACCACGCAACTGGTTGTCGATACGGCGCGATTCGTGGCGCTCGGTCGCGATGATGCGCAAGCCGCCCAGTTCCTTGACCTTGGCATGGTCCTGCTGCCACTGGGCACGCAGCTGCGCCACACGATCTTCGCGCTGCGTGGGCGACAGGGCTTCGTCCGCCTCGATGGCCTGGATGTCTTTTTCTATGTTGCCGCCCAACACAATGTCGGTTCCCCGACCGGCCATATTGGTGGCGATGGTGATCATGCCTGCACGACCCGCCTGCGCCACGATATCGGCTTCGCGCGCGTGCTGCTTGGCATTGAGCACCTGGTGCGGCAATTTGGCTTGCGTGAGCAGCTGGGAAATCAGCTCTGAGTTTTCGATAGACGAAGTGCCCACCAGCACAGGCTGACCACGCTCGTGACATTCGCGAATGTCGTCAATCGCCGCCTTGTATTTTTCCTGCGCGGTTTTGTACACGCGGTCGAGCTGGTCAGCGCGCAGATTCTTGCGGTGCGGAGGGATGACCACGGTCTCCAGACCATAGATTTCCTGGAACTCATAGGCCTCGGTATCAGCCGTACCGGTCATGCCGGCGAGCTTGCCGTAGAGGCGGAAGTAGTTCTGGAAGGTGATGGAGGCCAGGGTCTGGTTTTCGGCCTGAATCTGCACACCCTCTTTGGCTTCCACGGCCTGGTGCAGGCCATCGCTCCAGCGGCGGCCTGCCATCAGTCGGCCAGTGAATTCGTCCACGATCACGATCTCGCCATCCTGCAGCACATAGTGCTGGTCGCGGTGGTACAGATGCTGCGCGCGCAACGCGGCGTTGAGGTGGTGCATCAAGGTGATGTTGGCCGGCTCATACAAGCTGGCCCCTTCGGGCAGCAGCCCCAGCTGCGCCAGCACTTGCTCGGCTTTTTCGTGACCTTGCTCGGTCAGGAACACCTGGCGGGATTTTTCATCCACTGTGAAGTCGCCTGGCACCGTGATGCCCTGACCGGTGCGCGGATCTTCCTCGCCCTCTTGCCTGGTCAACAGGGGCACCACCTGCTTGATGGCCAGGTACATCGCGGTGTGGTCTTCGGCCTGACCGCTGATGATCAGGGGCGTACGCGCCTCGTCGATCAGGATCGAGTCCACCTCGTCCACGATGGCGTAGTTGAGCACACGCTGCACGCGGTCATGGACTTCATAGACCATGTTGTCGCGCAGGTAGTCAAACCCGTATTCGTTGTTGGTGCCGTAGGTGATGTCGGCGTTGTAGGCAGCCTGCTTGTCTTCGCGAGACATATTGGGCAGGTTGATCCCGACCGTCAGGCCCAGGAAGTTGTACAGGCGCCCCATCCACTGCGCGTCACGCCCCGCCAGATAGTCGTTGACGGTGACCACGTGCACACCCTTGCCGCTCAGGGCATTGAGGTACACCGGCAAGGTTGCGGTCAAGGTCTTGCCCTCGCCCGTGCGCATCTCGGCAATCTTGCCCTGGTGCAAGGCAATGCCACCGACCAGCTGGACATCAAAGTGGCGCATTTTCATGACGCGCTTGGCACCCTCGCGCACCACGGCAAAAGCTTCTGGCAGCAAGGCATCCAGCGTCTCACCCGCCTGCACCCGATCCCGGAACGCCTGCGTTTTACCGCGCAACTCCTCGTCGGTCAGCCCCTCCAGGCTGGCTTCGAGGGCATTGATCCGTTCAACGGTTTTGCGGTATTGCTTGAGAAGGCGGTCGTTACGACTGCCAAAGAGTTTGGTGAGGACGTTCAGAGACATGGCCGACATTTTACCGGCTGCATATGCCCAAATAAGCCTCAAGCCGCGCCATCCGGGATAATTGAGTGACCTTATGGAACGTCGCCACTTCGCCATCAGCCTCGAACAAGCCGCCCAGGACTCCCCAGCCCTGGCACGGCTGACCGAGCGTGTGCGCGTGTCCAGCGACTGCCTGGTGGCCATACGGCCTATGCTGCCCCCGGCTTTACGGACGTTGGTGCAAGCCGGCCCGTTTGACGAGGGGGTCTGGCATCTGCTGACACCCTCCAATGCGGCTGCAGCCAAGATACGTCAGTTTGTGCCCGCCATTGTGGCTCGACTGCAGGACAAAGGCCTACCGGTCCAGGAAGTACGGATCAAAGTCAACCCGAACGCCCAAGCTTCTCGATAAAAAGCGCCATTCAAGGCAGGCCTTCAAGCCTCGTTGTAACGGTCGCGTCGAGCATGGTTGGTCAGTTGGCCCAGGCGGTCATACATCTCAACAGCGTCTGGTCTGCCTGCACCGGACAGGGCCTGCAAGGCGCCACGAATCGACAGCAATTGGCGGTTGATCAGGGTCTCGTTGCGTCGGTAGTGATCCTGGCATTGACGAATAAGCGTTTTGAAGTCAGCCCATTCAGGGCCGTCTGTGGCACCCACTGTGCCTTGCTGGATTTTTTTTGCCAATGCGCCCAACTGATCGAGCAGCTCCAGCTTTTCAGCCTGAAGAGACTCAAAGACGGTCAGGTCTTGTGTTTTAAGCGCTTCGAACTCGGCGTCAATCAGATTAAGTAATCTGCGAGCCTGGGACTGCGCCGACTCAGCGCGGGAGAGAGAAGGGGGCGGCGGAGAAGCTGTAAAACCGGAATTCGGGCTGGACATAGAAAGGTTTTCAGCATCAAGGCTGGGTTCAGCCCTTGATCATTTGTTCAATGCTGTAGAAGCTTTCAGCGATCCGACGGGCATCCAGGGGGTATTGACCATTCTGGATGGCTGTTTTGATGGCATCGACCTTTGCACGGTCAAACGAATCGGTTTTCATGGCCTGCAGGGCCACATCGCTCAACTGCAACTCATCGCCTTGAACCGTAACGGATGCGGACACAGCGGCGCCGGCTGCGGCACGTTCGCCAGCCTGGTCGAGCTTCTTCAACCCGTCGCGCGAACGCGGGTCGTTCAGAGCCATGCGCGTGTAGTTTGAAATGGCATCGGTCATGATCTTCTCTCCTGCCGGATCACCGGCTTTCGGCCCTAATGATAGTCCTTGTCCACGATATCGACAGCTGCGACGGAAACTTTAGGGTTGATACCCATATTTCCCCCAAAACCTCATTTACTGCGCCTGCAGGCTGTTCAGGCCAGTGACCTTGCCTGTAAGTATTCGACCCGACTCGCGATTTTTCAAGCGAATCGAATCCCCTTTTCGCCCATCCTGGAGGGCCTCCACTTGGGCGGACACAGCAAAACCACTCGGCTGGCGAAGTGTCAAAGTCACGGTTTGCCCCCGCTTGACCATCAAAGCAGCCCTCAAATCCGAACCTCGCAGCGGTTTACCCGACAGCACATCCCTGGTCAGCTCGGCATCCACGGCATTATCCAAGTTGTCAATGCTCTGCAAAGGCAGCTGAGCCACAGGCAACTGAACAAGCTGCAAATCATCAGCCGTCAGCCTGGTCCCCCGCAGTAAACCGCGCTTGAGGACCACCGCCTGGCGCATTTCCAGGTTGACTCCGGAGCCGGACTTTTCGGGCGCACCTGAACCACCAGAGCCCTTGGCAATGCGCATGTAGAACTGGACCACAGGCGTTCCGCAGCGGGCCCGGACAGTGTCCTGGCTGGAGAAGGGAAAGTCGTAATGCCAGCCCCCTGTGTCCTTGCACACAGGCACACGCAGGCGAGCATCCAGCTCGCTCAGGACCACCGATTGGGCAGAAGTATTGTGTTGACTGGCCACCCATTTTTTAGCGCCCGAAAGCATGCCCTCCGCCGGCTCGGCGGCAAACGCCACACCGGTCAGCAACCAGCCGGTCAAACACCAGCCAGCCCAATTGGCAAAAATCTTTTGGCACGCTCTTTGCATAAAACCCACGTGTAGAAATTCCGTCAAGGAGTCCATGTTGTTGAGTGTGACGCAAAAATTGGGCCAGGCGCAACCCGCCACTCCAGCCCCCATCAGCCAAGCCACCCAAGAGGGTTCGGGCTTTGCCGATGTATTGCGCGCTCAACAAATCACCCCCTCAGTCAAACCGCAGGAACTCGTTCAGGTACAGCGCGGCGACACTTTGATTGGGCTGGTCAAACAAAATGCCGCCCGATCCGGCATCACCTTGAGCGAGGGCGAGGCCATGCGGCAGGCCCTGCGAACAGCCAAAACCAACGGCATCAGCAACCCCAATCTGATCCTTCCCGGCCAAAATGTCGATTTTTCGACACTATCTGCCAGCTATGAAGCCAGGGCAGCAAGGCAGCAAACACCACAACCGTCCACCCAGGACGCCTTGCTCACTCGCCAGGCTGCTCAAGGCGGAACCATTCTGAACAAGACCCTGGACAGAGCTGTCGACAAGGGCTACATCAGCAAAGCCGAACAACCCCTTGTTCAAGAGCGCATCCTCAAGCTGGCCAGCGACTTCAACTTCGATCCTGACGACTTTGCCCATGTGGCCATGATGGAAAGCGATGGCCTCAACCCACGCGCCACCAACGGCCAGTGCCACGGCATCATCCAGTTTTGCGAGGGGCCCGGCCGTGGCGCCGCCAGCGTGAATAAACAAGGCCAGGCTTCCAGCATTCGCAATATGAGCGTCCTGCAACAGCTGGACCTGGTCGAAAAGTACTTCCGGGATGTGGGACTGGACGGTTCAGACCAGAAACTCAAACTCGACGACCTCTACCTCAGCGTCCTGACCCCTGCTGCGCGCGCCTACCGCGAACCCAACCAAGCCCTGCCCATCGCCGGCACGCAGGCTGCAGCCCTGTACGTCAATGGCCAGCGCCATCTTCCCATTACCCGCAACTCCATCGTTCAGGGGCTGGTTCAAAACAGCCTGGACCGCCTGGCCATGGATCGCACGGCATTTGATGCCAGCAGAAAACTGGCGCAGTTCAGTCAACTTGGCGCCACTGAAGAAATTTTGACAGGTGACTATTTACCGGCGGCAAAAAGACGGCAAGACATTGCCGCACAGAGTGCACAAGCCTCAAACGTCAGCACAAATCCCCCTGTAAACCCTTTGTCCGCAGAGGAAAGCTAACACTGGCACGGCATTTGCATGAAGACCCACATCCGTCACGTCAATGGCGATTGCGCCCAGGCGCAAAACCACAACAGTTAAGGCAATGAGATGAGTCTCTTGAACGGTATCGACAACGTTTTTGGCAATCATGAAATGGCGCTGCAGCTCAAAAGCCAGCGTCTGGATCTGCTCGCCCGAAACATTGCCAATGCCGACACGCCAAACTTCAAGGCGCGTGATCTTGATTTCAAAGCCGTGCTCAACGGCCTGGCCAACGACACCCGGATGGATGCAACCGCATCAGGACACTTCAAAGTGGGCGAAGGGCTCGACACCAATGGTCTGCGTTATCGCACGCCATTCAACACATCTTTCGACGGCAACACCGTCGAACTCAACGTCGAGCAGGCCCAGTTTGGTAAGGCCTCGGCTGACTACCAGGCCACGCTCAATTTCCTCGAAAGCCGCGTCAGCGGCTTGCGTCGCGCGCTCAAAGGAGAGTAACCATGTCTCTTGACAACATCATTGGCATTGCCAGCACTGCATTGAATGCGCAAATGACGCGCATGAACGCCACGGCCTCCAACCTTGCCAACGCCGATACCGTCAGCACCAAGGAAGACGAGGCCTTTCGTGCAAAGCGTCCGGTGTTCAAAGCCCTGATGCGAAACGAAATGGTCAACGCGGCAGCCCCCTACATCGGCGGCGTCAAGGTCGATCACATGACCGACGACCCCACACCCGTGCGCAAGGTCTTCGAACCCACCAATCCTTTAGCCAACGAAGAGGGTTTTGTCTTTCACTCCAACGTGAATGAAATGACCGAAATGGTGGAAATGATGGCCGCCTCCCGCGCTTACCAAAACAACGTCGAGGTGGTGAACACAACGCGTCAGCTGATGATGCGCACCCTCGAAATCACACGTTCCTGATAAGGGAGATTCATTGTGACCATGCTCACCACCGGCAGCATCAGCGCCAATTTGTCCATCAACAATCCAGGCGCCAAGACCAATGGCGAAGAGATGGACCGCTCTGCATTTCTGAAACTGTTCACTACGCAGCTGCAAAACCAGAACCCGCTGGACCCCGTCAAGAACGAAGCCTTTGTGGCTCAGCTGGCACAGTTTTCTCAGCTCGAAGCGACCACCAAAATGGCCGACTCACTGGACACCATGGCCAGCACCGCGCAAGCAGACCGCCTGCTGCAAGGCGCCGCCCTGATTGGCAAGCGCGTCAGCGCGCCCGATGGCACGGCCGAACTGGTCGCTGGCGCCAACATCAGCAGCATCGTTTCCATTCCTAACGGCGCAGACAAAATCAATGTGGACGTCTATGACGCCGCAGGCAACAAAGTTTCGACACGCGCAATGGGCCGCCAGATGCCGGGTGACGTCACCATCACCTGGGACGGCACCAACAACATGGGTGAGCGCCTGGACCCCGGCCGCTACAAGATCGTGGCCTCCATCACCAGCCTGGGGCAGGTGACACAAATGCCCATCACGACGCCCAACACCGTGACCAGCGTGACCTACAGCGCAGCGCAAAACGATTTGATCCTCGAGCTCCAGGACGGCTCCACCGTGCCGCTCTCGAAGGTCAGTTCCGCTTACCAATAAATAACCCTCAGCAGGAGATTCCGCCATGTCGTTTTACACCTCCCTCACCGGACTGAACGCCGCCACCGCTCAGCTGAGCGTGACCAGCAACAACATCGCCAACGTCGGCACCACCGGCTTCAAGCGTTCACGCGTGGACTTCGGCGACATCTTCGCCACCTCGCCCCTGCAACGCGCCGCCTCGGTCATCGGCCAAGGTGTGGCCATCAAATCTGTGACCCAGGAATTCAGCCAGGGCAACCTGTCGTTCTCCGCCAACTCGCTGAACATGGGCATCAGCGGCGACGGTTTCTTCTACATGAAGTCAGCCGACGGCCTGCAGGACGTCTACACCCGAAGCGGTGAATTTGTGCTCAACGAAGACTACGCCGTGGTCAACGCCTCCAAGCAGAGCCTGATGGCCGCTGCGGTGGACGATGCTGGCAAGGCCGATCTGAGCAAACTCAGCAAATTGGTGATTCCGCGCGCCACCATTGGCGATGCGCGCGAAACCACCGAGGTGAACCTCGGTCTGAACCTGCCCGCAGATGCAGCCGTCATCAAGGCCCCGTTCAACCCTGCCGACTCCAGCACCTACAACCTGACCACAGGCGTGACCGTGTTTGACGAAGCTGGCAACGGCTATCTTGCTACCGTCTACTACGTCAAGACCCAGAACGCCACCACCACCGACCCCACCAACAAGTGGCAAACACACGTCTTCATCGGTGACACCAAGCTGGAAGAAAAACTGATCCAGGCCACCGACACCAACGGTGCAAAACTCTTTGTCAACCAGTACGGTGAGACCCGCAGCTTTGCCACGGGCACAGAGCCTCCTGTTTACGAGGGCACTCCGCTGTACTACCTGGACAGCCTGAACGATCGCATTGATTCCACCCCTGCAACAGCCAAAGGGGATGCACTAACGCTGACCAAGATTACGAACTGGCAAACAGGCTATGCCACAGACAAACTGCAAGACGTGGTCTCAAAAATGGGTTTCACTGCGCCCAGCACACCGCCAACCTTGGGCTCTGGCACATCGATGAAGATGACAGTCACAAGCGGTTCGACCAGTTACACATTCACCGCAACTGCTCCGGCAGACTTTGAGTCAGGTTTGGCCAGCATTGCAGACCAAATCAACAAAGACACGACCAATAACGTCAACTTCACTGCAAGCATCAACGCCAACGGCCAACTGCAAATCACAGCTGACACAGCCAACACAGCCCTGCCTACAATCAGTCTGGCAACCATAGACAGCAGCAACGCCTCCACATCAGTTTCCGCAGACCCAACCCTCACTCACTACGCACAAGCCGGGTTTACGGTTAACAAAACCACAGCCCTGCTGGGAAATGACACACAGTTGTCGCTGGCCATCTCTGGAGTTGATACTGATCTGACATTCACTGCAAACTCCACGGATACCTACGCTGACGGTTTGGCAGACATCGCCACTCGGATCAACAGTGCCTCGGGTCTCAGCTTCACGGCCACGATTGACAGTGAAGGACAACTGCGGATTTCGGCAAAGACTGAAGGCACTTCGCTTCCCACTTTCACTTTCACAAAGACTTTGTCAAGTGGTGTCATCACGACCATTTCTGCCAACCCTGCATTGGCACAAGCTGCCCAAAACGGCCCTAGCTTCTATCTGAATGTCGATGGCTCCAAAGAGCCCATTTTGGTTGATTTGTCGTCCCTTACTGCCAGCGATACAGCCATCACTGGCGCTGATATGGCCCGCGAAATCACCAAATTGATCAACAAGCAGTACGGCGATGAGCGGTATTTCGATTTCTCAAATTACCTTAGCAATGACGGCTCATCGGTTTCTCTCTTTCAAATCGCGTTGACTACCAATGAGGAGTCCGCAGCACAAAACGATTTCAAAATGATCAGCTTCGAGGTCGGAGCAGGCGAAAACATCAGCCAAATGACCGTCGAAGACGCTGTCTCGCGCATTCAGGATGCTGTTCGAGCCGTCAAGCCTTCAATTACTGTGGGCTATGACGCCGTCAACAAGAGCTTTACGTTCAAAGACGCCAGTGACACTAATCGTGTGCACTTGCGCTCCGCCGGTGGTCTGGCAACCGATGCCTTTTTCGGCATCGGAGGAACGCAATACACCACCGCAGACCCCACCACAGGTTTGTATGGCGCCTACACCATCCCAAATGGCGACATGATGCGCGAACAAAGTGATCAACGTTATGGCATCAAAGTCAGTTTTGGCGATGAGGGCTTCAGTATCTCTTCTGGCTCAACGGGCGACGACTCAAGCATTTCCATCTTTGGTGCTTCTGACATGGCCAAAGAGCTCTTTGGCTTCAGCAGCTCCGTAACATCTGCAGATGGCAACTATGTCAGCGCAGCCCTCAATCCTGCACGCGGCATTTCGTCTGATCCTGCCACCTTGGTTGGCAATACCATTGGCGTGAACTTGAATAACAAATTCCGCGTGGACTCTACAAACAACACATTTGTTGTGTCGGTAGATAACGTCAGTGGAACTGTTCAGGTCCCTGCGAAAGATGACTACACCATTTACTCGTTTGCCGCCGAACTGGAGCGCCGCATCAATGCAATGGTTGATAGCGAAGGCCGCACCGTCAATGGCGTGAAAGTCAATGTGGAGCAAACTGGCAACGGTACGGGCTATCTGACATTCAAAACAGGAACAACCGGCAACAACGCTTTCATGCGGGTTTCTGGTGACAGCGTTTGGGGCTTGTCCGATATTGGAAGCGCACGTGGCTCCACCAGCCTGTGGGTTCCCAACATCGAAACACTCCAGGCCACCAACGCAGGCAATTCGTTGCTGTATGTAGCAGCTGAAGATGACAACAACTTCTCTGAATCCACCCAAGCCAGCAACGACACCTTGCCCGATTGGGTACCTGTCTTCCTGGACAAGGGTGAGCTGACGTTTGACTCTCGCGGCAACCTGTACTCCCCCACAGTCGCCACACGTCTGGTTCAACCTTCTGGTTCGGCCTACAACCTGAGCTTCTCGATGAACTACGAAGGCTCTACACAGTACGCCTCGTCGTTCTCCATCCTGTCGCAAGACCAGAACGGCAAGCCCGAGGGTGACCTGATCGGTCTGGACGTCGGTAACGACGGCCTGGTCCTGGCCAGCTACTCCAACGGTTCGCAGAAGAAACTGGCCAAGGTTGTCCTGGCCAACTTCTCCGCCCCCACAGGTCTGCGCCAGATCGGTGACAGCAACTATGTGGCCACGGCGCAATCGGGTGCTCTGGCACTGGGTGAGGCAAGTTCCGCTGGCTTTGGCACGGTGCGCGCAGGCGCCACAGAGCGTGCCAACGTCGACCTGACCACTGAGCTGATTGAACTCATCACTGCCCAACGTAACTTCCAGGCCAACGCGAAAGCGATTGAGACCAACAACACGTTGACGCAAACCATGATCAACATCCGTTCCTGATAAGCGGACTTTGACCCTGAGGTAAAACACCATGGATAAGCTGATCTTCAACGCCACCAACCTTGTGGCTCAACAATCGGTCAACAGGGCCATGTTGACCAACGAGTTGGCCAACCTGTCTACGACCGGTTTCAAGACCAGCTTTTCTGCGGCCATGCGTTCCATCAAGGCTGATGGCCCTGGGTTTGACGCACGCTTTCAATCGCAGGTGTACGCACGCGACCTGATCAACCTCGAAGCGGGCCCCATGATGATCACGGGTAACCCCCTGGATATCGCCATGACTGACGCCACTGTCATGGGCGTACAAGCCCCCAATGGCGAGTTGGCCTTCACCCGCCGTGGCGATCTGCGCATCAACGCCAACGGCGTGCTGGAGACAGGTTCAGGCGAAATTGTCCGTGGCGAAGATGGGCCGATCACACTGCCCATGGGCTTCAACTACACCATCAACAAAGACGGCAGCATCTACGCACGCGATCCGGCACAACCCGGCCCCCAAACCGGGGAGCAGGTCGGCAAAATTTTGTTGCGTGACGCAAGCGCTACGCCTTTGCGTCGCCGTGAAGACGGTCTATTCCGAGTGGACGGGGCTGCCCCCGGCTCTGACATCGCTGCCACAGACAAGCAACCGGGCTTGGTGTCTCAAGCTCTTGAGGGCAGCAATGTCAGCGCCATCGAGTCGATGACCAAGATGATCGACCATGCCCGTACTTTTGAATCTCAAATCCGAATCATCAAGGAAGCCAAGGATCTCGACTCCAACGGCGCCAGCATGATTCGTCAATCGTAATCACCACATAGGAAATACCCATGGACGCCTCATTGTGGATTGCCAAAACCGGTCTCGATGCGCAACAAACGCGCATGTCGGTTATTGCCAACAACTTGGCCAACGTCAACACACACGGCTTCAAACGCGACCGTGCGCTGTTCGAAGATCTGCTCTACCAGAACATCCAGCAGCCTGGTGGTCAGGTCACGGCAGACACCCAGTCGCCCACGGGCATGATGGTGGGTACCGGTACCCGCGTGGTGGCCACAGAAAAGACGCACACCCAAGGCAACATCATCACCACGGGCAATGCCCTTGACCTGGCTGTGCAGGGCGATGGCTTTTTCCAGATCCAGATGAACGATGGCACCATCGCTTACACGCGCGATGGCGGCTTCAAGGTCTCGGCCACGGGTCAAATCGTGACTTCGAGCGGCAACCCCTTGATCCCTAACGTGACTCTGCCCGCCAACGCAGCGACATTGACCATTGGACGTGACGGCACCATCACCGCCGAACTCAGCAATGGTGGTGGCGCCCAGAACCTGGGCCAGATCCAGGTGGCCCGGTTCATCAACCCCGCCGGTCTGCAGGCGATGGGCGGCAACTTGCTCAAGGAAACCCCTGCCAGCGGTACCCCCCAGCTGCAAGTACCAGGCGAAGGCGGCGCTGGCAGCGTGATGCAAGGCTCATTGGAAGCCTCCAACGTGAACGTGGTGGAAGAAATGGTCAACATGATCGAGACCCAGCGCGCCTACGAAATCAATTCCAAAGCCATCAGCTCGGTGGACGGCATGCTGCGCTACCTCAACAACAACATGTGAGGAAATTCATGAGAGCAAGCCGTCAATGGATCCTCGCCCTGGCTGCCGTGCTGGCTGGCTGTGGACAGGCGCCCATCAAACTCACGCACACACCAGAATTTGCGCCGGTGTACCCTGTTGTTCAGACCACCCGTGCAGAAGCCACAGGGGCCATCTTCGTCGGCGGTCAGGGCGACAACTGGTATGGCCGTGGCGTGGCGTATCAGATCGGCGACACGGTCACTGTCTTGCTCGATGAAACCACACAAGCCACTCGCCAGCAGAGCACCTCTGTTGCGCGCGAGTCCAGCAACGATGTCATGACCCCAGGTCTGATCTCCAAGCTGCCAGGGGCGAACACCATTTCCGGCCTCAAGACCGATGGAGCCAACATCTCCAGCGATGGCAAAGGCGAAACCGGTCAAGCCGCCAGCCTGCAGGGCTCCATCACCGCCTCGATCGTGCAGGTGCTGGCCAATGGCAATCTGGTGCTGCGTGGCGAAAAACAACTGGCGTTGAGTGAAGGCACCGAGGTCATTCAACTCAGCGGCATCGTGCGCCCTGCAGACATTTCGCCCAACAACACCGTGCAATCGCGCCGCCTGGCCAATGCCCAAATTGCCTATCGCGGCACGGGTGAATTGAGCAATGCCTCCCGTCCAGGCTGGGGCACGCGACTGCTGCACAACATCTGGCCGTTCTAAGCACTGGCTCATCTGACATCTCAAAGACTGCCATGAAACTCTTGACCCACTCCCTCATCGCGGCGCTGCTTTTGGCCCTGGCTCCTTTGGCGCATGCAGATCGCGTCAAAGACCTCGCCAGCGTTGCTGCCATGCGCCCCAACCAGCTCATTGGCTACGGTCTGGTGGTGGGTCTGGAGGGCACGGGCGACGGCGCCGACATCAGCTTCACAGCCCAAAGCATGAAGTCCATGCTCAGCCGCCTGGGGGTCAGCCTAGAGGGTGCACTGTCGGACTTTGAAAAGAGCACCAGTGGCGGCAAGATGGACATCAAAAACGTCGCTGCCGTCATGGTCACTGGCGAATTGCCGGGCCTGGCCAAACCCGGTCAGAAAATTGATATCAATGTTTCCGCCATTGGCAAAGCCAAAAACCTGCGTGGCGGCAATTTGCTTTTGACGACGCTGCGCGGCATTGACGGACAGGTTTACGCCCTGGCGCAAGGTGCGCTGACCGCCACCGGTGTTGAAGCCTCTGCCGCTGGCTCCAAAGTCAGCATTGGTGTGCCCACATCGGGCCGTATTCCTGGTGGCGCCATTGTCGAGCGCACCGTCGATACCCCCTTCGACAAGTCTGATCAGGTGGTGCTGAACCTGCGAGAGGCCGACTTCACCACCGCCACCGCCATCGTCAATGGCGTGAACGAAAAATTTGGGGAAGGCACCGCACGCGCCATCGATCCGGTTTCCATCTCGGTTCGAGCCCCTGAAAACATTTCCCAGCGTGTGGCCTTCCTCAGCATGGTGGAAAACCTCGACGTCAAACCTGGTGAGCCGCCTGCCCGCGTGGTTGTAAACGCCCGCACTGGCACCGTGGTCATCAGCCGCAACGTCAAGGTGAGCGCATCGGCTGTCTCCCACGGCACCATCTCTGTCACCGTCAAGGCCACCAACGAAGTCTCCCAGCCCAATATGCTCGCGCAAGGCCAAACCGCGGCCGTACAAAACGCAGACATCCAGGTCTCAGACCCCAAGGCGCCCATGTTCCTGTTCCAGCCGGGCGTGGACCTCAAGCAAATCGTGGATGCGGTCAACCAGGTCGGCGCCACGCCTTCTGCATTGATCGCCATTCTGGAAGCCCTCAAGAACTCAGGCAGCCTGCGTGCTGAACTGATCGTCATCTGAGCCCAGACATGACCTCGCCCGTCTCCACCTCCACCCCAGGCTATCTTGATTTTTCAGGGCTGGGGCTGCTGCGTGGCGAAGCCGCACAAAAGAAAAGCGGGGCGCTGGAGAAAACGGCCGAGCAGTTCGAGGCCATGTTTGTGCAAATGATGATGAAGTCCATGCGAGAGGCCGTGGTCAAGGACGAAGAAAACACATCGAATGCAGCAGACATGTACCAGGACCTGATGGACCGGGAGCTGTCCGTGCAATTTGCCAAGCGCCGCACTTTCGGCATTGCCGACATGTTGACCCAGCAGCTCGGCAACCAGGCCCCCGCATCGACCCAAAGCCTGCTTGAAGGCCGCTCGGCTGCCCCCGTTGCCCACCCGCTCAAGCCCGAAGCCATCAAGGCTTACAAACTCGGTGGCCCTGCGGAAGAAACCAAAAACGGCAAGATTTTGCCGGTGCAAGGGGCTATTCCCCTCAATTCTTCCGGTTTCGCGCCGATACAAGAAGACAAGGCAACTGCTGTTCCAACGGGAACGGGCATGCGCCGCAGTGACGAGGACAAATCATGAGCGATATGCTGAGCCTTGGCGCGTCAGGCATTACCGCCTACCAACGCGCCCTTGCCACCGTCAGTAACAACATTGCCAACGTGGCCACCGATGGCTACTCGCGCCAGACCGTGTCGTTCCAGACCACGGCACCCAAAGCGCTGGGTACCAATTACGTGGGCACAGGCGTCATGGCCGATGCCATCGTGCGTCAGTACGACGCTTTCATCGAATCCAACCTGCGCGGCGCCACCAGCGATCTGCACAGCCAGAGCCCTTTGGTCAACTACGCCAACCGCGTGGTGGACCTGATGGCTGACGAAACCACCAGCCTTTCCCTGTCCATGGGCAAGTTCTTCTCGGCTGCACGTGACCTGGCCGCCGAGCCCGCCTCCTTGATTGCCCGAAACGTCTTCCTGCGCGGCGCAGACTCCACCGCGTCAAGCTTCCGACTCATTGCCGATCAACTCAACTCGATTGATGCTGAAACCAAAGTCGGCATTGGCGACATTCCTAAAACCGTCAACACGATTGCCGAGCAGCTCTCTTTGGTCAATAAACAACTGGGCAGAACACCCTTGCTGGAAAACCAGCCAGCAGACCTGCTTGACGAACGCGACCGCTTGCTGCGCCAAATGTCCGAGCAGGTACGCATCAAAACCCAGTTTGCTACCAACGGTGAAGTCAAAGTCAGCCTGACAGACAACTTTGAGCAAGGCGTCATCGTCGAGCGCGACAAAGCGCAAAGCCTTGGCCTCGAAGTCAGCAGTGACGATCGTGTGACCATGGTCCTCAACCCCTACAGCCCGCAAAAGCGTGAGACTCTTGGCAGCCTCAGTGGAGGCGCTTTGGGCGGCTTGCTGGCGTTTCGCGAGCAAGTGCTCAAGCCCATGCAAGACAACATCAACTTGCTGGCCCAAACCTTCATGGACAACGTCAACGCCATCCATCGCCAAGGTGTGGATGCGATGGGCCGGCCTGGAGAAGACCTGTTTGCCATAACACCAGACGGCGGCACCGCAGCGCAGGCCCTGACTGTGAACGTGGTTGACCCCCAACGCGTGGCTGCGGCCTCTGCTTTTCGCGTCATTGCAGAGCCCATGAACCCGGGTTCCTCTCTGGCCCGCATCGCTTACACCGAGCCTGATGCCGCACCCATTGCCGCCTTGTCCAGTGTTGTTGCCGACTTCAACACCAACCCGACAGCAAGCAGCAATCTGGATGTCCAGACCATCACACCGTTTGCCACCATTCCTGCTGGCTCAAAAAATACCGTCATTTACCTGGATCCCGATGGCAACCAAGGCCTCCAGGTCATGACCCGTGACGGGCGACAACTCCTGGGCAAGGACTTAAGCCCCACAGAGTGGAGCATTGTGTCTGCCCCGGATGCAACCTTTGGCCTGGCCAGCGGCGCCACTTACAACACCGACTACCTCAACCAGCCCGCAGGCACAGACAGCTACCTTGACCTGTCTTACTTTGTCGGTGCCCGGGCGCAGGCTTTATCCGTTCCTGTCTACGATGCACAAAGTCACTTGCAAACTGGCAGCACCATCGAACCCGCAAGCCTGAGCAGCGATCGTTTGCCATCTCTCAGCGCCCCTATCGAAGCAGGGAAGCTCACGCTCAACGGGACAGCTGTTCCGGCTCAAGCTGATGCGGATGCATTCATTGCTTGGGTTAACAACACCTCTGGCACGGGTCTTTCGGCTCGAATGGTCAACGATGTGTATGTGGGCATTTCCACCAACGGAAAGCCCAACATCACCATCGCAAGTGACAGCACATTGAGCATCAATGGAACAGCTGTTGATTTGTCCAACGTGAGCAGCATGTCCGAACTGGCACAAGCCATTTCAGAACAGCTCGGCCCCGCGGGTGTGCAAGCAGCAATCGCAGCATCAGGTGAGCTCAAAATTACCAAATTAGATGGAGGCCCCATCACCATTTCTGGAACAGCCATGCCCGAAGGCACATTCAATGGTCGCATCCAGATTGACAGCAAGGATATTGAGCAAACCATTGAGCTCACCTTTACATCTGATGGCGGCCCACAGGACCTTGAAAAATTGGGTTTCCGCACTGGTGCTTACTTGGACGGCGTCATGCCTGAAGATTTGTTGGTTTTCGTTACCGGCATCGGCACAGCCAAATTGACAGCGACTTCCACCGTCACGGCTTTCGATGCTCAAGAGTCCTTACGGGAATCGCCCTTCACCATCGAGTTTGGCGCCAACAATACCTACACCATCACCGACGACGCAACTGGCACCGAGCTGGCCAAGCGCACCTACGACCCGACATCCCGCACCATCAGCTACCGCGGCTTGACCTTCACCTTCAACTCCGTGGTGGAATCGGGTGACAAGTTCTACTTTGACAACAACAGCAACGGCAACGGCGACAACGCCAACATCCTGCGCATCAGCGACCTGCAAGATCAGCCTGTCATCGGCTCCTACACCCTGACAGAAGCCTACGTGGACTACGTTCAACGCGCGGGCAACGTGGCTCAGCAAGCTAGCCTCGCCGAAAAAACCCTGGGCGTTGTCTACGACCAAGCACTGCAATCGCGGGAATCCGCCGTCGGCGTGAACCTCGATGAAGAAGCCGCCGACCTGATTCGCTTTCAACAAGCCTATCAAGCCAACGCCAAAATTGTTCAAGTCGCAGGCGACGTGTTTGACACTTTATTGAACTCCCTCTGATAGGAGACACATATGCGCATCTCCACCGCCTATTTCTATGACCACGCCACCACCCAGGTCGTGCAGGCACAAAAGCGCATCACGGAAAGTCAGTCACAACTGGCCACGGGCAAAAAACTGATCAACCCCAGCGATGAGCCTGATCGCGCCTTGTTGATCGACCGCTTTCGTACATCCATTGCCCGTCAAGAAGCCATGAAGGGCAACCTGGACACCAGCGACCGTCGCCTATCCTCCCAGGAAACTGCCATCAACAGCGCTGTCGAAGTCATGTTCCGGTTCAAGGAATTGACCGTACAAGCCTCCAACGACTCGCTGGCTCCTGCCGACCGCGAAGCCATCTCGATTGAGATGACCAACCTGCGCGCGCAACTGCTGGAACTGGCCAACAGCCGGGATGATTTGGGGCACTACATCTTTTCTGGCTCCAGTGCCACGACTGAACCTTTTGTCAGTGGCTCTAGAGAAGTACTCAAACTCAACGAAGACACTGGAGAGTGGGAATCTGCTCAATTGAGCAGCACGCTGTACCAAGGCGACCAAACCTCCACCCGCTTGACCAATGAACAAAAGGGACAACTGTCGTTCACTTACTCAGGTTCCGAAGTTTTTGGTCGCGTGATTCGCAATGACGACTCCACAGCCAATGAGCCGCAGAGCGTGGGCTTTTTTGACGTGATTGACGACCTGATCACCGCCGTCAAAGACTCCAAGCCCGAGGACATTCGTCGCGGACTGGCTGAATCCGACCAACTCTTCAACACCCTGGACCTGAGCCTGGTGCAGCTGGGCGCAGACCGTAACAACATACAGCAAGAAACCAGCATCATCGAAGGCACTGTGCTGAATTTGCGCAACACCCTCTCGGGCATCGAAGACCTGGACTATTCGGAGGCCGTTTCCCGCATGAACCGTGAAATGCTGGCCATGGAAGCCGCCATGAGCAGCTTCAGCAAATCGTCACAGCTCAGCTTGTTCAACTTCTTGCGCTGACACGGTCAAAAATTCAAGTTATGTCTTTTGAAGCCGATTGCATGCTTAAGATGGTCTCTTACCCCAACCGGTTCTTGCCGGGTTAATACCTGCGCATGACACAAGGAGTCGCCCGTGGCGGTCAGCAACATAGTCTCTAGCCTTGGTGCCGGATCCGGCATCGACATTCAGGCGCTGGCCCAAAACCTGGTGGATGCCGAAAAAACGCCGCGCAAAGAAGCGCTCGATGCCAAAATCGCCAAGTCTGAAGCTCGCATTTCCGGCCTCTCTTTGGTCAACTATCACCTGGGCGAAATAAAGAATGCATTTGATGCGCTCAAAGATGCTAGCGATTTCAGCTCCCTGACCGCCAGCAACAGCCAGCCCTCGGCTTTTTCAGTCTCTTCCGACAGCACTGCACAGGCAGGCAACTACAGCATCAACGTCTCGCAAATTGCCACCAGCCAACGTAGCGCGAGCGGTGCTTTTGCCGAACGTAGCACAGTTCTGAATGCTGGCGAAGACTTCAACGTCAGCATTGCCATTGGCAGTGCAGCAGCCAAGAGCATTACCGTCAAGACACACACCCCTGCAGGTGTGGTCAGCGCGATCAACGATGCAGAGCTTGGCGTCACGGCGCAACTGCTTAACACCGGCGACCCCAGCAAGCCCTGGACCATTGTGGTCAGTGGCGAAACAGGAGAAAGCAAAAACTTCACCATTACCAACGACAGCGGCATTGCCGAGCTCAATTTCGGGACGACGCCAGCGAGTGTTGACTTGCCAAGTGGCATTGAAACCACGCTGGCGAGCCTGACAGTAGACCTGGGGACAGCGCCAAACTTGGACCTGACGCTCACAGTTGGTTCCACTGCAACACCGATCTCCGTTACCAAGGCTGCAGGACAAACCATCTCGATGTCAGACGTTGTGGCCGCTATCAATGCTGCTGATCTTGGCGTCACCGCCAGTCTGGTTGAGACCGTTGACGAAGGTGTAAGCACTTCTTCATTGGTGATCAACGCGCCGGCCGGCACGCACACCAATTTCAGCCTCGCCAGCATTACAGCCCCGGCTTTGGACATCGCCAGCACCAGACTGGTCAGCAATCTTCAAGACGCTCAGAATGCCAAATTCAAATTTGATGGCCTGACCATCAGCCGCGACTCCAACACCGTCAAAGACGTGATTTCTGGTGTCACGCTCGAGCTGTACAGCGCCACATCGGGCAACGCCCGTATTGACCTGAATCGCGACAGCACAGGCATCAAGGACAAGCTCACCAACCTGGTCACCGCCTACAACGATTTCATGGACGACATGAAGGTTCTCGGCGACAGCAGCAGTGATGTCGAGATTTATGGCGGCGCCATGGCGGGCGACAGATTCCTGTCCACCATCAAGGCCCAGGTTCGCAAGCTGGTCATGGACACGTCCAGCTCCCCTGGCACCTCGCTCAAAGCCGCGCGTGATGTCGGCATCGACATCGATCGCTATGGAAAAATGAGCCTGGACGAAACCAAGCTCGAGTCTGCGCTCAGCAATCATTTCTCGGATGTGGTGACTCTGTTTTCTGCAGACACCAACAATCAAAGCACATACTCCCCCTTGCCCGGCGGCGTTGCAGGTGATGCTTTCAAGAAAATTGATGCCATGCTGCGCAGCAACGGCACCCTCACTCAGCAGACCGATACCACCAACACCCAGATTGAACGCCAAAAGGCCGAGCTGGCCAAGCTCGAAGAGCGCATGACCAAGCTGCTTGAGCGCTACACCCGCCAGTTCAGCGCCATGGATACCTTGGTCAGCAGCATCAACAGCGAGCGCACCAGCCTTGAAAGCAGCATGAAGGGCCTGATGGCCGCGTACACTAACAACTGATGTTGTAAAGTGACGCATGGCCAAACGCCACTTCAAACTCAAACTGCTGCACATTCTCGAAGGCGATGCCGCTGGCGGTCGCTCGGGAAAAGTGTTTCAAGTGTGTCTCATTGGCTTGATCGTGGCCAACATTGCCTCCATCATTTTGGAGTCCGTGCACCACCTGCACGACGAGTACCGCCTGGCCTTTTTGGCTTTTGAGGTGTTCAGCATTGCAGTGTTCAGCCTGGAATACCTGGTTCGCCTGTGGGTGTCTTCAGAACGCGATGAGCACCGTCCCTGGAAAGCCCGCCGCCGCTACGCCCTGAGCTTTTTTGGGCTGGTGGACCTCGTCTCGGTGTTGCCCTTTTACCTGCAAATTTTCCTGCCCGGGCTGGACTTGCGTGTTCTACGTGTCGTGCGGCTGCTGCGCACCTTCAAACTCTCGCATTACAACTCTGCGATTGAAGACCTGTTCAATGCGCTCTACCACGCACGTGGCTCCGTGTACTCGACCATTTATTTGTTCTTGATCGCGCTGCTGCTCACGTCAACAGCCATGTACCACGCCGAGCACGAACTTCAGCCCGACAAGTTTGGCTCCATTCCTGCGGCCATGTACTGGGCTGTTATCTCACTGACCACCGTCGGCTACGGGGATGTGACCCCCCTGTCCTCTCTGGGCAAGTTCATTGCCGCATTCACAGCCTTCCTGGGCGTCAGTGCCGTGGCCTTGCTCACGGGCGTGATTGCTGCCGCCTTTGCCAACCAGGTCGAACGCCGAAAAATCATTCTTGAAGCGGAACTGCGCATGGCCATGGAAGACGGTGACCTCTCCCACGACGAACGGCGCATTCTCAACAAAATGAAAAAAGAGCTCAACCTCTCGGACGAGTTGGTCAACACCATGATCGATCAAATCCAGCGCGAGCACAAAAGGCACAGCGCCGCCTCAGCCGCCCCTCACAAGGATTGAGTTTTTCTGCTGCGATCGCGCATTTAGCCCCTCAAGTTTTGTCTGACACCGCCGATTCAAAGGCTGTAGTCAACACAAATCAGGAGTCAGAGATGCGGGCCTCAGCCATGTATGCAGATGTCAATGTTCACACCGGCGTTGCCGGCGCAGACAGCGTTCGCTTGATTCAAATGCTGTTCGACGGATTGCTCGAGAGCTTTGCCATTGCCCGTGGCCATATCGAGCGCAAAGACATTCAAGGCCGCTCTGAAGCCATTGACCGCGCCAACCGCATCATTTTGGGTTTGCAAACCGCCCTCGACTTTGAAAAAGGCGGCGAGCTGGCCCAAAACCTGAACGAGTTGTACGCCTACGTGCTGCGTCGCCTGATGCAAGTCAACCTTAAAAACGACCTGGACGTCTTGGGCGAAGTCCACGGCCTCATGGAAGACATTGCCAAGGCCTGGAGCACCCTGCCGCAGACCACGCGCAACTACACCCCGCATTTGCGCATCGTCAGCTAAGCCGTTTCCGTCGACCTCAGACTCACTTCCTCAAAGGAGAACATCATGAGTGCAGAAGTTTCCGCCGTCACCGCCGCCAAAGAAGTGGCCGCTGTTGCCGCCCCCAGCATGGAACCCCGTGCCGCCGTCGTTACACAGCAAACCCAACAAGTTAACGCCGAAGAAAGCCGCCAGGCCCTGCGCGCAGCCCTGAAAGACCTGAACAACGAGATGTCCCAGTCCCAAAAAGGCTTGCACTTCTCCCTGGACGAGCGCCTGGGCCGATCCATCATTACTGTGGAAAACGCCAAAACCGGCAATGTCATTCGCCAGATCCCCGATCCGGCCGCCCTGAAAGTGGCTCACAACATCGAGCAACTCAAAGGCGTGCTGCTGGACGAAGACCTGTAATCCGTGCGTTTTGAACCCCAAAGACCTTAATATGAGGTCTTTGGGGTTATTATTTTGCTGGAATTGACTGATTACCTGCCACGAATCACGGCAGAAAAAAATATTTTAAAAATTTCCTAAAGTCTTTCAGTCTGGTGTCGATGCACAAGATAACGGTCCTGTCTTTTGCTTTGCGAGGGACAGTTTTCGGTTCACTTACCTTGTTGCAGCCATGAACACTGACATCAGCAGTATCGGCTCTTATATGCCACCCGCCACGGCCAACCCGGCTGCGGCTGCCCCCGTCATGGGGCAGCCCAAGCCTGCCGTGCCCAACAACACCCGTACGGGCACGGACACGCGTGGCGCCGAATCGGGCACACGCGTGGCAGAAGGCGCTTCCGTCCAAAAGGCCGACAGCATCAGCACGGCTGAAGCAGCCGCAGCCCAGGCCGCCGAGCAAAAAGCCAACAGCCGCAACGCTGAAGAGCAACGCGCCGAGTTAGAGGCCGCGCTGAAAAAGCTGAACGAGCACATGCGCGAAAACGCGCGTGACATCGAGTTCAAGATCGACGAAATCACGGACCGCACCATCATCACCGTGCGCCAAACGGAAACGGGCGAAATCATTCGCCAAATCCCGTCCGACGGTTTGCTGGAATTCGCCCACCAGGTGGAAATGCAGCTGGACGACCCCAAGGGTCTGCTCTTTAACAGCGAGACCTGAGTCCGCCTCATAGACCGTTAAGTGAACCCCAACAAAAAACCCGGCAATGCCGGGTTTTTTGTTGAATCAATCAAATTCAGACAGGACTCAACGCAGCAAAGACAGGACGTTTTGCGGCATCTGGTTGGCTTGCGTGAGCATTGCCATCGCTGCTTGCTGGATGATGCTGCTGCGCACCAGGTCGCTGGTGGTTGCAGCGTAGTCTGTGTCCTGAATCCGGCTTCGGGACAAACTGGTGTTCAAAGATGTTTGCATCATGTGGTCCGCAGTGAATGTCAAACGGTTCATCACCGAACCATATGTAGCGAGCTCTTGATCCACACGGGTGAGAGCTTGGTCGATCCGTGCAACGGCCAAATTCGCCCCCGCCTGAGTTTTGATTTGCGTGTCATTGAGACGCGCATTCCCCGAAAAAACAGCTGCGCCAGCAGGAGCCGCAGCTGCGCTTGCAGCCCTGCCCGTGGCTACGCCGGAGACGGGTACAGACACACAGTAGGCCATGGTGCACTCAATTCAATGTCAAAGCATCATTAGAGGAGGAGGAGGCTCCTCCGGAGCCGGCGTAGGCTCTGCTGGGGCTGATGGCGGGGCAACATCCGCGCAAACTGTGTGCTTCAGCGCCGTACCGGGGTCAATCCGGCCTTCTGCATCTTGGATATAAATATCTTCGCCCACGCGTGAGACTGCGATATTGCCAAATCCTGGCTTGTCTGTCACAGCTTTGGTCAATTGGGTTTCAAAATCCAGCAACTCATCTTCCGTCATGGTGTTGGCAGCGATTGCGCGTGTCGTGCTGAAGGCAAATGTCTCGCTGCCAATTTGCAATTGAAACTCTTGCGCGCCCGCCAGGCCAGTTAAGGTGAACCTCGCCTCGCTGCTCAGTGGCGGGGAGGCTAAATCGTATGAAAAATCTTTCAGCCCAATGCTGATGAATTGATTAGCGTTAGCCCCAACCTCGAACTTGACATAACGGACACCATCGCCCACGTCAGCACTACTGCCTTGAGTTCCAACTTCGGTGTTGTTGAGGATGTTCATCGCGTTCCACTGCGTGTTGGTAGCGATGCGGGAGATTTCGCGGCCCAGTTGCTGGTATTCCAGGTCCAAGGCAAAGCGATCGCTGCTGGTGTTGGTGTCGTTGGCAGACTGAACGGCCAGCTCACGCATGCGCTGCAGCATGTTGGTGACTTCGGTCAGAGCGCCTTCAGCGGTCTGGATCATGGAGATGCCGTCATTGGCGGGCCGGCGGCGTCGTCTTTGGCGCTGTTGATGCGCTTACCCGTAGAGAGCTTTTCCATCGCGTCGGACAGGGCGCGATTGTTCACTGCCGAGTGGTTTTGTACGACCACCGATTTGAAGTTGGTGTTGATGACGGCCATCACCTGACTCCTTCAAAGCTTTTAGGGATAAAAAACCCGGCACAAGGCCGGGTTGTTAGGGAGCGATAACTTGGTTGTCGCTTAAGCCGTTGCTTACTGCAGCAGAGACAGCACAGTCTGCGGCTGCTGGTTGGCCTGAGCCAACATCGCCATACCAGCTTGCTGGATGATCTGCGTGCGGGCCAGCTCGGTGGTGGCTGCAGCGTAGTCGGTATCCAGAATGCGGCTACGAGAGAACGAGGTGTTCTGCGACGTGGTCGTCAGGTTGTCGGCAGCGTAGGTCAAGCGGTTGATGACGGCACCGAAGGTCGCCAGTTCATGGTCCACATTGGCCATGGCGTTGTCCAGACGGTCCACAGCAATGTTGGAGCTTTCCTGGGTCTTCAGGTTGGTGTCGTTCAGACGAGCGCTACCAGAGAAGACGGAGTTGGCGTTGCCAGAGGGGTCCAGACCAGCCACAGCTTCAACACCAGCCCGCGCCTGTGTCACCCGTCAGATCAGCCGTGTTGAAGTGGATTTGGCTGGTGATCGTGAATTCCCAACCACTGTTGGTAACTTTAAGATTGTTTGAACCGTGCACGCTGTCAAGTGCAGACTGAATGCCATCTTTGAACGCAGCTTGAATGGAGGCGATGTTGGTCGTGTCGTCCAGAACCAGCTCGGGATCAATCGACAAATCCATCCACTGACCACCCACATTCATGCGGAAGGAGTCAGACACCAAGGTGTTGTTGTCAGCGTTATAGATTGCCGCCGGGTCAAAAGTGACAATTGTTTTCGACTTGTTGGCGGTAGCGTTAGTAACTGCAGTAGCAGCAGTGCTCGCAGCCGTGTCAGCGGCCGTGGCTGCCGTAGCTGCTGCAGCTGTTGTGGTTTTAAAACCAAGCACTACCGCTTGGGCTTCTTCTAAGGTTCCAGTGAGACCGGCGACTGTAGTGGCGTTTGCAGTGGTAATCAAGCTATCTTCGGCAGCAGTAGCAAATGCTGTTTTTAATTCCGCAAGTGTCGTCACAGAGCCAGCGGTTACAGCCGTGTAAGCTGATGCATAGTCGGCAGCCACAAGACCAAGTTGCGTAGCATCGGTAAGAGCAGCAGTAGCATCAGCAGCAGTTTTCGCAGCAACAGCGTCTGCATAAACAACAGGACCGTTCACAATTGGCGTTCCTGCCTTCACGATGGAGTTGCCATTGCCATCGGTGTACATCTCGTTGTAGCCGAAACTCAAGGCAGCTGCTGTGATCGTCAACGCACCCGCAGTGTCACCAGTAACGGTATAGGTGCCTGCTGCGAATTGAGCGTCCAACGCTGTTTGCAAGGCGGTTGCGATGGAGCCAGACTCAGCTGCAGTGGTGGTGTTGCCAGCCACTGCCGTCGCAATGCTGAAATCAATGGCCTGGCCGTTGACATTCAAGGAAAAGTCCTTTTTGCCGGCCATGTTGTCCAAGGCAAACGTCGTAGAGCTGCCGCCAGTGGCTGCCGTCCAGTTGGAAATGGCGCTCACACCTACTGGATCCGCAGCGGACAGGCTGCCAATGGCACGGCCTTCAGCATCGCTGACATAGATGTCGTGGCCCACGCGGGTCACAGACACGTTAGAGAAGCCTTCGGTGTCGGTGATGGCTTTCTTCATTTGGGTAGTGAAGTCCACCAGCTCGTCTTCGGTCATGACCGTGACGGGGTTGCCCAAGTTGTCCAGCAAAGCTTCGCCAGAATCGTTGTACCCAATCTTGCGGGAGGTGCTGAAGTTGATGGTTTGGCCATCCAGCTTGAACTGGAAGTCCTGCATACCGCTCATGTTGTTCAGAGAGAACTTGCTCTCGCTCTGGGTAGCATCGATGCCCAGGTTGTAAGAGAAGTCTTTCAGACCAATGCTGATCACCTGGTTGGGGTTGGCGCCCACCTGGAACTTGACGTTACGGATACCCTCGCCCACATCGTGCGCGGTGCCAGCCTGACCCACTTCGGTGTTGTTGAGGATGTTCATCGCGTTCCACTGGGTATTGGTGGCGATGCGGGAAATTTCTTTGCCCAGTTGCTGGTATTCCAGGTCCAGGGCAAAACGGTCGCTGCTGGTGTTGGTGTCGTTAGCAGACTGAACGGCCAGCTCACGCATGCGCTGCAGCATGTTGGTGACTTCGGTCAGAGCGCCTTCAGCGGTCTGGATCATGGAGATGCCGTCATTGGCG